>DATJYJ010000559.1:0-6474 GCA_035578025.1 Verrucomicrobiia bacterium
TGAGTGACCGCCACCGCCTCGCACGTAATATGGCGCGCCATTTCCAGTTGATAGCGGTGGTTCAGCGTCCCCAGCGTATGGTGAAGCAGATGGCCGGCGCCGAGGTCGTTGGTGTTTGGGCCGCCAGAGATCAGAATCACAGGAAGGCTCTCCGCGTAGGCGGAGGCGAGAGCGTTGAACGCCGATAGAGCCCCCACGCTGTAAGTAACCACGCAGGCCGCGGCGCCGTTCGCGCGCGCATACCCTTCCGCGGCAAACCCGCAATTGAGTTCATTGCAGCAGTAGACCTGAGTCATCTTCTCGTTCAGAAGCAGCTGGTCCAGAAGAACCAGGTTGTAATCCCCTGCAACTGCAAAGTGATGTTTCAGGCCGATCTGCTCCAGCCTGGTCGCCAGATAGCTGCCGATGGTCACTGGGGAAGCCGGCGAGTCGCCATTGGCTGTCGACGAGTGGGGCTGTGCGGCCGGCCGCTTCGTTCTGCGATGTGTCGTTGCGAGCATAGGTGTCGCGTGTCTTAAGGCACTTCGCGGGCCAGTAACAATCCAGGGCATTGTGTCCGCGATTCGCATGATTCGGTGTCGGTTTTTCGCCCTCATTGACGCGAATATCGTCATTTCGCAGATGCGACCTCGCGCTCAAACAAAGGCGCTCACCGGACAATCCTTTCTAGAGTAAAGAGGATAATCTATGGACACGATTCAGCCGCTCTTCACGGCAAGCGCGACCGCTTCCGGCGGCAGGAACGGACATACCGAGGCATCCGACGGCTCCGTGAGCGCCGATCTCTCCGTGCCAAAGCAGATGGGCGGACCGGGCAAGCCCCACACCACCACGCCCGAGCATCTCTTCGCCACCGGTTACGCCGCCTGCTTCGGCGGGGCGCTCGACTTCGTGGCCAGGCAGTACAAGAAGAGCGCGCGCCAGGCCGCCGTTACCTGCGAAGTCAGCATCGGACCTCGCCAGGGCGGTGGATTCGGACTCGCCGTGAAGATTCACGTTACCGACAAGAGCCTCCCGCAGGCGGAACTCGCCGCCTTGGCGACGGAAGCGCACGGAAAGATCTGCCCCTATTCGCACGCCACCCGCGGCAACGTCAATGTCGAACTCGAGGTCACGGGAGCATGAGTGCGGCAGCGCAGTTCGGCCGCTTCGAACTCCCCAACGCCGTCCGGTTCGAAGACGCTGCCGGAGGATTGGCGCGTGCCGTGATCTCCACTCCGTCCGCTGAGGCGCAGATCTACCTGCAAGGCGCGCACGTGACTCACTGGACTCCACGCGGCCAAAGACCGGTGTTGTTCGTCAGCTCGAAGAGCCTGTTTGCCCCAGGGAAAGCCATTCGCGGCGGCGTCCCCATCATCTTTCCCTGGTTCGGGCCGCGCCGCTACGGCCAGCCCGGTCCCGCCCACGGCTTCGCCCGCACACTGAAATGGGACGTGGAAGCAACCGGACTCCGCCCCGATGGCGACATCGAGATTACCTTCTCCCTGTGCCCCAATGAGACCAGTCGCGCCTTTGGTTACGGAGCCTTTCACCTGCGTTTTCGCGTGACCGTCGGCTCCGAACTCCAGATGGAGCTCGAAGTACGTAACGACAGCTCATCCCCGCTCCTTTTCGAAGAAGCGCTCCACACCTACCTCGCGATCGGCGACATTCATCAGGCGCGCGTCTCCGGCCTCGAAGGCACGCTCTACATCGACAAGACCGACGGATTCCAGCGCAAGCTTCTGAACCACGCGCCGCTACAGATCGGCAAGGAAACCGACCAGGTGCATCTCGGCACCAAGTCCGCCTGCGTGGTACACGACCCGGTGTGGAACCGGCGCATCATCGTCGAAAAAAGTGGCTCGGAGAGCACCGTCGTCTGGAACCCGTGGAGCGACAAGGCAGCCGCCATGACCGACATGGCGCCCGGCGAGTGGCAGCAGATGATCTGCGTCGAAACCGCCAATGCAGCAGAGAACGCCGTTCCTCTCTCCTCCGGCGCCGCCCATAAGATGACCACCACAATCCGCGTCGAGTGAGAAGGCCGGCGCGCTAACGATGGCTCGTTTCGATGCGCTTCCTGCCGAACAGCCGCGCGTCGATGGACCAGGCGCCGGGCCCAACCATCGCCAGACTCGCACCAAACGCCTCCAGCATTAGCGGCGCCCAGGGATTGCCCGGGCTGGAGTACGCGATCCACCCCTCCACCACCACGACCAGGACCCCAGCCACGGGCGTCCACAACCCGGCCAGCAGCAGAATCCCGGCCGCCGCACCGATGGTTCGCGGCACGACCGCGGGGCAAACCTGCGTCCCTGTCAGGCAGGCGATCTCCAGGTAGACCAACGTCCCACCGGCCAACACGCGTTGAATGAACAAGCCGCCGCCCGGCCAGCCGTCCGCAAAAGTCGAAAAAAGCCGCTGCAAAATGGTCCCGTTCACAGGTTAAGAGCTTCACGCCCGAAAGGAAACACTCGATACAGGCAACCGCTTTCCCTCTTTTGGGGGAGTTACAGCCCGATAATGCCGCGCTTCAAACCGATGGTCACGGAGTGCGTCCGGTCCTTGGCCCCCAGCTTGGCCAGGATATTCGCAACGTGGCTCTTGACCGTCTCCTCGCCAAGGGAGA
Organism: Verrucomicrobiia bacterium; assembly: GCA_035578025.1. Lineage (GTDB taxonomy): Bacteria > Acidobacteriota > Terriglobia > Bryobacterales > Bryobacteraceae > Solibacter. The sequence goes on from DATJYJ010000559.1 coordinate 2,612, forward strand.
GCTTGGCCGCGATCTCCTTGTTCGATTTCCCCTGCGCAATTAGCCGCAATACGTCCATCTCCCGCGCCGAAAGGTCGCCCTCGCCGGCATGCCCGGCCATCTCCGCCAAGATCTCCGGCGGGATGCGCTTATGCCCGACGTGCACCGACCGGATGGTCTCCAGCAACTCCCGATTCACCTTGGCCTTCAGGATGTAAGCGCGCGCACCGGCTTTCAGCGCCCGCGACACTTGCACGTCGCCGGCGTAGGTGGTGAGCACGACGATTCTGGCAGCGGGAAATTCATTGCGAATCGCGATGATGGCCTCGATGCCGCCCATGTCCGGCATTTGCAGATCCATCAAGGTGATGTCCGGCCGATGCTGCCGGTATTGCTGGATGGCCTCCGCGCCCGTGCATGCCTCGGCGATCAATTCCATGTCGGGCTCCAAACTTACCATGCCCGCGATCCCCCTGCGCAGCAGCGGGTGATCGTCGACCGTCAGAATCCGGATGAGCGGCGAATCAGACATCACCCGACCTCGATCTTCCTGCGGAACGGTCCGAAGTGCCGCCGGCTACGCGACTTCCCATACGCCAGCCGCGCCGAAACCATTAGTTCCACTTCGGTCCCCGCCGCGATTTCGCTCCAGATCGTCAATTGCGCTCCGATCCGTTGCGCGCGCTCGCGTATGCCCGGCAGCCCGAAGTGCCCTTCGCGCTCTCCCGCCTCCATCACCTTGCCGTCGATGCCATTGCCATCGTCCCGAATCCGCAGGCGCAGCGCGCGAGCGTCATACCGGATCTCGACTTCGATCCGTTTGGCGTGCGCATGCCGGAACGCGTTGCGCAGCACCTCGCGGCCGATCCGGTAAACTTCGTCCTGCAGAATCGGGTCCAAATCCCGCTGCTCCCCTTCTACGGTGACGTGGTAGCTCTCCGATCCTCCATTCGCATCCGGGGAGTTCGCCAGCTCCTGACCCGCTGTTTTCAGCAACTGCGCCAGATCGCTTTGCACCGCAGGCTGCAGACGCAGATTCTGAATCGCATCCCGGCCTTCGGTGATCGCGTTCTCCGCTGTCTGGATCGCTTCGTCGAGAGTTTCTCCTGCTTTGTCGGGGCGGCGGAATAGCATGTTGCGAGCCGTCTGCATAACCAGCAGCGAACCTTGAAAGCTCTGCAACAACGTATCGTGCAGTTCGCGCGCGATGCGCGTCCGCTCGTTGACACGCGCTTCCAGCGTCATGTTGAATTCCCGCGAAAGTTGATGGAGGCGGAGCCGGTACGCGACCAGGAGTGAAAACCCCAGGACACCGGCGGCAACCACCCGGAACCTCGCTGTGCTCCACCACGGAGGCAGGATGCGCAGCGTGAGCGCGACGCCCTTTTCATTCCATAAACCACGGTTGTTTGACCCTTGCACACGGAACACATAATCGCGCGGCGGCAACGTTGTGTAAGTCACCAGCCGGTGCGCACTCGATGTCTCATTCCATGCGGTGTCCAGCCCCTCGAGCATGTATCGGTACCGGTTCTGTTGTGGGCTTACATAGCTCAGCACCGAGAACTCGATCGAAAACATGTTCTGCGCGGCAGTCAGCGTCAGTGAGTCGGTGACTGTGATCGACTGTTTCAGCGGGGAGCGGCTCCCGATCGGCGCCGGCTTGCCAAATATCCGGAAATCCGTGAGCACCACCGGCGGAACATAGGGGTTATCACCCACTTTCTCCGGGAAGAACGCGATCACTCCGCCGGATGAGGCAAAGAACATTTCACCCCCCAAACCCTTGCAGCCGGCGTGCGGACCATAAATGTTGCCTCTCACGATGCCGTCGGACATGGAGTAATTGGCGAACGTCTTTGCCCGTGGATCGAATCGGGTAAGGCCATGGCTGGTGCTCAGCCACAGATTGCCGCGCTGGTCTTCCAGAATACCCGTGATCCGGTTGTTGGGTAGTCCGTCGCGTTCGTAATAGACGCTGAATGTCTGAGTGTCGGGATTGAACCGGTTCAGGCCGCTCTGCGTCCCTACCCAAATGATCCCGGAGGCGTCGATGCAGATGGCGTTGACCTGGTCGTTGCTCAGGCTTCCGGCAGTTCCAGGGCGGCTCCGGTAGATGGTGAAATGTCCGGTTGAAGGATCGAAGCGCTGCAGGCCGGCGAACTGAGTGCCCAGCCACAAGGCTCCGCGCGGATCTTCCGCGATGGCACGGTATTGGTTCTGGCCCTCTCCACTCGCCCGGTATACCCGGAAGCGTTCGGTTACCGGGTCGAAAGCGTCCAGGCCGTCCCGCGTCCCGGCCCACAATACACCCTTGTGATCGACAAACAGGCTGGCCACATCATCGGCGGAGAGGCTCCGGGGATCGGCTGGGTTGTGCCGGTATGCTTTGAACTTCCGCGTCCGGACATCGATGCGATTGAGCCCCGCAAAAGTGCCGAACCACAGAGAACCGGATTGGTCTTCCGCAATCGATCTGACGGCGGAATGGATAAGACTCCCGTATCCCCCAGTGGCATCGTATGAGGAAAACCGCTCCGGCTTCCCCTCGATCCGGTTGCGCACCGCCTGGGAACCGCTCCAAAGAACGCCGCGGCTGTCCACAAAAACAGATGGCGAGAGCTCAACATTCGAGCTGCCGGGACCGCCGGTTTCAGGCTGGTAGATCTGAAACGGCGACGGCCTTCCGTCAAACCGATTGACGCCGCCTTCTCTTGTGCCGACCCAGAAGTTTCCCTCCCGCCCCTGGAACACCGCTAACACCATGCCGGCCCCGAGGCTTTCCGGATCGCGTGGATTGTTGCGGTAGCGAACGAATTGTTTTCGGTCGCGATCCAGTTTGAGGAGTCCGCTGCTGCCTGTGCCCAGCCACAAGTTTCCGTTCACGTCTTCGAAGATGGAATCGACTCCGGTGTTCTGGCCCCAACCGTCACCGAAGGAATATTGGGTAACTCTGTTTGCCGCTCGATCCACCACCGCCAGGCCGTTCTTCGACGAAAAAATGGCCCAGAGGACTCCAGACCGATCCTGGAAAAGCGACATCCTCATGGGTTCCACCCCGTCCATCAGGGAAATGTGGCGCGTCACTTTTCCCGTACTGCGGTCGAAGATGTCCAAGCCCGCCGTCGTGGCGACCCAGAAGGTTCCGTCCTGGGCTTCGAACGTCGCCTTGAGCAGATCGCTGCTCAGGCTGGCGGGATCGTCGGGTCTGTGCCGATAATGCGCAGCTTGCCCGCTCGCGGGATCCAACCCGTACAATCCGTCGTAAGAGGCGATCCATAACATCCCCTGACGGTCCTGGCTGACATCCTGGACCACACCATCGATCCCCGCCGTTCCAGGTCCTGAGAAATGATCGAACTTCTCAGTCACAGGATCGAACCTGTCGAGAAACCGATCGGAGCCAACCCAAAGCTTCCCGGACCGGTCCTTGAATAGCGCATGAATCGTGGTGCCGCTGAGGCTGTTCGGATCTTGTGGATGATGACGGTACTCTCGAAGACTATAGCCGTCGTAGCGCCTCAGCCCGTCCGAGGTGCCAAACCAAATGAATTCCTGATTGTCTTGTAGAATGTGGTTGACTTCGCCCTCGATCACGCCCTGATCGGAGTTTATCTGAGTGAAGCGGATGTCTTTCCCTTCCACCACGGGCAATCGGATGGAATGAACTCCGGCGTCCGCCCCTGAGGAATGGGCTGGGCCAGCGGTCAGCAGGAGCGCTAGAGCCTGTATTCCCATCACGCCTCGTCGTTTTCGCTGCGCTCTCTCCCACCCCGGCACAAGGATCTCGTAACCATTAGTCTGCACCGGATTCAGCCCGGGCGACACTCTTTTTCCGACACTCGATCGGTCGGGAACTGTCACTCTTTTGAGGGTATCGATCA
>DATJYJ010000560.1:0-4087 GCA_035578025.1 Verrucomicrobiia bacterium
CACTCCCTGACTCACTGGACCCCGTCCGTCCTACTTCAGCGCCTCGCCAATCTCCATATCCCGCTTGAGCACTTCGGTCACCAGCTCGGACAATCCAATCCCCCGCTGTCCGGCTTTCCCGGAGAAGTACTACCAGACGCCCCTCTCAATCGAAACCGGCATCGGCACCTTTGCGCCTGCAGCGATGTGGTGAAGCCCCCGAACTCCCTTCGTGAAATCGATCTCCGCGGGCATGTCATCGTCGATAGGTTGATTGCTCATAGACCTTCCCGGTACTGTGCGCACCTGGCCTTAAGTCTCTTTCCGTGCTGAAATCGGCCTGAATCGCTGCTGGCGATTCCGATCGACAGCCAGCGCTCCTCTTCTTCCCCGTGCGCCACATCGGCGGCCGTGAGGAGGTTTGGATCGAAGAAAACGGTGGAGGCCAATTCGAATGTAATGCCGTGCTTCCTACCGTTTGCATCCGCCTTCGCTTCGTCCCACTCGAACTGGAACGGCCTCTCATTCACAACTCTCTCATACCATGCTCCCGCGAAGCGGACAACATTACGCCCGCTGGCGGTTCACCAACCCCCGCTCAAAATCGCCCCAATCCCCTCAAGCACTTCCCCGCCCCACGGCCCGAACCGCCCCAACTCACCCCCTACCCTATATCTGGGGAGGATCGATCCGATCCCCCCGGAAAGGCACCCGAATGAACCCAAGCATCGCCGTAATACCAATCGAACCCAATATGTCCTTTGTTCGCAACAAAACCACCCGATCCCAAACCCAGGCTGAACCCACGCCGACCCACGCGGAACCCAGCCCGAACCGAAGCCACTGCCGAAAAAGCTGACAGCTAACCGCTGAAAGCTGATAGCCATTCCCGACTACAAGCTATAATTATCCCGAAAGGCGCTTTCATCCATGAAGATCCGTCCCGAAGATGCCCTGGAGTACCACTCCTCATCTCCCGCAGGCAAAATCTCGGTTACCCCGACCAAACCCTGCCGCACCCAGCGCGATCTCAGCCTGGCTTACACCCCCGGCGTCGCCGTTCCGTGTAAGGAAATCGAGCGCGATCCCAGCCTCGCTTATAAGTACACCGCCAAGAGCAACCTCGTCGCGGTGGTGTCTAATGGAACCGCGGTCCTCGGACTCGGCAACATCGGCGCGCTCGCCGGCAAGCCCGTCATGGAAGGCAAAGGCGTCCTCTTCAAACGCTTCGCCGATATCGACGTCTTCGATATCGAGCTCGCCACCGAAAACCCCGACGAAGTCATCCGTACCTGCCAGATCCTCGAACCGACCTTCGGCGGCATCAATCTCGAAGACATAAAGGCCCCGGAATGTTTCTATATCGAGGAAGAGCTCAAGAAGACCATGAAGATCCCGGTCTTCCATGACGACCAGCACGGCACCGCCATCATCAGCGCCGCCGGCCTCCTCAATGCCTGCGAAATCATCGGCAAGAAACTCGATCAGATCAAGGTCGTCTTCAACGGCGCCGGCGCCAGCGCCATCTCCTGCGCCGCCCACTACGTCAACCTCGGCGTCCGCCGCGAAAACATCGTCATGTGCGACACCAAAGGCGTCATCTTCGCGGGCCGCACCGAGCACATGAACGCCTACAAGGCGCGCTTCGCCTCTAAGACCGAGGCCCGCACCCTCGCCGAGGCCCTGGTCGGCGCCGACGTCTTCTTCGGCCTCTCCACCGCCAACTGCGTCACCCCCGAGATGGTCAAGGCCATGGCGCCCAACCCGATCATCTTCGCCCTCGCCAACCCCGATCCCGAAATCACCTACGACGCCGCGACCGCCGCACGCCCCGACGCCATCGTCGCCACCGGCCGTTCCGACTACCCCAACCAGGTCAACAACGTCCTCGGCTTCCCCTTCATCTTCCGCGGCGCCCTCGACGTCCGCGCCACCACCATCAACGACACCATGAAGGTCGCCGCCACCCGCGCCCTCGCCGCGCTCGCCAAGGAAGACGTGCCCGATTCCGTCCTCCGCGCCTACTCCCTCGACCGCCTCGAGTTCGGCCGCGAATACATCATCCCTAAGCCCTTCGACCCGCGCGTCCTCATCTGGGAAGCCTGCGCCGTCGCCCAGGCCGCCATGGAGACCGGCGTCGCCCAGCAGCCCATCGACCTCCCGCAATACAAGGAAGCCCTCGAACGCCGCCTCGGCCGCGCCTACGAAGTCATGCGCGCCATGATCACCAAGGCGCAGAAACAACCCAAGCGCATCGTCTTCACCGAGGGAGAGGAAAGCAAGATCCTCCGCGCCTGCCAGATCCTCCTCGATGAAAAGATCGCTACACCCATCCTTATCGGCCGCGAAGACGTGATCCGCGCCAAAATCGACGAGCTCCATCTCCACCTCAACGGCATCACCATCGTCGAGCCCGTCCGCTTCCCGCGCTTCGAAGAGTACGTCGAGGAGTTTTACAGCCTCCGCCAGCGCAAAGGGATCACCCGCACCGAGGCTATGAAGGCCCTCCGCAACCCGGTCACCTTCGCCAGCATGATGGTGCGCCTCAACGACGCCGACTCGCTCATCGGCGGCCTCACCACCCACTACCCCGACACCATCCGCCCCGCGCTCGAAGTCATCGACGTTCGCCCCGAAGTCCATCGCGTCGCCGGCGTCTACGTCCTCATCACCGCCAAGGGCGACCTCTACTTCCTGGCCGACGCCACCGTCAACATCGAGCCCACCGCCGAAGAGCTCGCCGAAATCGCCATCATGGCCGCCGAAAAATGCCGCCGCTTCAACCAGGAGCCGCGCGTCGCCATGCTCAGCTTCTCCAACTTCGGCAGCACACGCCATCCGCTCTCCGATAAGGTCCGCCGCGCCGTCGATCTCGTCCGCCAGAAGGCCCCCGGCCTCATGATCGATGGCGAGATGCAGGCCGACACCGCCGTCACCCCGCAGATCGTCGACGAAACCTACCCCTTCAGCACCTTGAAGGGCGGCGCCAATGTCCTCATCTTCCCCAATCTCGAAGCCGGCAACATCGCCTACAAGCTGTTGCAGCGCATCGGCGGCGCCGAGTGCATCGGACCGCTCCTCACCGGACTCAGCCGCCCCGTGCACGTATTGCAGCGCGGCAGCGAAGTCAACGATATTGTCCACGTAGCCGCCGTCGCCGTGGTGGACGCCCAGGAGATAGGCCGGCCCTACAAGACGCTCGCCGGCGTAGCCCGGTAACGCGGCCCTCCCGGGCCGCCCGCGCCGCAGGCGCGCGTTAAAATGCCGTTTATGAAGACGCTCTTACTCTGCGCAGTGGCCGCCGTGTCCCTCCACGCCGCCGACCCCGAAGGCTGGATCTCCATGTTCGACGGCAAGACCCTCGACGGCTGGAAGGCCAACCAGAATCCCGAAGCCTGGACCGTCCGCGACGGCTGCATCACCGGCGACGGCGAGCAAAGCCATCTCTTCTGGATGGTCCGGGAGTGCGAGAACTGCGAGTTCAAAGCCGAGGTCAAAATCAACCACGGCGGCAACTCCGGCATGTATTTCCGCACCGCCTGGGGTCCCGGCTTCCCCCGCGGCTACGAGGCCCAGGTCAACTCCAGCCACTCCGACCCCGTCCGCACCGGCAGCCTCTACGGCTTCGTCAAAATCTTCGAAACCCTCATCCCAGATGACGTCTGGGGCACGCAGCACATCGTCGCCCGCGGCAACCACATCGTCATCAGGGTCAACGACAAGGTGGTCGTCGATACCATCGAGTCCTCCAACCGCTACACAAAGGGCTACTGCGCGCTCCAGCAGCACAATAAAGGCAGCGTCGTGCAATACCGCAACCTGATGTTCAAACCTCTATGAACCGCCGGCGCTTCCTCCACACCGCCGCCGCGCTGCCCGCCGCTCTGCGTGCCGCACCCAGGTTCGATCTCGCCGCCTTCGAGCGCCCGCGCGTCCTCAAAGCCGCCGCGAAGTACCTCGACGAGCCGCCCGTCACCGTGACCGCCGCCTCCAGCCCGCGCTCCGCCGGCGGCAGGCACGACTTCTTCAGTGAAGGCGACTACTGGTGGCCCGACCCCAAGAATCCCGACGGCCCCTACATCCAGCGCGACGGCATGAGCAACCCCGA
>DATJYJ010000561.1:0-11598 GCA_035578025.1 Verrucomicrobiia bacterium
CCTTGCCTTCCTTCAGGATCAGCACGGTCATGCGTTCGCCGGGCAGTACGACCGGCTTCAATGCGTTGGCGAGGTCGTTGATGTTCAGCACTTCGACGTGATGGAGGTGGGCGACCTTGTTCAAGTTGAAGTCGTTGGTCACGACCTTGCAGTCGTACACTTTGGCCAACTCAATCAGCTTCATGTCCACTTCTCGGATGTGCGGGAAATCGTCCTCGACGATCTGGACGTTCAAGTGCGCCATCTTCTGAATGCGCTGCAGGATGTCCAGGCCGCGGCGGCCGCGATTGCGCTTCATGGAGTCGGCCGAATCGGCGACCAGTTGAAGCTCGCGCAGGACGAATTGGGGGATGACCAGTACGCCGTCGAGGAAGCCGGTTTCCGCGATATCGGCGATGCGGCCGTCGATGATGACCGAGGTATCCAGGATTTTGAAGGATTTCTTCGAGGCCTTCTCGCCGCCGAAGATGCCGCCGAGCGCGGCCAGGTTGAGCATGTCGCCCTTCTTGGCGCCCACGATCAGGCCGATATAGGTCATGAGCAGGAGCAGGCTGACATGCAGAAAGGGCTCGGGTGTGGCTTTGGCCAGGATCAGGGAAAAGACGTAGGCGCCCACGATGCCCATGACGGATCCGCAGGCGGCGCCGATCAGCCGTTTCAGGCTGACCTGCTCCAGGCGGATTTCGAAGAAGATAATGGCGGCGCCGAGGACAAACCCGAAGGATCCGGCGATCCAGGGGTTGAGTTGGAAAGGATGCAGCAACCAGGCGGAAGCTGTCAGGACGATAACAAAGAGTACCCGTGCAATAACCAAGTCAAACAAGCGAGCACCCCCTTGGAGGTGAGTATGAAATCCGGATGAGGCCCTTCCCTGCGAAAAGCCCTGCCAGCATGCGAGTCCATCTCGCGCCAAGAGTATACCACCGAATCGGCGAACCGGTCTTTTTGAAAGTTTTGAGGTATTTTCCGCCGGCTTTCTACGGGAAATCGTAGGAGGCCAATTCCGAATCCTGGAGATTGGCGGGGGCGGCGGAACGTTTTCAATCAGTTGCGGCTGGCAGGTGGAATGCACATGGGAAAGGCGGGTTCTAAGGGGTTTTTCCTCGCTTTTGGTGAGTTGCCTCGTCTGGGCTGTTTGCCGCCCCGCGCGTGAAGAAACCATCTCCCGCGTGCGGGGTTTTTTTCTGTCTGGGTCCCGCCTGCTACACTAAATTTTCAACCGATGCCGGGGATTTACGCGCGATGGATGGATCGTTGGGAGCGGAAACTCGCGACCCGTGACACAAACCGCGTGGTTCTGCCGTTCGAGTGGGGTACCGAATGGCTTGCCGGCATCGGATTTCCGGAATTTCCCGCGCACGCGAACGGCAATTCCGCGGAGTGTGTGGACGGGTTCGTGTCGGCAGCGCTGGCGGATAGCAGCCGGTTTTTCGCCTACGAACCTGTGCGCGACTACCGGATGGAGAGCAGCGAACTGACGTTCACCAGCCCGGTGCACACACCATATCGGGGGAACAATACGGCCCGCGCCCTCTGGTTCCCGGCTGAAAGAGACCGCCGCCGGGCGCTGGTGGTGCTGCCGCAGTGGAACTCCGGGCCGGATGGCCACGTCGGCTTGGCCAAGCTGCTCAACCGCTTCGGGATCAGCGCCTTACGCATGACGATGGCGTACCACGCGGAGCGCCGTCCGCCGGAAACGCAGCGCGCCGATTTTCACTGTTCCAGCAATATCGGCCGGACCATTCACGCGTCCCGGCAGAGCGTAATCGACGTGCGGGCCTGCCTGGACTGGCTGGCGCAGCAGGGGTATGAGCGGCTCGGGATCCTGGGCACCAGCCTGGGTTCGTGTGTGGCGTTCATTGCGGCGGCGCACGATGCGCGCGTGCGGATGGGTATTTTCAATCACGTCTCCATGTACTTCTCCGACGTGGTGTGGACCGGGCTTTCGACCCAGTACGTGCGCCAAGGGTTCGGCGACCTCGTGACCCAAGACGACCTGCGCCGCTATTGGAGCGTGATCTCGCCGGCGAGCTACCTGAAGTGTATGAAAGGAAGAAATTTGAAGTCGTTGCTGGTGTGGGCGAGCCACGATTCCACGTTTTTGCCGGTGTACTCGCGGCAGGTGCTGGAGACCTTTCGCCAACTGGAGCTGCCGCATGAGGTGTTCAATCTACCCTGCGGGCACTACACTACCGGCCAGTTCCCTTTCAACCTGATGGACGGGCTGGCAATGTGCCGTTTTGCGGCGCGCACTTTGTAACCCTACCACTGCATATAGGAGTCAAGCGACATCACGCCACAGGATGCTGTGCTGCGTCGAGGATTCTACCAAATCTCATATTGACAAGTCCGTGACCTCCGTGAGAATATGCGGTTATCACTGAAGAAGGAGGTGGTCCAGCAAACATGGATAGTAGTAGTAAAAGACCGCGAGAGGTGGCCGACTGTTGAAGTCGAGCCTCTAATGTAGCCGATTCCGCTTCAGTGGCGGGATCAAGTTCCTGTGGACCGGCTGCCTTTTCGCGTCAGCTAAAGCCTCAGGTATCTCTTACAAGGCTAACCGTCCCCCGTGCGCCACAGGGCGCACGGGGGTTCGTGTTTCTGGTATACTGGGATTTCCCCGTAGTTTCGAAAGGATTCCGCAACACATGAAGGCTGGTATTCACCCCGCGTACAACGAAGTGAACGTCATTTGCGCCTGCGGGCACACGTTCAAGACTCGCTCGACGCACAAGGGCGACATCCGTGTGGAAATCTGTTCCTCCTGCCATCCGTTCTTCACCGGGAGGCAGAAGCTGGTGGACACCGCCGGGCGCATCGACCGCTTCGAAAAGAAGTATCAGGGCACGCGCGGCGGCAAGAAAGTGCAGCCGACCACCTAGGCCGTTTGCTGACGCGCGCGGCTGGCGAAAACGCTACTTTTTGAACTGATCCCGTTGCTGCTCGTGGAGTTTGTGCTGGCGGTCGCGCTCGACGCGCCAAGCCTCGTATAAGGGACGCTGGTCGGGGTGCAGGATCGCGGTGATGCGCTCCACCTGATGGGTCTGAATGGCTTCCCGCTCGGGGCGCCACTTCTCGTTCAGGGCATCGCGCTCCGGCTTGATCTTCTCGTTCAGCTTGTCGACTTCGTCGCGGGTCTGGTCGAGAATCCCGTTCAGCGCGGCGACCTGCTGGTCGTCGAGTTTGGCGGCTTTGGTCAGGCTGGCGGTATAGTTCCGCCGGAATTCCTCCGGGGTCGGGCGGTGTCCCGGTCCGGCGGCGTTCGTTCCCCGAGTCGGGACGGAGCCCACGGAATACAACCGGTAGGCGAACGCCCCGAGAACCGCCCCGCTGAAGAACACGAGGAGCAGGGAGAGGAGTGCGGAGAATCTGGTTTTGGGCATGACGCCTCTTTAGCGATGATCGGCAAGGCCCAAGACGGCAGGGCTGGTCAGGTCCACGGCGTCCGCGCTGTTGTAGTCGGCCAAGGCTTCGACGTAGGTTTGAGCATCGAGGCCGGGAGTAGTGCGTGGAATGGCCATGTAGACTCCGAGAGCGATAGACAGCGCGACGGCGGCCGTGGCCAGGGCGTTGGCCATACGGCTGAATGAGAACGTGAACCGCTGCCGCGATTCAATTCGCGCCCACAGACTGGGCATAAAGTTAGCGCTCGTCTCCGGGGCCACACAAGCCTCGCGATAGGCCTGGAACAGCGCATCCAATTTTTCGTCGTCGCTGCCGCGCATCGGGTTCATTTTACCTCTGCATCACCGGCATTAGCCGGCTCCCTCCGTTTTCTCCGCCGATCCGAAGGCTTTCAGGACCCGCTGGCGGGCCCTGAACAATCGGACCTTAAGAGCATTTTCGTTGACCTTGTAGACCTTTTCAAGCTCTTTCAACGAAAGGCCCTCTACCTCTTTCAACATCAGAAGGATGCGATCGGCTTCGCTCACGCCGCCGAGGAGCGAATCGACGGCTTCGCGAACCTTCTTCTGATGCTGGTCTTCCTGTTCCGCTTTACCGCCCGCCATAGCATCGGCCATCATGACCTGCTGCTCGCTGAGATCGGACATGCGGAATTCCTGGCGGCGCCGCTGCTTGCGTAAGTAATCGTACGCCGCGTTCACCGTCAGGCGGTACAACCATGGTTCAAAGACCTCTGCCGTCCGCAATTGATCGAGGGAAAAATAAAGCCGCAGGAAAACTTCCTGTGCGACATCCTCGACATCTTCCGGACGGGCGATCAAACGGGTGATCGTCCCCATGATGCGTTTCCGGTAGGCCAGAACGATTTCGTTGAACGCCGCGCTGTCGCCTTTCTGCGCGCGATTGATCAACTCGAAATCAACCAGCATGCCGCACCATCGGGAGTGCCGGCATCCGGTCTGCGCATCTGCTCCGAAATGTAAGGCGTACCGGCAAGTAGACAGGTTACAAGGCTTTGCGGGTGAAGGCAAAGCCCGGCACTAGCCCCCCAGGGCCAGTCCCATTATTCCAGAAAATCCCGAAAACGTCACGAATTGAAGGAGTTGGCAACAGTAACGGGCCAGACTGGCCAGCCCTATTACAGATATAATTCTCCGATGGAGACTGGCGTTGACGCGGAGACCTGCCTGCGGCGCATTGCCAAGCTCGATTCCCAGATCCGAGCCTGGGTAGAGGTTCTTCCGGATCCGGAACCGGCGATGGATGGCCCTCTGCGGGGCGTGCCTTACGGCGCAAAGGATATCTTCGAGACACGCGGCCTCGCGACCGAATACGGTTCCCCGATCTATGCCGGCCGCAAGGGCGATCGCGACGCGCACCTGATCAGGCACCTGCACGAAGCGGGCGCGGTGCTGCTGGGCAAGACGCGCACTACCGCCTTCGCTTCGTTCGACCCGGCTCCCACCAATAATCCGCGCTTCGCCGGCCACACGCCCGGTGGCAGTTCGTCCGGTTCGGCCGCGGCGGTCGCGGCAGGCATGGTGCCCTTCGCCATCGGCACGCAGACGCTGGGCAGTGTGCTTCGGCCCGCATCGTACTGCGGCATCTGCGGATTCAAGCCCAGCTTCGGGCTGATCCCCTACGACGGCGCACTTCCGTTCGCGCCGTCGCTCGACACCGTCGGGTTATTCACCGCCACCGCCGCGGACATGAAGTGGCTGTGGGCGCGCGGATTCGGCGGCCAGTTCGACGCCGAGCTGCATCATGCAGCCCTGATGCGCGTGCCCGCCGAGGAACCGATGGCGCTGGCAATCGCGGATGCAGCGGCGCGGCTGCGGGCCCAAGGAATTCGAGTGGACGAAGTCGAGCCTCCCGCGGGATGGGAGGACCTGGTCGCCGCCGCGTTCCTCATCAATCAGTACGAGGGCGCGCGCAGCCATCGCGAGCGCTACGCGGAATTCGGTGAGCGCATTGGGGTGAAGCTGGCGGGGCTGGTGCGCGACGGGCTGGCGCTTCCCGGCTCCGCATATGAAGACGCACTCGGCACGGTGGAGCGGATGCGCGGTGAAATCTCGGCCATGTTCTGGGAATATCCGGCGATCCTCTCGCCCGCGGCCGGAGGTCCCGCTCCCGAAGGGCTCGCTTCGACGGGCGACCCGTCGCACAACGCCCCATGGACGGCGCTGGGACTGCCCACGATCTCGGTGCCGATGCCGGCGCCGGTTCCGATGGGATTGCAGATCGCCGGCGCGTGGGGCCGCGACGACGCGCTGGTGGCGGTGGCAGCGCATGCCGAACGGCTGCTATCCACGGTTAACGCGGGCTAACTTTGGTGCCCTTGTCAGCCATAACTGCGATGTCCTATACCTGGGGTGTGGCTGCCGATTGGGAAAGCCGGCTGGACCGGTGGCTGGCCGAAGGCGTGCTCGACCACGAGACCGCGGAGCGGATCCGGGCGTGGGAACGGGGGCAGGCGCAATCGCAAGGACTGCGCTGGCCGATTCTATTGGCGCTGGTGTGCGGCGCGGTGCTGGTGGCGGCGGGAGTGCTGCTCTTCGTCTCGGCGCACTGGGACCAGCTTTCGCCCGCCGGACGCATGACGGTGGTGCTGCTCCTGGTGGCCGGCTTCCACGCCGGCGGCGCCGCGGTGGCGGAGCGCTTCGAAGCCCTGAGCATGGCGATGCACACCGTAGGCACGGTGGCGCTGGGCGCGGGCATTGCGCTCGCCGGGCAGATTTTCAATCTCTCCGAGCATTGGCCCTCGGCGGTCTTGCTCTGGGCGGTGGGCGGGGCCCTCGGCTGGCTGCTCTTGGGCCACTGGACGCAGGCCGCGCTGACGGCGATCCTGGTGCCATGGTGGCTGGCCGGCGAATGGGTCACGCGGCGCACCGGCTCGTTCGGCACGCTCCCTGTGGCCGTGGGAATCTGCGCGCTCAGTGCCACCTATTTGAGCGCGCGCCGCAGCGCCGCCGACAGCGCGCTGCGCAAAGCCCTGGGCTGGATAGGCGGCCTCGCGCTTTTGCCGGCTGTGGCGCTTACCGCATCGGAGTCGTGGACCACCACACCCTTCCGGTCTGCGGACGCTCCAGCGTGGGCCGCCGCGATCGTGCTGCCCATCGGGATCGCCTTTCTTCTGCGCGGGCGGGAAGCGGTGTGGAACGCGACCGCGGTGTTCTGGACGCTGGTGCTGGCGGCGCTGGCGGGATCGAGTCCCGAGCACCTGGGCATCTACTTCTGGTGCGCGGTCGGGGCGGTGGGGCTGTCGATCTGGGGCATCCACGATTCGCGCCCCGAGCGTATCAATCTGGGGATCGCGGTATTTGCGTGCACGGTGTTTGCGTTCTACTTCTCGAGCGTGATGGACAAGATGGGCCGCTCGGAGAGCCTGATGGGACTGGGCGTGCTGTTCCTGGGCGGCGGCTGGCTGCTGGAGCGGACGCGGCGGCGCCTGATGGCCCACATCCGCCCGGAGGCCTCATGAAGCCGGTGTATCGGGGAGCTGCGCTGATGGCTCTGCAATGCCTGCTGGTGCTGGCGGTGGCGGGCAAATTCGCATGGGATCGCGACCGCCTGCCGCGCGCGTGGGCCAGTGCCACGCCTGTGGATCCGAACCTGCCGATTCGCGGGCGTTACGTGGTGCTGCAACTCCGCGTGGAGCCCGCGGCGGGAAACGATTCGTGGCCGACCGCGCGCCTGGCGGCGGAGAACGGAAGGCTGGCGGCGCATCCGGTGGCATCCGGCGGCGTGCCGGTCTGGCGGCGGAGCCCGCAGGTCTGGGTACTTGCCGAGCCGGTCGCGTACTTCATTCCGGAGCATGCGGCAGATCCGAGCCGCGTCGGGCCGGGCGAGGAACTCTGGGCCGAAGTGTCCGTGCCGCCCAGCGGTCCGCCGCGGCCGGTGCGGCTGGGAATCAAGAAGGACGGAGCGATCCGGCCACTGGATCTGCAGTAGCGGCGCGATCGACGAAAGATAGCCTTGGCCCGGCGCGCAACCAACTACACTGTTGGTGGATGAAACGCCGGCTCTCGATTTTCCTGCTGTGCGCGTTCACGGGCTTCGGCCAGGCGCCGAAGCAGGCGCCCGAGGCACGGACGTTCGACGCGGTAGCAACCGATGCCGCCGGCAAGCCGGTGCCGGGCCTGACGGCTGAGGATTTCGAAGTCACACAAGACGGTGCGCCGCGGAAGGTCGACAGCCTGGAATGGTGCGGCACTCCGCGCCAGATTGTGCTCATTGTGGACGATCTCGGACTCACCCCCGAACGCACGCTCGCCAACCAGAATCTGTTGCAGAAGTTTGTCACCGATCAACTGGCGCCGGCCGACGTGGCCGTGCTCCTGAGAACCTCCTCCGGCGCCGGGTGGCAGCAGCCGCTGGTTACCGACCGGCGCCCGCTGAGGGAGCAGATCGACCGCATCCAGCCCCTGGGGCACGGATTGAGCGGCTCCGCCGCCGCGAGCGCCCTGTGGCAATCGATTCGGTCGGCCGTCGAGGGACTGCGCAGCGTCCCCGGACGGAAGGCAGTGGTGCTCATCTCGGAGCATCTGGACGCTCCCCTGGCTCGCGGCAGCGACCCGGACTACGCGCGCAACGGCATCCGCGCGGCGGCGCACGCAGGGATGGCCGTTCTGTACACCGTGGATCCGCGCGGGCCGGCCGAGCCCCCGCGCGATTCGGCCCTCGCATGGCTGGTTCGCGAGACCGGGGGTTTGGCCGCGCCCGATCTCGCCGCGGTCATGCGCGATCAGCAGGGCTACTATGTTCTCGGGCTCCATCCCGGAGGTGAAGGCGCGACGTCGACGCCGGTGGTGCTCAAACTCCGAAACAAGATTCTCGGTCTGCGCTGGCGTTTCGGATTTCTGAGTCCGCCAGACGGTCCGCGCGGGCCGGTGCCGCCCAGCCGCGGTGTGGCGATCGACCGGGCGCTGAAAGGCGCCACGGAGGGCGGCGATCTCCGCCTGCGGGTCACGCCTCTGTTCGCCGGCTTCACCAGAAACGGCGCCGCGATCGATGTGCTGGTGAACATCGACGTGAACAACCTCTCGGACATGCGCAGCCTGAAGGTCGCTCACCAGCTCGATGTCGAAGTCCACGTGGCTGTCTACAACGATGCTGGAAAACTGGCGGGGCCTCCCGGGCAGGGCTACGACCTCATGCTGATCGACCATCAATACGAAAGAGCGAAGGCTGAAGGACTGGTCTACGCCACCCGCTTGACCGTGCCCGGCGCGGGCGGATACCAGATCCGCGCGGCGGTGATCGACGGCCTTTCGGATCGCTGCGGCTCGGCCATGCAGTTCATCGAGATTCCCGCGGTCAATCAGGGAGCCTTCGCGGTCAGCGGAATCGTGCTCAATGCGGGGGCGGAGCAGAAGAACTCGGAGGGGATCCGGCTGGCGCAGGAGACGGCGGCGGTCCGCCAGTTCAAGACCGGGGCGCCCATCGCGTTCACCTACAGTGTGTTCAACTCGACGCTTGGCCCGGTGAAGGAATCGCGCCTGCGGGTGAAGACCAACATCTATGCGACGGGCCGGCAGGTGTACGACGGGCGGCCGGTGGATCTGGATTTTCCGGCGGCGACCAGCAACGTGCGGAGCGTCAACGGCAAGGTGCAGCTCGACAGCAGCCTGTCGGCGGGCGAATACGTGCTCGAAGTGGAAGCCGCCGACCTGCTGGCGAAAGAGGCGGCACCGCGCGTTGCCTGGCAGTACATCACGTTCGAAGTGCGGTAGGATTGCACATGTCCCTGCGCTCCCGCCTGGAGCATTACTTCCAATTCCAACCGCTCGGGGCCCGATGGCGGACCGAGATTCTGGCCGGATTCACCACGTTCATGACGATGGCCTACATCATTTTCGTGAACCCGGCCATCCTGCACGAGACCGGCATGCCGCTGGCCGCAGTGACCGCGGCCACGTGCCTTTCGGCCGCGGCCGGCAGCTTTCTGATGGGCGGCCTGGCGAACTATCCGATCGCGCTCGCGCCGGGCATGGGCCTCAACGCGTATTTCACTTATGTGGTGGTGAAGGGAATGGGCGTGCCCTGGCAGGTGGCGCTCGGTGCGGTCTTTATCTCCGGCACCGCGTTCCTGCTGCTCACCGTGATCGGCGTGCGGCAACTGATTCTCTCCGCCATTCCATTCGAGCTGTACTCGGCGGTAGCCGCGGGGGTCGGGCTGTTCATCGCGCTCATCGGGTTCCGCAACTCGGGGATCATCGTGCCCAGCGCGGCGACCACGGTGACGCTGGGCAAACTCGGCGACAAGAGCACTGCGCTCGCGCTGTTCGGGCTGATATTGATCGCGACGCTGCTCGCCTGGCGCGTGCGCGCCGCGATGCTGATCGGCATCCTGACCACGAGTGTAGTGGGTCTGCTCACGGGCGTCGCGAAATGGACGCCGCAGACCTACGGTCTATCGGACCTGGCCGCGACTGCGGGCAAACTCGATGTCGCCGGCGCTGTGAAAGTCGGCCTGCTGGAGATCGTCTTTG
The DNA here is from genome assembly GCA_035578025.1 of Verrucomicrobiia bacterium. Classification (GTDB taxonomy): domain Bacteria; phylum Acidobacteriota; class Terriglobia; order Bryobacterales; family Bryobacteraceae; genus Solibacter. Next base: position 9,897 of record DATJYJ010000561.1, read on the forward strand.
TCTTCCTGTTCATCGATCTTTTCGATAACATCGGCACGCTGGTGGCCGTGGGCAAGAAGGCCGGGCTGTTCAATGAGAAGCAGCAGATTCCGCGGCTGAATCGCATCCTGTTTTCGGACGCGACGGCGTCCATCGTGGGCTCGCTGACGGGCACGTCGACGGTGGTGAGTTACATCGAGAGCGCGGCCGGAGTGGCGGCGGGCGGGCGCACGGGAGTGACGGCGATCGTGACGGGCGCGCTGTTTGTGATCGCGCTGTTCATCGCGCCGGTGGTGGGCGCGATTCCGGCCGCGGCGACCGCCCCGGCGCTGATTGTGGTGGGCAGCATGATGGCGTCGGTGATGGGGGAGATCGCGTGGCACGATCCGGAGGTGGCCGTGCCGGCGTTTTTGACGATGGTGACGATTCCGCTGTCGTTCAGCATTGCGAATGGGCTGGCGTTCGGGTTCACCTCGTACAGCCTGATCAAGATTCTGCGGGGGCGATTTCGAGAGGTGAACTGGTTCGTGTATTTGCTGACGGCGCTGTTCGTGGCGCGGTTCGTGTACCTGTCCAGCGCAGGGTAGAACTATCATGATGGGATGACCCGCCGTACCGCTCTCGCCGTTCTCGGCGCCTCGCTTGCGCGAGCCGCCGGGCGCATCCCTGCCAACAAGAACCTCAAGTGGGCACTCGGCGCAAACCTGTGGAACTCGTTCCCGCGCGTGCCGTTCACCGACATCCTCGATATCATGCGGGACACCGGGTTCATCGGCATCCGGCTCACGCAGTTTCCGCAGATCCTGAAGACCTACGACATCACCGCGGCCCAGATGCGCGCGGAGTGCGAGAAGCGCGGGTGCCACGTCATCACGATTTCGTTTAACGGTCCTACCTACGACCCGACGCGGCACAAGGAGGTCATCGCGTCGGCAAAGACCGCCATGACCTTCATCAAGGACTTTGGCGCCGAACACCTGGTGGTCTTTCCGCCCAACCGGACCAATCTAACGGAGGCCGGGTTCAAGGCGATGTGCGACTGCTTCAACCTGATCGGCGAGACGGCCAACTCGACGGGCTTCAAAGCGGGGCTGCACAACCATATGAACGAGATGGTGCAGACCGCCGAAGAGATCGACCGGTGCATGGCCATGACCGACCCGAAGCTGTTCCACTTCTCCCCCGATACCGCGCACCTCTACCTCGCCGATTGCGACGTGGCCAAGACGCTGGAGAAGCACAAGGCGAGGCTCATGCTGCTGGACTACAAGGACGCGCGGCACGTCACCGGAAAGATCACCGACGATGTGTTCGATCTCGGCGACGGCGCGGTCGATTTCCCGGCGTGCCATCGCGTGCTGAAGTCGATCAACTTCAAGGGATGGCTGTGCGTGGATCTCGACGTGGCGCGGAAAGGGCCGCGAGCCAGCTACGAGCGTTGTGCGGAGTACGTGGTCAACAAGCTGGAACCCATCTATGTCTGAGCCGACCCGCCGCACTTTCCTCGCCGGAGCCGCTATGAACGCATTCGCCGCGCCAAACTACCGCATTATCGATCCGCATGTTCACGTCTGGAAGCACGATTCCGCGTTTCCGTTCGCGCAGGGGGCCAACGTGCCGGCGCGCGACGCGGCGCCGGAAACGCTGCTCGAGCTGATGAAGGCCAACGGCGTGGAGAAGACGGTCATCATCCAGGTGATCCATTACCGCTACGACAACAGCT
>DATJYJ010000562.1:0-84418 GCA_035578025.1 Verrucomicrobiia bacterium
GGACATCACCGAAGCCGATTGGGACTTCATCCACTCGGTCAACCTCAAAGCCACCTTCTTCTGCTGCCAGCAGGCAGCCCGGATCATGAAGCGTCAGGGTGTAGGCCGCATCGTCAATATCAGCTCCCTGGGCGGCATCCGGCCCTGGGCCGAACATCCGCACTACTGCGCCTCCAAAGCCGGCGTAATTATGCTGACACGGGCCCTGTCTAAGGCCTTCGCCCCGGAGATCACGGTCAACTCGGTCGCCCCTGGCGTGATCCCGTTCGCCGACATCGACGAGCGCGGTAAACGTATGATCGAGCACACACCCGCCGGCCGCGGTGGCACGCCCGAAGAGATCGCCGACGCTGTGGTGTTTTTCCTGAAATCCACCAATTTTGTGACCGGTCAGATCCTCGCCATAGACGGCGGCCTTAGCCAAAGATAGTAGTGAAGTATTTGACCGAACCCTCGGCCGGCGATAAACTCATGTAACGCAGGCTTCAGGCCTGCAGGCAAGATTTGAGCCGTTTCTGCATCATCTTCGGCGTATTCAGAGTGGAGGCTTCTACAAAACAATGACCCGGAACTTTGCGAGGTATGCCCTCGCGCTGGCTTTGTGCGCTGGTGCACCGGCGGCGACCATCAATACGACCCTCACCGTGAACGCAACCGGCAGTTTGGGGCTAAGCGTTACCGCGAGCGGCACGGCAACCCTAACTAACATCGGTAACGGCACCTTCAATGCGACGCTCTCTCTGAGCTCGGCCGATGCGCAGGGCAATCTCAGCGCGCCGTTCACGGTCACACTGACCGGGGGCGCGGGCACCATCACGGGAACGCTGAAAATCCCGGCCGCTGCACTCAGCGGTTCGAGTACACTCACTGGCTCTGCGACCGTCTCGGGCGGCACCTACGGCGGTGGCGTCTCGGGTGGTTCTTTTCCGTCCCTTACCGGCACCGGTGGCCTCTCCGGAACATCTCTGACCCTGACGTTCTCTGGCGCCGGCACCATCACCACCGGCGGCGGAGGCGGCGGCGGCACGCCCACTCCCACGATCACGGCAGTACAGGACGCTGCCGGCAACACTCCGAGCATCGCCCAAGGGAGCATCTTCATCGTCAAAGGCGCCAACCTCTCCACCTCTGGGTTCACGTCCTTTGCCCCGCCACGGCCCACCACGTCCAGCGGGGTCAAAGTCACGTTTACGCCGGCCGGCGGCGGCAGTGGCACGGACGTCTACCTCGTCTACCTCTACAACCAGGGCGGCGTGAACCAGATCGCCGGTATCCTGCCGTCCACGGTGGCGGTCGGTACGTACAACGTCACCGTCACCAACGGCACCAACGTCAGCCCGACATTCACCACGCAGGTGGTGGCCAACAAGTTCGCCCTCTTCACGCAGGATTCCAGCGGAACGGGCCTCGCTTCGGCGCAGAACTACATCTCGGCAACCACGGTCGATTTGAACCGGCTGACCACCGGTTCGGTGAGCGGCGTGACCTATTCTCCTGCCCACCCGGGCCAGCCGGTCATTGCGTATGGCACCGGTCTCGGGGGCTATGCAGCAGGCGATAATACAACGTCCCCCGCCTTCGATTTCAGCAAGACCCTGACCATCCAGGCCATCGTCGGCGGCACGTCGATCCCTGTCGCCTACGCTGGCCGCGCGGGTTATGCTGGGGAAGACCAGATCAACTTCACCCTGCCCACCAACGTGCAAACGGGCTGCGCTGTGACATTCCAGATCTCCGTGAATGGCAAACTAAGCCCGCCCACCTCGCTCTCCATCGCGCCCGATGCCAATTCGACCGCCTGCGTCATTCCCGGTTACACTACCGCGCAGTTGCAGAAGCTCGACCAGGGAGGCACCATCACCAACGGGGCATTCACCATCACACAATTCTCGATTTCGGTGCAGGGCACCACGGGCAAGTCGGATGTCATTGGCGGAGGTTTCACCCAGCTCACCGCGTTCCAGCTATCGTCTGCTTCTCAAGCGAACGTGTCTCTCATCCAGTCCGGTAGCTGCCAGGTAATTACGGGGACCAGCAGCGGCACGAGCGCCGCCACCGGCAGTTTGACTTACCTCGACGCCGGCACCGTCACGATCAACGGCCCGGCTGGTTCCGGCCTCAGCAATCAGGCCCTCACCAAGACGAACAACAGCTATTCCCTTGCGAATTTCGAGGGCATTCCGCTTCCGGGCCAGTTGAATTTCTCGCTTCCCGCCGGAACTTACAACCTGGCCGGCGCGGGAGGCGCCGATGTCGGTTCGTTCAACACGTCGATCACGCTTGCTTCTCCGCTCACCGTCACTGGGGGCTTGCCCACCACGGTCAACCGCAGCTCGCCTCTGACCATCAACTGGACCGGCGGCAATTCGTCCGACCTCGTCGAGATCATCGGCTCCACTTCGTCTACCACCGGCACCGGAACGAGCGCGACTACGACTTCGGTCACATTCATCTGTCTCACGACCGCGGGGCAGCGGACGTTCACCGTGCCCACTTCGATCCTGGGTCAATTGTTCGCCACGACGGCCACCAACCCTGGTCTTCTCGAAGTGGCCTCCGGCAACCTCTCGACCTCTTTCACGGCCACCCTGAAGTCTGATGGATCGAGCATTCCTGGTCTCTTCGGAAGCTTCATCGGCACCGGCGCCTCTGTCGCCTACCAGTAGAACCGTGGGGCAGGTCGCCGACGTTTCCGACCTGCCCCGTTCCTAGCGTTCCAGTTCCACCAGCGCGCGTTCCGCCTGCTGATCGCGCCGCGGCGCGTGCGCCAGGTACAACCGCAACATGCGGACTGCCGCGTCCTTCACCTGGTTCCGCCGCCAGTAGTCGGCCAGCGTCCGCGCGCACATCGGGCTGTCCGGCGAGTTCTCGATGTATGCCGTGCACTCCCGGTCCAGGTGCCGGAGCACGCGTCCCAGCTTGTTCGAAAAAACCGGAATTCCGGGCGGCGGCCGCCGCAAGAATACCACCGCCTGCGCATCGTCGTACACCAGTTCCCAATCCGTGCTGATCGGGTTCGCCAGTGCGATCGCCAGCGGATAGAGGGCGCCCGACACGTAGTCCATGGTATTCATCACCACCACCCGCACGCCGTAACGGTCGAGCAGTTCCTCGCGCGGGCCGGTCACCTGGTCCGCAGGGGAGCCGGAATTGAACAGAATCCGGTTGTAGTCGCGGTAGACGGTTTCGCTCAATGAACGTCCGTCGACAAACACCCGCTCCTCCGGCCACAGCCGCCAGATCAGGTATCCGCCCTGCTCATAGGTATTGAACATCGGACCGGTGACGTGGTGTTGAATCAGAAACTCCGCCGCCCCCGCAGGCACCGTCCAATCCCCCACCCGGAATTGCGGTACCGCGCCCTGCGCAAACACAGTCGCAAGTCCAGCCGCGGCCAACGCGGGAGCCGCCCACGTCGCCTTCATCCGGAAAGGAAAATACTTCGCAATCAGCACCGGCGCCAGAAACCCGATCAGCGGAATATTCCGAAAAGCCGTCAGAGAGGCTGCCGCAAACGCCCCGAACAAAATCCAGTGCGTCAGCCTCACGCGCCTCCACGCCAGAATGAGCACCACCACGGCCGCGTATAGCAGCAGATCGAAGCCGTAAGGCGCTCCCCACAGCTTGGGCGGCTGCCATTCGATCAGGCTCGTCTGCATGGGGCTTCTTCTGTAAGCGAAGATCGTGGAAACCGCCGCAAACCCGTTCGGATTGATGAGTGAGGCTGCAATTGCGCACCCTGTCACCGCCCATATGTGGCGCGGGCGCTCGTCTGTTGCCGTCCGCCCGCCGGCCGCATAAGCCACCAGCACCACCCATCCCAATACGAACCCGCCATGGCAGTTTGCCCAAGCGACCGCCAGCAAAGGCAGCGCCCATTGGCCGCGCCGCAGTTCCAGCAGCGTCACGAACACCGCCACCCCGAGGAAGCTGATCACCCCCGGACGATCGGCCGCGAACGCCACCATCACCGATCCCGCAGCACACGCCGCGGCAATGCCGGCGCAAAAGCTACCGGACAATCTCCCTGCCAGATATCCCGCCACTCCACACATCGACGCCAGCAGGAGCACCCGCATGATCACGATACCGGCAAAGCCCGCCGCCGCATACACGGCGTACATCAAAACCTGGCTGAGCCACTCGTGAGTCAGGTTAAACCGCTGCACCCGCGCCTCTTCCGTGTCTTTCGCCAACGTGGTATACGCGAACGGATCCGGAACCGGAAGCGAGTGGTGCTCCGCGACGTACTGCCCGGTCTTCAGATGCCACCAGAAATCCGTGTCCGCGATCTCGGTAGCGAACAGCCCCACAAAGCCGGCAGCCGTGAGCAAGAGTGTGGCCGCCTTCAGCCACGCCACCCGCGCCGGCCGCGGATCTGGTACGGGCTGGCGGTTGACCCGCCGCTTTCCGGTACGCCCCATCGCAAGCCATTGTAATGGATCGTCACCGCAGGACCCGCTTCACACCCCTCGCTATACTGAGGAAGGAGTGCGCTTTTCTTTTCGCGTCCGCTGGAACAGCACCGTTCCATATGCCGGGTTGCTTGCCGCCTCGTTTGCCCTGGCGCTCGGCCTCGGATGGAACTTCGGCCCCCAGCTCAACGACTGGGCCTACGACAGTATGTTCCTCGTGCACCAGCCAGCGCCGCGGAATCCTCAAGCCGTCGTGCTCGCCATCGACGAGCTGACCCTCATGGACTGCGGCGGCATCCGAGGTGTTCGCACACCCCTCGCCCGCGCGTTGAACGCGCTCATCGCTGCCAGACCTAAGGTCATCGCCCTCGATGTGATCCTCGCCGACCGCGCCGACCCCCTTCAGGACGAAGCCCTGGCTGCCGCGTTGCGCCAGGCTCCCAACGTGGTCCTCGCGTCCGAGCTGATCGACGACGACCGTCAGTGGGAAGACCCCCGACCCGAGTTTCGCGCCGGCGGCGCCGCCCTGGCCCACGTTTCCGTTCAACCGGACAACGATCACGTCACGCGCAAGATCCTGCTTCAACAGGTGGACGCCCGGCACAACCGGCGATGGGCGCTTGCCCTGCAAGCGTTCCTTGTAAGCCGAGGGGTCGACCACCCGATCGAATACCCCACCTTTACGAAACTTCGCGGAGGCCTCGTGGGACAGCCGCTGTCCGCTGCCGGCGTGATGATCCCGCAGCTCATCGATGCCAAGGGCCTGCATTCGATGCGCGTCCGATTCGCCAAAGTCCCGCGCGTCTCCCTCAAGCGCTTCATCGACAATCCGTCCCCGTACACCGCGCAACTGGCCGGCAAAGCCGTCTTCATCGGCGTCACCGCAACCTCGGAAATCCGCGACCGGCTCTCAACTCCCATCGGCCAGATGCCGGGTATCGAAATCAACGCCTCGGCCTTTGAGACCATGGCCCAGCAGGCTTTCGTGATCGACGTCGCACCGGTTTGGGAATACCTGGTCAGCATCGGACTTCTGGTGGCCATCGGGCTCGCCTTCCGACATCTCCCCGGCTGGTGGGCTTACACCGCCGGCGCCGCCCTCCTGGCCCTTGCCACCCTCATCCCGTACCTGTTTTTCCTGAACCTGCGCGTGTTTCCGTTCGCCACCTCCGCCTCCGTGGCATGGCTCGGCACTCTGACAGCCGCTTCTTACTACCACCTGGTCGTCCGGCGCAACCTGCGCATCGAGCAGACCTCGCGCGAGCGCTACCAGCAGGCCATGCATTTCGTTACCCACGAAATGCGCACCCCGCTCTCCGCCATCCAGGGTTCGAGCGAGCTGATCTCGCGCTACGCCCTTCCGGAGGAGAAGCGCAAACAGATCGCCGAGGTCATCAACTCGGAATCCAAGCGGCTGGCCCGCATGGTCGAGATCTTTCTGAATGTCGAACGCCTCACCGCCGGCCAGATGGAACTGAAGCAGGAGCCGATCTCCGTCCGGCAGATGATGGACGTGTGCATGACCCGCGTGCGCCCGCTTGCCGATCGCAAACACATCGGCGTGACCCTCGAGCCCGTTCCCGACGACCTGCATCTTACCGGCGACCGCGAGCTTATGGAGTACGCCTGTTACAATCTACTTACTAACGCGGTCAAGTATTCACCGCAGCATACCCAGGTCACCGCCTCCGCCTGGAGGGACGATGCCCGCATCCGGATCGCCGTCAAGGACCAGGGGATCGGAATGGACCAGAAGGAAGTCAAGCAGATCTTTCAGAAGTTTTATCGCACGAAGAAAGCGGAAGAATCGGGTGAAGCAGGCACCGGAATCGGCCTCTCGATCGTCCAACAGATCGTGGAGCAGCACGGCGGGCGCATCGAGGTGACCAGCCGGCCGGGCGCCGGCAGTTGCTTTGTCCTGGTAATGCCGGCCCGTACGGTCGCGGCTGTGCCCGCCGCCGTGGAACGAAAGTAGATGGAAAAGATCCTCCTAGTGGAAGACGATCCCGCGCTGCAGTTGACTCTTCAGACCGGCCTGGAAGTGGAAGGCTACCAGGTGGACGCCGCCTCCACCACCGGCGAAGCCCTCGACCGCCTCACCGGTGATGCCTACCCCATCGTCATCTCCGACATCTACATCGATGAACGCACCGGCCTCGATGTGCTCGACGCGGCCAAGAAGACCGATCCGAAGTGTGCCGTGATCCTGATGACCGGCTTGGGCAAGGTCGAAACCGTCATGGCAGCCACTCGCAGCGGCGCGTTCGATTACATCGCCAAGGGCGATGGCCTGCTCGGCAGGATCCTGGATGCCGTCGGCCGTGCCGCCGCGTCCCGCACCGATACCGAAAAGGAAGCCGAAGAAAAGGAACTTCCCGAAACCGACCTGATCGGCGTGACCACGCCGATGATCGAAATCTACAAGAAAGTGGTGCGCGTCGCTCCGACCGACGCCACCGTCGTCATCGAGGGCGAGACCGGTACCGGCAAAGAACTGGTAGCTCGCATGATCCACCGCCTGAGCCTGCGCGAGAAGCAGCCCTTTGTGCCCGTGGACTGCACCTCGATCGCCCCCTCGCTCCTGGAAAGCGAGCTTTTCGGCGCCGTCCGCGGAGCCTATACCGGCGCCGATCGCGACCGCATGGGCGTGTTCGAGGCCGCCAACAAGGGCACCGTGTTCCTGGACGAGATCGGCGAAATCGAAAGGAATTTTCAGGCCAGCCTCCTGCGCTTTCTTCAGGAGCACGAGATCCGCCCAGTTGGCGCGTCACGCTCCAAAGAGGTGGACGTCCGCATCATCGCAGCCACCAATCGCGATCTCCAGCGCCAGGTTGATGACGGCAAGTTCCGCGAAGACCTCTGGTATCGGCTCAACACCGTCCGCATCGCGATGCCGCCCTTGCGCGAGCGCCGCGACGACATTCCTCTGCTCGCGCGGTTCTACGTGAACAAGTACAACGGCAGGTACAACCACGAAGTGAAGCTGATGGATTCCGGAGTCCGATCTCTGCAGGACTACACCTGGCCGGGAAATGTCCGCCAGTTGCAGCACGTCATCGAGCGGTTGACCATTCTGGCCGACCGGATCGACAGCGAGGCCGTCCTCGACGCGCTCACCGCCATGGAGTCGCGCGACAAGCCCGTCGAGACGCTTGCCGACGCCGAGGAGGACCAGATCCGCCGCGTTTTGGCGGCCACCGGAGGCAATAAGAGCAAGGCCGCCCAGATTCTGGGCATCGAACGCAAGACCCTCTATCGCAAGCTCGAGCGGATGAAGCTCTAGTGATCGACATCCATAGTCACATTCTGCCCGGCCTCGACGACGGTTCGAAAAGCCTGGAGGAGTCGGTCGAGATGGTTCGCACAGCAGCCGCCGCCGGAACCACCGACATCGTTGCTTCGCCCCACGCCGATCAGGAATACCGCTTCGATCCCGTCCTGGTCGAGCGGAAGATCACCGAGTTGCAGGCGGCCGCAGGGGAATCGCCCCGCATCCATTACGGCTGCGATTTTCATCTGACAATCGAGAATATCGAAGACGCCCTCCGCGTTCCGGAGCGCTACTCCATTGGTCACCGCGGATATCTGCTGGTTGAATTCTCAGATTTTCACGTGCCCAAAACGACCGATGAGATCTTCGCCAGTTTCATGCGCGCCGGATTGCGGCCCATTATCACCCATCCGGAGCGCAATCAACTGCTCCAGAGCCGGTTTACGCAAATTGGGGAATGGGCTGCTCAGGGAGCCTTGGTGCAATTGACTGGGCTATCGTTCCTTGGCCGATTCGGCAAACTCGCAAAGAGATCCGCCGATGAATTCATGAGCCACGGGCTGGTCCACTTCGTGGCCAGCGACGCCCACGATACCCGGTGGCGCACCACCGATCTCAGGGAGCCCCGGCAGTACGTTGAGAAGCGTTTTGGTCCCGAGGCGGCCGAGCGCGTGTTCGTTGAGAACCCGCGCGCGGTATTGGCAGGCGTACCCATTCCCGCGGTTCCGATCCCGATCCGTCGCCGGAAGTGGTTGTGGTAGTCGATGTGTCGCAGAACGGCAACGGCGGGACCGCAATATGCGATTCGTATGCATAAGTTACCAGCGGCTGCCACTCCGTCTCTTCATAGGCCGTTGATTCTCCCGCAAATTTCATTGCGGCCCGCGGAGGGAACCGCACCTTGGCCGGTTGCCTGGTTGGCCATACCAATGCCGTAAGGAACAGCAGGACAGCCGCACCCTTCATCAGCCGCGGCGCGGCGCTGCTGCGCATCTCCCAATAATCAGTCATGACACCGGTCCACCATACGTCACATATCGACGGGGGGGGCGGCTTTCAAGAGGACTGCCGTGACTAAAGTTTGTCTGCAACGCGCCGATAGGAATATTTGAGCGGCGCGCGGCGCGCCGCTCCGGCATCGTCGTTTGTGTCCTCCTCATTCTGGTGGGCTCTGGAGTATTTCCCGGAGCCCTTCTTTTCCCGCTGGTGCATCAAGCCCCCCGTGGAATTCCAGCACCAGGACCGTGATATCGTCCGATTGCAGCGCGCCTTCCGTGAACCCTACGACCGCTTCGTGGATGGCGTCGTGAATCGCAGCGCAGCTCTCCCCGGCCAGCCGTTCCACGATCTCCCGCAGCCTCCTTTTGCCGAAGAAGCGCCCCTGCGTATCCTGGGCCTCGGTCACGCCGTCGCTGTAAATCACCACCTTGTCGCCGGGCAAAAGGTCATGCTCCTTCACCGCGAACTCTGCGCCTTCCATCAACCCGACCGGCATCCCGCTGGCCTCCAGTTCCACGCGTAACCGCTCCGGCCCGATCACGATCGGCGCGCAGTGCGCCGCATTCACGTAAAACATCCTGCCATCCTGGTGCAGCACGCAGTGAAATACCGTCGCATACTTTTCGCCGCCGGTGCGGTCCAGCAGGAACCGGTTGAGCCGCTCCATTCGGTGGGCCAGCGCCGGCGCCTGATCTGTCGCGGTAATCAGCGCACCTTGCAGCAGGGATGCCAGCAGCGCCGACCCCACCCCTTTTCCCGAAACGTCCGCCACCACAGCCGACCAGCACTTCGCGTTCACCGGCGACACGTCGAAATAATCTCCCCCCACCTCCCGCGAAGCGACGCTGCTGCCGCTTGCCCGCAGCCAACCGTCAACCGGCATCGTCTTGGGCAGCAGGCTCTGCTGGATGGTCCGCGCCAGTCTCAACTCCTCTTCCATCTGCTGCTTGGCCTGCTCTTCTTGCAGCAGGCGCGCGTTCTCCAGCACCGTCGAGGCCTCGATCGCCAGCGTCTGCAGCAGCTCCCGATTCCCGCCCGCCAGGTCGGCCGCGTCGATGCGCGAATCCATATACAGCACGCCCACCGTTTCGTTCGCGGTGGAAAGAACGCTGGTCGTATCGGCCAATCCCGCGCGGATCCGCACCAGCGGCACGCAGATCACCGACCGGAGCTCCAGGTCCGCGATGCTGTTCTGGGGGCGCGTATCTTCCGCGCCCAACGGGTCGAAGTTCATGTAGAGCAGTTCGCGACGGTGAGAAAGCGCGCGGTGCAGCACCTCCTTCGGCACCCGAAGGTCGCTGTCGCGCAGGTGCTGCCCCTTGCGATTGCGCGCTACGCGCGTTTCCAACCCCTCGCCCGCCCGCAGCATCAGGAAGCCCCGCTCCGCCCCCGTGATGGCCAGCGCGGTATCCACCACGCTCGCCAGTACCTCGTCGATCGAAAATGAGCTCTGCAGCGTGCGCGCCAGGTCCAGGATCGCCCGCAGCTTGGCCAGGTTCGTTCCCACGCCGTGAGGCGCCGGAGTCTTTTCCGCTGCCCCCACCTGTTCCAGCAGCCGCTTCAGCTCGACGCCGTCCAGCGCGAAAAGCAGTTGGTACGAATCCTGGGCGCCGAACTCAATCTTGTCGGAATTCGCCAGAACGGCCCGCTGCACGCGCTTTCCGTTCACAAACGTGCCGTGCCGGCTTCCGCAATCCTCGAGCACGTAGTGCCCCTGCTCCGCGACAATGCGCGCGTGCGCCCGGGAAACACGGCTGTCGCGCAGGATCAGGTGACTCTCCGGTTGGCGTCCGATCTGAAACGGGATGGGGTCCACCGGCACCCGGGTCCGATGCCCGTGCGGATCGATCACCACCAGGGACGCCGGTCCTGGTGCAGCCTGCGCGCGGGTCCCGGGTTCCATTCAGCTTCGCCGTGCGCCCGCCTTGCCGCGCGGGGCCTTCGCAGCCGGACGCGCGTTCGGCGGCAACCGGCGCAGTTCTTCCACCTCGCGGGCGCGCAGCGTCTGGCAGTGCGAGCAATATCCGCCGACCTCCGTCCTGGCCAGCAGGACCTGAAACCCGAAGTGACTCTCGATCTGCTTGCGCAGGCGTTGCAGCGGCTCGCCGAAAAACTCTTCCACTTTCCCGCAGCGCAGGCAAATCACGTGCGCGTGTTCCTGTTTCAGCCGCGTCTCGTAGTAATGCTGGTCCCCGCCGTAATGCATCAGGTCGAGCTCGTCCACCAACCCGCCCGTTTTGAGCATCTTGAGCGTGCGGTACACCGTCACCCGATTCAGCCTCGGGTCCTTCTCTTTCGCCAGTTGATAGAGGCGTTCGGCGTCGAGGTGCTCGCCTGTCTTGTCGATCAGTTCGAGCAGGATCTGCCGCTGGCGCGTCAGACGAACTCCGCGCTCCTTGAGTGAGCCTTCAATCGAGTCCAGGGCCATGGGAACCGCGATCTTTCAATTCTAGCAGTCGCAGCCCCAGCTCCGGCTGCTACAATTCTCGATTGCGATGTTCCGCAAAGTCCTGATTGCCAACCGCGGCGAGATCGCCGTCCGCGTCATCCGCAGCCTGCGCGAAATGGGCATCGCCAGCGTCGCCGTGTACTCCGACCCGGACCGCACCTCGCTCCACGTGCGCATGGCCGACGAGGCGGTTCATGTCGGTCCCGGCCCTTCCTCCGAGAGCTACCTGCGCATCGATCGCATCCTCGCCGCCGCCCGCGTGCGCGGCGCGGACGCGATCCACCCCGGTTACGGATTCCTCAGCGAGAACGCGGAGTTTGCGGCCGCCTGCGAAGCGGCCGGGGTCACTTTCATCGGGCCCTCAGCCGGCTCCATCCGCGCCATGGGCTCCAAGACTGCCGCCCGGCGGAGCGCGATTGCCGCCGGAGCGCCGGTCGTCCCCGGCGTCGACCACGCGGTCACCGCCGAGGAACTTCGCGATTTCGCCCGTACTCACGGCTACCCGATCCTGCTGAAAGCCGTGGCCGGCGGCGGCGGAAAGGGCATGCGCCGCGTGGATCGCGACGCCGACCTCGACTCGGCCCTCCGCGACGCCTCGAGCGAAGCCGAGCGCGCCTTTCGCAACGGCGACATTTACGTCGAGAAGCTGATCGAGCGTCCCCGGCATATCGAAATCCAGGTGCTGGGCGACCGGCACGGCAACATGGTCCACCTTGGCGAGCGCGAATGCTCCATCCAGCGCCGCCACCAGAAGGTCATCGAGGAGTGCCCGTCGCCGCTGGTTGCCCGGTACCCGGAAATGCGGCACGCCATGGGTGAAGCTGCCGTCCGCGCGGCCAAGGCTGCGGACTACTACAACGCCGGCACGGTCGAGTTCCTCGTGGACCAGGAACACCGGTTCTATTTCCTCGAGATGAACACCCGGCTCCAGGTGGAGCACCCGATTACCGAACTGGTCACCGGCCTGGACCTGGTGCGCCTCCAGGTAGAAATCGCCGCCGGTGCGCGCCTTCCGTTCACCCAGGATCAGGTCTCGTGGCGCGGTTCCGCCATCGAGTGCCGCATCTACGCGGAGGATCCGTTCAACGACTTCCTTCCGTATCCTGGAAAAATCACCCGGCTCACTCGCCCTCTGGGTCCCGGAATCCGCCTCGATGGCTGCGTGTACGACGGCTGGACCGTACCGATGGAATACGATCCCCTGCTCGCCAAGCTTGCCGTCTGGGCGGATACCCGCGGCAACGCGATTGCGCGCATGGTCCGGGCTCTCGGCGAATACGACGTCGCCGGCATCCGTACCAATATCGCCTTCTTTCGCCAGATCCTCGAAGACCCAGAATTCCGTGCGGGCGGGCTGCATACCGGCTTCATCGAAGAGTTCTTCCGCCGGGCCACGCCGCCCGAGCCCCGAAGCGATGCGGCCGCTGTGGCCGCCCTCGTCGCGGCGCTGCACTCTGCGAGCCGGACATCGGCGGCCGCGCCGCCATCCGTGCGCCTCAGCAGGTGGCTTCAGCAGGGAAGGGAAGACCTGCTCCGATGAAACTTACGCTCCAGGTCAACGGCCGGGATACCTCGATCGATTTGCAGGCGTCGGCTCCGGCTGCCCGTTTCCAGATCGACGGCTCGCCGCCCCGTGAGGCGCTCATCGAGATCGCGGGTCCTGGCGTCTACTCGGTTCTGCTCGACGGCCGCAGCTACGATGCATTCGTCGAAGAGACTCCGGCGGGCCTGATCGTCAGCCTGGATGGCTTCCGGTTCGAGATCCAGGTCAAGGACCCGCGCCGTTGGACCCGCGCTGCCGCGGGCCGCGCCGGGGAAGGCGTGCAAACGCTCACCAGTCCCATGCCCGGCAAAGTTGTCCGCCTGCTCGCCTCGCCCGGCGATACGGTCGAGGCCGGCCAGGGCATCCTGGTCGTCGAAGCCATGAAGATGCAAAATGAGCTGAAAGCCGCGCGCGCCGGAACGGTGCTCACCATCGCCGCCCGCGAAGGCGCCACGGTTGCTGCCGGCGAACCTTTGGCCACGGTAGGGTAGACCTCCCGGCCTGCCCCGCGCCGCAGGCGCGTGTGCTCAGATCTTTGTGAACGCCATACCGGCGAAGCTCACCACGCTGCGTTCATCGATATTCCACTGCTCGTAGCGCAGTAGTTCACCCTTTGATTTCGGCCCAGTCTTCAGAAACGTGTAGAATGGCGACGACCCGCACCACTTCAAATCGTCCTGGCGGTCCCGCACCAGGTCCCAGAAGCCGGCGGCGTCCAGCGCCTCGATCCGCGCGATCCGGGCCGCGTCGCGCGACTCCACCTCCTGCATCGCGCCCTCTCCCGCGATCGCGGTGAACTCGTCCTGGTAGCGTGCGCCCATGTGGGCCATGTCCACGCCGAGGACGAAGAACAGACGGTCGCCCTCCCTCTCGCGCAGCTCTCCCAGCGCGTTCAGGAACGCTTTGACTTTATCGTCGTCTTCCGGATTGCCTCCCAGGTAGATGCTGTGCGCGAACGAGCCCACGAGCACCGGCAGAATCCGGATATCCGGCCCGAGCACATGCTGCAGAAAAATGAGCTGCAGCTCCACCGTGTGCTCGAACGAGTGGCAATAGTCCTCCATCCTCACGCCGGATCCGCCGTGCGCCTCCAGCCAGTCCACTAGCGGCGTATCCGTCCTGGTGTCGCCCAGCGGTGTGCGAAACGTCTTGCGCGTCAGCCCGAACGTTTCCGATTCGCCGTAGTGCGAGGTGGCCAGGATGACAAACGTCTTGTTCCGGTGCTCGTCGCCGATCATCCGGTATGCATCGCGGTAAGACTGCCACCCCCCCGACGGGCTCACGTGCGGCGCCGCGATGCCGAGCAGATTGCCGTCCGCGGCAGCTTTCCCGACAGCGTTCGCCATCCACCGATTCATCTGTTCCTGCATCTCCGCTGCATCTTCCGGGTAAGCCGATCCCGCGTGTGCGGCTTCACGCACTGGCGCCTCCGCGAATGCCTGTCTGCGCGCCTGCTCCATGCGCGCGAACTGCTCGTCCTCCAGGAAGCCCGCCGCGCTCAACGTCTCCACCAGGTGCTGCTCCAGTTTGCCCACATCCAGATCGCCCGTGATGCGCACCAGCGCCTCCCGCAGATCCAAGTCGGTGTGTCCGCCGTCGAAGCACCTGAGGCACTGTACCAGCGGCGGTGGAATGACCAGCATGGCGTCCGAAAAATGATAGGGATCGCGTATGAACAGCCCCGGATGCTCGGGAGATGGAGACGGCATGAAATCCAGGTTCATGCGCAGGCGCGGAAGCAAAAAGGACACGCTCTATCCTATGCTCAAGGCGCGGTACTTCCGCAATAGCTCGTAGATCACAATTCCACCTGCCGTGGCCACATTCAGCGAATGTTTCACGCCCAGCATGGGAATCCGTACGTGTGTATCGCAGAGTGCCGCCAGTTTCGGACAGATCCCGTCCACCTCGTGACCGAAAACCAGGCAGACCGGAAAGCCCGGCCGCCAATCGAAAAGATCCACCGCGTGCACCGAAGTCTCGACGGCTGCCAGTTCATACCCTCGCTCCCGCAGGCCGCGCGCTACGGCCAGGGCATCCCAGGAGTGCTCCCAGGGTACCGTCTGCTCCGCCCCCAGCGCTGTTTTCGTGATGGCGCGCTTGGGCGGCGTACCGGTGATCCCGCTCAAATACAGCTTCTCGATGCCGGACGCATCCGCGGTACGGAAAAACGCGCCTACGTTGTACATACTGCGCACGTTATCCAGCAGCACCGCCACCGGAAGCGTGGCTAGTCCCGCGTACGCCGCGCCGGCAGCGGTCGCCTGAAACGGAACCCGCTCCATACGTTAAACTAATAGTTTCCCATGGCGATGCTGTCGATCGTGATCCCGATCCACAACGAAGAGCCGTCTATACTTCCCCTCTACGATCGCCTCACCGGCGTCCTCGAGCCCCTCCAGCGCCCCTACGAAATCCTGTTTATCGACGACGCCTCCACCGACCGCACCTTCGAGTTGCTCGCCAACTTGGTGGAGACCGATGGCCACCTCAAGATCATCCGCCTCCGCCGCAATTTCGGCCAGACCGCGGCTCTCTCCGCGGGGTTCCACGAAGCCAAGGGCGACGTGATCATCGCCATGGACGGCGACCTTCAACACGCCCCCGAAGACATTCCCGCCCTCCTGGAGAAAATCGACCAGGGCTACGATATCGCCAGCGGATGGCGCAAGCGCCGCGTCGACAATGCCATCATGCGCAAGCTCCCTTCGCGCATCGCCAACTGGCTGATGGCCAAGGCGAGCGGCATCGAGCTGCACGATTTCGGCACCACCTTCAAGGCCTACCGCGCCGAAGTGCTCAAGGACGTCAATCTCTACGGTGAACTCCACCGCTTCATTCCCGCGCTGGCCAGCTTTTACGGTGCGCGCGTCATCGAGGTCCCCATTCGCAACGTCCCGCGAGCCGCCGGCGATTCGCATTACGGCATCGGCCGCACCTTCCGCGTCATGTTCGACATCCTCACCATCAAGTTTCTGCTGAAGTACTTCACCCGCCCCATGCACTTCTTCGGCCTGCTCGGCCTCGCCGGCTGCGGCCTCGGCGGCGTCATCATGGTCTATCTCGCGGTGTTGAAGATCCTCGGCTACGAGATCGTCATGGAGCACGGCCCGCTGATGGTCGCCGGTGCGCTCCTCCTGCTCGGCGGCATCATGATGTTCTCCACCGGCCTGATCGGCGAGATGATGATGCGAACCTACTTCGAGAGCCAGGATCGCCGCATTTACGCAGTCCGCGAAATCCTCACGCGCAAGCAGCGCGCCGGCAAGTAGCCCGCGCTCACTGGCAGTGAATCGTAAACGGGATTCTCATCGACGCCGGATTCGGAGACTCCACGACAAGCTCCATCCAGCCGTGGAAATTGCGGAACTGCGGGGTCGGCGCACCCAGACGCCAGTGCTCGATGATGGGCATGGAGCGATTGCCGCCCGGGTGTTGGACAGAGCGTGTGCTGGACTGCGCTCCATCGCTGCGGAGGGTCCTGTAAACGATGGTCGAGGGCTCGGAACCGACCACACCCCAGTCAAACTTCAGTTCCACCGGGCAACCGCCGACGTATTGGTGGTCCCGCGCCAGTTGGCCGTTCGCCGAGAAAGCTGATCCGCCGATCCGGACGGCGGCGCAAAGCGCCACTGCCAGGGACAGAAGCAGCGCAACCAGAAGCAGAGAGAAAGAAAGAGTCCGTAAGTTCAGCCGTCGCATCTTCGCGTCTCCATTCGTAAGCAACATTCCCTTGGTCTACGATAAAGCACCCGGCGCAGCCGTGTGTACTTCCATTCGTGAACCTGTGCATGCTGTCGTAAGAGAGTACCGGCCCACCCGATTTCAGAAGGCTATCTGTTCTTCGGCCGGAACATCCGCACCACGCCCAAACACACCAGGCACACCCAAAAGTCCACGGCAAGCCCCCAATCGATCGCGTAAGGCACGTGCTGCGCCCGCGGCGGCAGGTACTTCATCACGCTGAAATAGATGGCATTCCCCGCCACCACCGCAATCAGGGACTCCCAAAATGACCGCTGCAATCTCAATTCTTCACCCGGACCTCCTGCCAACCCGGCAGCGATACCGTCGTCCGGTAATTCGAATCGTTGTAGTCCGGGTTCCTCACCGGCGCATAAATCCGCTTGCCGGTGAACGGACCCTCCTGGGTGTAGATCCAAACCCGCTTCTCGTCCCACAGCAGGACTTCGTCCCGCTGGTCGCCGGTCACATCCAGCACGGCCGCCGCAAGGTCCGGATGCCCGTCATCCGGAAACATCACCACCCGCCTCAGATGGCCGTCGATCATCCCGCCTTCCTTCACGTTGCCGGAGAGCAGGCAGAATTCCTGTCCGTCGCCGCGCCAGTTCACGGGCAGCATCGGACTGCCCGAGTGAATCGGCTCCTCCTGCGCCAGGATGTTCCCATCCCAGTCAAACAAGGTCACAATGCCCGGATTCCGCCAGAAGTTCACCGAGATGTACTGCAGCCCCGGCAGGTCCGGGCGATACTTCGCCACGCTCGGGCTCTGATTGTGCCCCACCCGCACCTGCTTGAGGATCTTCCCGCCGATATCGAACATGATGAATCCTTCGTCGCTCCCGCTGGCGTACACCCGCGGCGCGGCCTTGGGGTCGCCGGACAGATTCCCGACCATGACACCGTCGGCGTGATCGTGTAAGTCGGAGTCATGACTCCACAACCTCTCGCCCCGACGGTTCCACAGAGAGTAACCGATCATCAGCGAGTCGTAGCCGGGCTCCAACTCCGCCGGATAAGGGTAGTGCCCGGTCTGTCCATCGCCCTTCCAAAGCAGCTCCAGCTTGTTGTTGAACACCCAGAAGTGCGTGTACCGGTCCTTCACTACGATCTCGTGCCGCCCTTTGTTCCCCGAGAAGTTGACGAACGCGATCGAGTCGCCATTTTCCATCTCATAGGGGTGGACATTGTCCGCCGGCGGCATCTTCGGCATCCAGGCGCGCTGCCGGACTTCTCCGGTGCGTCCGTCCAGGATCTGCAACTGGAAATCGCGAATCGCAACGACTTCGTTTTTCCCGTCGCCGTCGATATCGTGGATCTGAAACGGGGTGTCGTTGGTCAGCAGCCCGTTGCGCTCATTCGGCCGGCCGGATTGCCACAGTACTTTGCCGTCGAGAGTCACGGCCGTCAGGCAACTGATCTGGTCGAATGCATCGCCTTGCACTCGCGGAATGTTTTGTGCAATCAGCATGTCGGGCACGCCGTCGCCGTCGAGATCGCCGAAGCGCACGTTACGCCCCGCGCCGAAGACCGGCGTGTCGAATTTCTTCCATAGCTTGGGTTTGGGATTTTCCTCGCGCATCTTCGCCAGCATCTCTTCCCGCGCCCGGATCCTTTCCGCGATCCCTCTTGCCGCTCCGTCCGATGTCCACACGTGGAAGACCTGGAACCGTGCCGGTCCAGTGGCGCTCACCCCGGCCTTGCCCTTGGCCAGTTCCGTATCCGACGCCTGCGCGATGAGCTTGTCATCCACGTACGCCCTGATCCGCGGGCCTGCCACTTCCACCCGAAGCGAGTAATACCGGGTCGCGTCGTAGCGGAAGTCGCCCGTTGCCAGCTCCTTCATCTCCGGCGCCCGCATCTTCTCCTCGATCGGCAAACGCGCCAGGATCTGCACCTTGTTGCCGCTGCTCAGCCCGCAAAAATAGTAATGCCGGTTGGTGTGATAACGGAAAACCACTCCCGCCATGCCGTTGAGCGAGAGCGGCCGAACGTGCACCTCAACCGAGTAATCGTCCCATTCCGCATCGCCGGTCATCATGACCGGGTTGCTGAACTGGCGTGCGTTCGATTCGAGCTGCTGTTCGAGGTAGGGCTTGCCTTGCTCGTCGCCCGCCACCCACGCGTCCAGGTGCGCGATGGCGTTCTCCCACGGCCCCAGCGGCACTCCGCGATGCGGAAGATAGTGGTATTCCTGAATGGCTCCATTCAGAGTGCCCACCGGGAATGTCAGCCATCCCGGTGGAAACCGCGAGAAGTCATCGCGAAACAAATCGGCGCCGCTCGCGGTCACGACGGCCGTAAGCACGACCACTCCAAACCAACATCGCATCATTGCTACTTCCCGTCGCCGTCGCCGCCTTCCGTCGCTCCGTTCGGCACTCCGCGCGGGTCGGGCTTGATCGTCACGGGCTGGGTGAGTGTCTGTCCATCCACCGTCAACCGGACGTTGTACTGCCCTGGCTGCAGCCCCGGCACACCGCCGCGGCCGCCGCCTCCGCCGCCCCGGCCCCCACGCCCGCCCCGGCCCGCGTCGGCCACCGCCGGCTGGGTCCCTGCAGGATTGCAGGCGTCCACCACCGGCGCCGCTGCCCCGCGACCGAACCCGCCGAACCCGCGGCCGCCTCCTCCACCGAGCGCGAATCGATGCATCCCCGCAGCCGCGATTGGCGGTTGTGCCGGCTGCATCCACGCCGCCTCCACGTTCAGCGTCCCGGTATCCGGAGGACGAACCGGTGTGTCGCTCGCCGCGCACGCCCGCACCGCGCCTCCGCTGTCTACGACTTCAATCTTCAGCGGCTTGGTCGCCGCGTTCTTGAGCCAGTAATAGACCACCACGCCGGCTGGCGGATTCTGCAACTGCGGCTCGTCGTGCGGCATCGGCGTGCCGTTCATCCCGCCCGCGCGGATGGCGTACGTCTCGCCCGGCTTGAACAGGTAGGCGTTCGTGGACGCGATTTCCGTGCCCTGCGCCGCGATCTGCCGCAGCGCGCCAGCCTGATCCATCACCCAGAACCCGCGACCGTGCGTGGCGATCGCCAGGTCGTCGCCGTGCACCAGGATGTCGCGCACCGAGGTCACCGGCATGTTGTTCTGCAGCGGCTGCCACGCCGCTCCATCGTTGAAAGAAACATACACGCGCAGTTCCGTTGCAGCATAGAGCAGTCCTTTGGCCTGCGGATCCTCTTTCACCGAGTTCACGTACGCGCCTTCCGGAATCCCCGCTACCACGTTCTGCCACGTCCTGCCGCCATCGTGCGTCCTGTAGATGTACGGCTTGTTGTCCGCGATGCGATGCCGGTCTACGGACGCGTACGCCGTTGCGACGTCGAAATGGCCCGCCTCGATCTGCGAAACCTTGCTCCACGCGGTCATCGACGGAGGAGTCACGTCCGACCAGGTTTTGCCGTCGTCACGTGTCACGTGGATGAGTCCGTCGTCCGTGCCCACCCACACCGTCTTGGCATCCAGCGGGGAAGGGCCGATCGTATAGACCACCCCGAAGTGGTGCGTCATCTGCTGGTCGATATCCGTCGCGGTCACCGGGTCGAGGTTCGGTGGCGCCGGCGGATTCAGCCGCGCGAGGTCCGGGCTGATCTTCTCCCAGGTGCGCCCGCGGTCCCGCGAGCGCATGACGAACTGGTTCGCGTAGTACATGGCTTCGTCAGCTTGAGAGAACACCTGCGGCAGCGTCCACGTCTTGCGATTCGGATCGTCCGGATCCGGCGCAGGCAGTTGCCCTCCCAGGGGCACCGAGAGATTCAACGCCTGATCGCAGCGGCCCGCGCCATTGCCATAGAGGATATTCCCGTCTTTCGGATCCGCCAGCACGGTCGCGCTCTCGCCCGCGAGGCACGTTGGCTCCCAGTTGCGGAAAGTCAACAGGCCCATCCGCGACCACGTGCTCACGCCCACGCCGCCGCTATCCTGCTGCGCGCCATAGAGCCAGTACGGGAAGCGATTGTCCGCCGCCACGTGGTAGATCTGCGCGGTCGGCTGGTTGTACCAGGAACTCCACGTCTTGCCGCGATCCACGCTGACCACCGTGCCCTGGTCGCTGCTCAGCACCATGCGGTTGGGGTCCTTGGGGTTGATCCAGAGCTGATGGTAGTCGTCGCCGCCCGGCGCGCCCTTCAGCGGGACGAAGGTCTTGCCACCGTCGGTGGTCAGGTAGGTGGCTGTGTTGATTACGTACGCGCGGTCCGGATCGGCCGGGTCGACTGTCACTGCCTCGAAATACCAGCCGCGTCCCCACAGCCGGTTCTCGCTGTTGACCAGCTTCCAGGTCGCGCCTGCGTCGTCGGAGATATAGACGCCGCCGCCGGTACTCGGCGCAGGAGCCCCGCCGCCAGCACCCCGCCCTCCGCCGATGCCTCGAGGCACACCGCTGCCGACGTCGTCAACCACGGCCCAAAGCCGGTTGGGATTGCTCGGCGCCACCGCGATTCCAATCTTGCCTACGAATTGATCGGTAGGCAGCCCGCCCGTCAATTGCTTCCAGGTATCGCCGCCGTCCGTTGACTTGTACAACCCGCCCCCGGGCATGTTGCTGGGCGCGTACACCGACCAAGGCGGACGCCGCGTGGCCCAGAGCGACGCGTATAAGACCCGCGGATTCTTCGGATCGATGGCAAGATCGATGGCGCCCACGTTTTCTGGATCGTTGGCTTTGAACAGAACCTTTTTCCACGTCGTCCCGCCGTCGGTGGAGCGGTACACGCCGCGTTCCGGGTTCGCCGCGTAAACGTGGCCGAGAGCCGCGGCGTACACGCGATTCGGATTCGCCGGGTCCACCACGACGCGGCCGATCTGGCGCGTTCCCTCCAGGCCGATGTGCTTCCAGGTCTTGCCCGCGTCGGTCGACTTGAACATCCCGATCCCATACGAGATCTGGCTGCGGATGTCCGGCTCGCCCGTGCCCACGTACACGATGTTCGGATTCGAGGGCGCCGCCGCGATCGCGCCGATTGACCCGATCGGAATACCTTCGTCCGAGATCGGGCTCCACGTCCGCCCGGAGTTCTCCGTTTTCCAGACGCCGCCGCCTACCGAGCCGAAATAGAAAGTGTCGGGCTGATTCACGTGTCCCGCCACGGCAAACGTGCGCCCGGCGCGCATGGGCCCCACATCGCGCCATTGCAACCCTCCCAGCAGGCTCGCAGGATACTGCTGCGCAACCACTGCCGAACCCAGCAACCCGCACAAAACCATCCACCGGCCTCGAACCGTCATGACTCGTGTGCTCCTGTTTGTGGCGCGCCTCTGCGACCCGCCGTAGGAACACTCTACCACCGGGCGGCCCGGGCCAAGCTCTTGCCGACATCAGTTCGGCTTGACAAATTTCATCGCAGTGATCGGATGGATTTCCCAGGAAGTCTTCGAGGGCAGGTGCCTGCCGCCGATAGATTTGGTGCGGAAGATGCCTTTGGACATGGCAGCCTGGTGTTCCGAGTCGAAGAACAACTGTCCGGTGACCTCGACGTACGCCTGCCCTTGGATCACGTGGATCGAACCCGGTTTCGGGGTGGCGCCGGCCAGGAGATTCGAGATCACGAACTGGCGTACGGTCTTGGCAGCAGAAAGAACTTCGGGAGAATCAGCGACGAACGTCTTCTCGTCCATCGGGACCTCCACCACCAGGCAGTTGTCGAAGTTGTCCGGCTGGGTAGTGAGCTGGATGTGAAAATCACCGTCGTCTTCCTGGGCGACCAGCCTCAGGTACCCTTGCGTGCAGACGATATCGCCTTCGCCGGCGGGTGCGCCATAAACCCGTGGATAGCGTTTGTCCTGAAACTCGGAGCTGCGGTTCTCGGCGGCAGGCTTCAGCTCCAGAAACTGGTCTAGGGGAATCAGGATTCCGGGTCTTGACAGGTTGGCGCCGGCAGGCAAGCTGGTCTTGATCGACCAACGGGACACGGGAGACCCTGGAGCAAGGGTGGCTTCGGCGGCGGGCGCGCAAAATGGCAGCGCAAGGTGCGCCGCAAGAACAGCGGTTACTGAATAGCGCACAGGGGAGCGCATAAACTAGTTACTCCCTGATGCATCCTCGAACTCCAGCAGGACGGCCGTGACGTTGTCGGGGCCGCCGCGGGCATTCGCGGCACGAATCAGCATGTCTACCTTATCCTGCGTGGCGGAGGGCTCTCGCAGGATTGCCGCCATGCCTGCCTCGCTTACCGGCCCCGAAAGCCCGTCGGAGCAGAGCAGGATTCGGTCGCCGGGCTCGACCCGCTCCGTGTGGATACGAGCCAGCACCTGTTCGAACGCGCCCACCGCCATGGTGAGCACGTGACGATTGGGCATGATTTGCAGGTGCTCTTCGCTGAGGCCCATCCGGTCTCGCATCTCATTGGCAAAATTCTGATCGTAGGAGAGCTGCCGGAGCACACCGCCGCGATAGAGATACGCGCGGCTGTCGCCCACGTTGGCGATGACGACCTCCGGCAACCGCCACAGCGCCATCACGATCGTCGAGCCCATGCCGACACACTCGGGCCGCAGACTCGCGGCGCCCAGCACTTCGCGATTGGCTACACGGATGGCTTCGTGTGCGCGTTCCTCGAGGCTCAGGCCATTGGCCGGCTGCAAGAGGTAAGCGCTGGCGGCGCGTACGGTGATCTCGCTGCTGACCTCGCCGCAGTTCTGCCCGCCCATCCCGTCGGCCAGGATCGCGACACCCCGCGTCTCGTCGAAATAGAAGGCGTCTTCATTGTTCGGGCGCACGCATCCCTGATGCGTGGCGCCAGCCACTCGGATCATGAGACCGCGTTCCTCCCACCCGGTGCGGGATCCACCGAGAACCTCGTTAACGCAGGCAAACTGAAGCTAGTATCGCAGATTCGCGTGTTGGATTGGCCCACTTCTCGGCTCTCAACGGGCCCTTTTTGTTCCTCCCGGCGGGCGCTTTGCCTGAGAAATACGCGGACCTATTGTGTGTTTGCGGCTTCGCCGGAGGAACAGGCACGCTGGAAGGGCTCGGTTCATCGGCCTCTACCGTACCATCCAGCGCGCCCACGCGACCAGATTGCGTTCCGTCAGAACTTGACGCGAAACGAAATGTGAATCTGCGACGGTCCGCCTTCTGTGGAATCCCCGAAGTCGTTGAGCCCCGGAGTCATGAAGGCAGCCGGGTTGGTCTGAGTCATGGTGGTGGTCATCGGCTGGCTCCAGTTGAACCACTTGAAGGGATTGTAGTAGTCCATCCTGAGCTGGGCTTTCACGCGCTCCTTGATGGTGAAGTCCTTATAGATGGACGTATTCGCTCCGATGATGCGCTGCGCGATGAAGAAGTTATTGGGCATGTTTCCGCGCGTAAACGACGGAGCCACGACTTCGCACTGGTTGCCCCATGTGGCGCCGTTCGGCTGGAGGATGGGAGCCGTTCCGCAGTTGGTGACCAGCGGGTTCTGCGCGTTTTGCACGAAGCGGTTGGTTCCGATGTCCTGCCACCCGCTGCGGATCTGCGGCATCTGGACCAGGTAAAGATCGCTGCCGGGGTCTGCTTCGTAGCTCGGATAGTTCTGCCTGGCGCCGATCGCGCCGGTGGCCGGGTTGAGGTAGGTGCCGCCCGAGTAGCCGATGCCGGTGGGCGTCGGCGCCCAGACGGAGAAGTTCCAGGAGAAGCTGTAGCCGCCCAACAGCATGTCCCACAGGCGGCCGTGATTCATCCACTTCTTGCCCTTTCCGAACGGCAACTCATAAGTCATGGAGCTGACGTAGCGGTACTTCTGCGTAGTGCTGGTCACCGCCCGCATCAACTGGTCGCTCTGGTAGAGATTGCCGGGAGCATTCTGGATGCCTTTCTGCCAGGTCGCGAACGTGAGGAAACTCAGGCCATAGGAGTACCGCTTCTCCAGCTTGATGGTTCCCGAATGGTAGATCATCCGGACGCAGTTGCACTGGTAATTCACGCCACCCAGGTTGGGGTAGACTTTATAAGCCTGAGTGCCGTTTGCACCGGACGTGTTATTCACCCACGTGTTGCGGTAGGCCCAGTTCTCGGGAAGCGAAAGGTCGATAACCTTGCCGTTGGCGTCGATGCCGGTCGCCCAGGGCCGCGAGTTCCAGTTGTAATTGCCGGAGAAGCCGATGTTGTGCATCCCGACATAGGAGAGTTCCACCATGTAATCCTTTTTCACGGCACGCTGGACGCTCACGTTCCAGTTCAGTGTGTAGGGGTTGTGGTAATTGGCGGGAACCACAGTGATCGTCGGACGCGCGGAGGGCGACGAAGCCGACGTGGGGATCGATCCATCAGGCAATTGTGGGACCGACACGAACGCCGGCACACCCTGGTTGATGTTGAAAAGGGGCGTGTAGACATTGGCCGGCTGTGAAACGGATTGGTTGTAGAAGCTGCTGCCCCCGATCTCGCTCTGGTTCGTCCACCCGAGGTTCCAATCCAGAGTCATCATGGCGAATCCCGCGCGGATCACCGTGTCGGGGGTGACGCTCCAGGCCAAACCGATGCGCGGCCGGAAATTGTTGTTGTCGCGGTTCCATAGGAATCCCTGGGGGTGGATCCAGCCGCCGACGCACCCGCCTGGTGGACACGTCAGGACACCTGGAATGGAGCCGCTGGTGTAGTAGTTGTCCGGGACGGTAAGGCTTCCCACACTAAGCTGTCCTGGAAACTTACTGTGAGCCGGAGTCTCGTTGCTGTATCGGACACCTATGTTTAGGGTGAGGTTGGGAAGGATGCGCCAGTCGTCCTGAACGTAGAAGCTGTGGTTGGAGTCCACCGGCAAGTTGGACGCACCTTGCTGGGCGTAGCTATAACTCGAGACATATCCCAGCATGATATTGGCGAGTGCGATGCCGCCGGTGTTAGGCACGCTCGACCCATTGCTCTGCAGGCCGTTCGTGTCAGCGAAATTCAGGGTAAGCCGCGGGTTGGAGATATCGTGCTGAATGTAGTTCATCCACAGCCACTCGTACCCGAACTTGAAGGCGTGGGTGCCCCAAACCTTGGTGAAATCCTGGTTGAACTGGTGGGTGTTGTTCACGTTGACTCGCAAGGTGCCGACGCCGAGCTGGGAACTGCCGTTCGAGCCCTCGGTCATCCCGAAGTTGATCGGGTTCAGGTACACGTTGGAAGGCAACCCGGGTACCGTTTTTGCCATCTCGAAAGTGTAATCATTTCCGGCGAGCGGCTGGTAGTTGCCGGTCCGCCGGTAGATCCCGACCTTCGTCTCGCTGATCAGAGTCGGGCTGATGGTGTACGTGAACGAGAGCGCAGCGTGGTTCTGGATGGTGTACTGCAAGGTCTGGTATTGATCGTACGGGGCATAGCTGATATTCACGTTGTGTTGCGGTTGATGCTGATTACCCGTAGAGTAAGTGAGCGACAGCCTCATCTTGTTGTTGATGCTGTGGTCCACGCGAAATTGCTCGGTCAGGTTGTAGTAATTGCCGGTACCCGACGCCACGATGTTCCCGTTTGGCCCTGTATTGGTCACGCTGCCGGTGCCCGCCTGCGGCGGCAGGAACGGATTGTTCGCCGCGATCTTGTTCCACATGGTGCTGAACCGGTCCTTGGGAATGATGTTCCCCGGAAATGGCGTGCGCGTGAGGTTGCCGGCGGCGAAGCTGCCCGAGGTCGAGGCAGGGTCGTAGAGCTGGTTGGAATACGCGCTGAAGTCGCCGGCTAGCATGGCGGGTGTGGGAGTGGTATAGCTGCCCGAATTGGACGAGCTGTCGATGTGCCAGGAGCCGCCGACCTGGAAGAAGGTCTTGTTCTTGCCGTTATAGAGTTTGGGGATAATTACGGGCCCGCTCACCACAAAGTCCGGCATCTGGAAGAGCGTGTGGTTATTCGGATTATCCTGCTGCAGGGTGGTCCTCTGGAAGAAACGGCGATGCATCATCGAGGTGCTCTTGAAGAGATAGCCGCCCTCGCCGTGGAAGGTGTTGGTGCCGGCCTTCTTGACTACGATCAGCGCGCCGGCGGTGGCATGGCCGTATTCGGCCGGCATCGCGCTCGTCAGGACTTTGAATTCCTCAACGCCCACCACGACCGAATTGAGGGTAGTGCCGCCGTCCATGGAGGTGGACATGATCCCGTCTTCATACTGGGCGGTCTGATAGGTCTGGCCGCCGTTGATGTTCCAATTGCCCAGCGAACCCGGCCACGGGGCATTGCTGCTTCCAACCTGCGGCGTGTAATACAGGACGCCTCTCGACCAGTGTTGGTAATTGGGAAGCTGGTAAAAATACTGTCCCTCCATCACCTGGCCGGTGGACGAAATCTGTGTATCCAGCAGGGGAAGCGAGCTGGTGACCTCGACCTGCTCGGAGACCGCGCCCACCTCGAGCTTGATCTCTACGTTCAGATTTTCGCCGATGCGGAGGGCGAGCCCCTCGCGTACCTGCCTCTTGAATCCCGATGCGACGATCGTGACCCGATACGGCCCGTTGATGAGAGACGGCACGCGGAACAGACCGTCGGAATTCGTTTCGCTGACACTCTCCACATTGGTTTCGGTCTGGGTCACCGTGATTTGTGCATTGGGTACAACCGCTCCGCTCGGGTCCGTGACTCTGCCGGAAATAATACCGGTGTTGTTCTGTGCCAACACAGGCACCACGAGCAACAGAACGAGGGCGAACCGCCCTATCGCTGGACGATGGCGCACTTCCTGCTCCTTTAAGACGGGAATAGCCATTGGAGAGATTGGGAGCCCGCCCCTGCTATCCCCGAACGACCCGGTTACGACGCCTACGTTCCCAGGCGGACCCCTTATCATTTGGAGCGATCTGGTGGAAGCGCTCCGCCATACAGGACCTCAGGCCCTGAAAATCGGTTCCAGACTAACAGGTATTCGCGAGCGTGTCTATGCTATTTTGCGGGGAATTTACCCTGTGATACAGGGCTGCGGGAACTACTTACCGCCGGCCTTCCTGAAAGGCCAAGAGCGACGCCATCAGTTTTTGACCCGGTTCGTCACCCGGTTTAAGCAGCAGCATTTTCCGGCACTCGACGATCGCGTCCGGCACCCGGCCGGGAATCTGCGCCAAGGCGTAGGCCAGCTCGTAGTGGACCTCCGGTAAACCGGGGTCGATGGCGATCGATTCCTGGTACTCCGCGATCGCTTCGGGCAAACTACCCATCTTGTGAAAAGTGTTTCCTAGATGAAAGTGGGCCAGCGCGGAATCGGGTTTCATCCGCAGGGCCATCCGGTATTCCCCTATGGCATCCGCCTCCCGGCCGGCGATTTGCGAGTAGGCGATTCCCAGGTTCAGGTGTGCCTGCCAGAAATCGGGGTCGTTCCGCAGCGTGGCTTGAGTCGCGGCGATGGCCTTCTGATACTCCGCGATGGCGTCCTGCCGGCGGCCCGGCATCGACATCAACGCCAGTCCCAGGTTGAGATGCGCAGCGTACAGGTTGGGGTCGGCGCGCAGCGCTTTCTGATACTCGGCGACCGCGTCCGCCAGGCGGCCCGGCATCTGCGCCAGGGCCAGCCCGAGGTTGACGTGATAATCGGGATTGTCGGGACTCTGGCGGACGGCGGCCTCGAACTCGGCGGACGCCTCCCGTTCCCGTCCGCTCGACATGAGGATCACTCCCAGGTTGTTGTGCAACAGGGCGCTGCCGGGATTGCGCGCCAGGTTCTCACGGAAGAGCGATTCGTAGTCCCGATACGCGCCACTCTGGTTCCAGGCCCCGATGCCAAGCGCCGTCAACAGCGGAACCGACACCACCAAAGCAGCATGGTTTCCCGGCGAGGCCTGCCTTGCCAGCATCGTCAGTCCGGAAGCGGCTGGAACGATGATGGCCAGGGTGGCCAGATATTGAAAGTGGTCGGCGACCCAGGAGTAGCGAAAGGGGTACACATTGAAGAAACCAAGAACCGGGAACAGCGTACCGATGAAGATCAGGAAGCCGGCCAGCGGTCCACGCGTTCTTCGCGCCAGCAGAATCAGGGTGAGCGCCACGGCTACCAAT
The DNA here is from genome assembly GCA_035578025.1 of Verrucomicrobiia bacterium. GTDB lineage: Bacteria > Acidobacteriota > Terriglobia > Bryobacterales > Bryobacteraceae > Solibacter. The sequence goes on from DATJYJ010000562.1 coordinate 28,363, forward strand.
CCCAGCGGGAACAAGTACTGCCACCATTGGCCGGGATCGATTTGCCAACGGGGATAGACGAACATCAGGTTGAAAGGCCAAAGCACTTTCCAGGCGTAGAACCACGGAACGCGGCCGGCCAGCAGCAGGCGCTGTGGAAGCGTGAGCGCGTACTCCGCTCCCTGCGCCCCGATCAATCGAGGCGTGCTTTCCACCCAGGCCGTGAATTGCCCCGCCGGGATCGCGATGGCGAACCACGGCGCCAGCGGCAGAACGTCACGCTTCCACGCCAGACGGCCGCGCTGCCACCAGAAGACGACTAAGAGAACGGCCGGCAGCGTAGCAGTAACCGTCTTACTCATGAGGGCCAGAAGAAACAGTCCCAGCGCGAGCCAATAATCGGACCTTCGCCGCGTCCGGTCGAAGCTGAGATAGGTGAGTGCGGCAGCGAGGTAGAAAAATCCTGAAAGGGTGCTCTTCTGCTCCGAGATCCAGGCTACCGCCTCAACGCATACCGGATGCAGGGCAAAGAGGAAGCCGGCCAGCCAGGCTCCGGGGAGTGCAAGCCGCCGGACGATCAGCACCACCAGGCAGGCCGAAGCGGCGTGCAGCGCGACACTGGTCAGGTGATATCCCATGACGGCGTCGCCCCAGAGGTGATGTTCGAGCCAAAAGGCGCTGTGCAGCAGCGGATAATACTGCTGGGTAGCGCCCAATTCGAACCAAATACGCCACAGGCCGTGAAGCGACTGGAGATCCGCCCGGGTCACGTGCATGTTGTCGTCCCAGAGCAGGCCGCCGCGGAGCGCCGGCAGGTAGGCGAGCAGGGTGGCAAAGAAGATCAGCGTGAACATGCCGGCATCGCGCAGCCGGTTCGCGAGCGCGTTCTCTTGCGGCAGCGAGTGCTTTTCCCCAATCCCGGGCGCGGTTCGCCGCTTATCCCGACTCACCCTGCCAGGATAATACCTGGCAGCCGCGACTGAACCGCACCTTTTGGCCGGAGAACGCGATACCCTGAGCAATCATGCCGAGCGCTTGGGGCAATGCAATCAGCCGTCGCCATTTTCTGGCTGCCGCGGCAGGCGCCGCCTTCGCCGCTCCGCCGCCCCGGCCCAACATCATCTTCTTCCTGCTGGATGACCTGGGCTGGCGCGATTTCGGATGCTACGGGAGCAGGTTTTACGAGACTCCGAACATCGACCGGCTTGCTTCTGAAGGCGTCCGTTTCACCAACGCCTATGCCGCCTGTCCGGTATGCTCGCCGACCCGCGCGAGCATACTGACCGGCAAGTATCCCGCGCGCCTGCACCTTACGGATTGGATTCCGGGCCGCAAGCAGTGGCCGACATCCAAACTGATCACGCCGGTTTTCGAGCAGCAACTCCCGCTCAGGGAGATCACCATCGCCGAGGCGCTGAAGCCCCTGGGGTACCGCACGGCAAGCATCGGCAAATGGCACCTGGGCGGCCAGGGCTTCCTGCCTACCGACCAGGGATTCGACCTGAATGTCGCGGGCACCGAGCGGGGCAGCCCCCAATCCTACTTCGGGCCGTTCGATCTGCCCAATCTGAAAGGCGGCACCAAGGACGACTACATCACGGAGAAGCTGAGCGACGCCGCGGACCGTTTCATCGAGAGTTCGGCCGGGAAGGCGCCGTTCTTTCTCTACTTTCCGGAATTCGCCGTCCACATCCCGCTTCAGGCGCGGCAGGCTGCAATCGAGAGGTATCGCCGCAGGAACGCAGGACAGGCGTTTCCCAATCCGGTCTATTCGGCCATGGTCGAGAGCGCTGACGAGGCCCTGCGTCGGCTTCGCGCCACGCTCGACCGGCTGAAAGTCGCGGACCAGACTATCATCTTCGTCTTCTCCGACAATGGCGGATTGCGCTACGAGGGCAGTAGTCCAAATCCTGTGACTGACAACAGCCCGCTGCGGGCGGGCAAAGGCCATCTGTTCGAAGGCGGCATTCGCGAGCCTCTGCTGGTCCACTGGCCAGCGGTGACCAAACCCGGACGAGTCTGCGACACCCCGGTTTCGAGCATCGATTTCTTTCCTACGATTCTGGAGATGGCTGCGGGGGCGGGCGTCCCGGGCGTGGATGGCTCGAGTCTCGCACCGCTCCTCGGAGGCGGCGCGGAGCCCGCGCACGATGCTCTGTTCTGGCACTACCCGCATTGCAGCAACCAGGGCGGGACGCCGGCGGGCGCGGTCCGCCTGGGCGACTGGAAACTGATCGAGTTCTTCGAAGACGGCCGGCAGGAGTTGTTCAACTTGAAAGAAGACATCGGGGAGCGCCGCAACCTGGCGCAGCGCGAGCCAAGGATCCGCGCGCGGCTACATGACCGCCTGCGAGGCTGGCGTAGCGAGGTGAGCGCGGCGATGCCCACGCCGAATCCGGCCTACGATGCCGCGAAGGCCGACCAGCATCTGACCGGAGCGGAGCCCCCGACTCCGCCCCAATGACGACGCGGCGCCAGTTTCTTGGAGTCTCGGCCGCCGGCCTGCGCGCCGCGGCCGCTCAACGTCCGCGTCCGAACATCCTGTTTATCCTGCCGGACCAGCTTCGAGCCCAGGCGCTCGGCTGCATGGGCAATCCCGACGTGCGGACGCCGAACATCGATCGCCTGGCAAGCCAGGGCGTGCTGCTTGCCAACACGTTCGCCAATACACCCGTTTGCTGCCCGGCGCGAGCCAATATCCTCACCGGCACCTACGCGCACCGCAACGGGATGGTGGCCAACGACCTCCGCCTTCGCGAATCGCAATCCACCATCGCCGATACGCTGCGGCACGCCGGCTGGCGCACCGGCTTCATCGGGAAATGGCACCTGGACGGTGGCGCGCGCCTGCCGGGATTCGTCCCTCCGGGTCCGCGGCGTCACGGATTCGAATTCTGGGCAGCCAACGAGTGCAGCCATTCCCATTTCGATACCCAATATTTCCGCGACACACCGGAACCGATTCCGATCCGCCGGTTCGAAGCCGAGGCGTGGACCGATTTGGCGTTGGAGTTCATCCGCCAGAAGGACTCACGGCCGTACTTCCTGATGGTCGCCTCGGGACCGCCGCACGATCCATACAAAGCGCCCCCCGAATTCGCCGCCATGTACGACCCCGCCCGGCTTACGATGCGGCCCAACTGGAAACAGCAGCCCGGCGTGCCTGGCCGTGCCGAACTGGCACAGTATTACGGTATGATCACTGCCGTCGACGAACAGGTTGGACGCCTGCTCGCCGCCGCGGACGAGAACACGATCGTTCTGCTTTCATCCGACCACGGCGACATGCTGGGTTCGCAGGGCCTACGCCTGAAACGCAAGCCCTGGGAAGAATCGATTGGTGTGCCCGGCGTATTTCGCTGGCCGGCACGGATGCGCGGCGCCCGCAGGCTGGACACCTTCTTTACGCATGTGGACTTTGCGCCGACTCTGCTCGGCCTATGCGGAGTGGCGCGGCCCGCGCACATGCAGGGCGCGGACCTCTCGGGCACGATTATGGGCCACCAGGACCGGACGCCCGATTCCGCGTTCTTCCAGATCTTCGGCCCCTATCGCGGCGATGGCACCGAGGACGCCTGGCGCGGCGTCCGCACCCGGCGGTACATGTACGCACGGTTCGAATCGAAGCCGTGGGTCCTGTACGACCTGGAAAGCGACCCCTACGAGATGCGCAACCTCGTGGATAATCCGGCGTCGCAGCCAATCCTCCGCGACATGGAGCGTCGGCTGGCGGCCTGGATGTCGGGCACCGGCGACTCCTGGAAATACGACTGGAAGGAACTCGTCGAAGACGACGGCCGGCTGTATCGCGGCCCGGCGTTTTATTCCGTCGAGGAATTTCTCGCGGCGGAAGGCCGGCGATGACTGCGGCATCAATAGATCGGAATGCCCGGATCAAGGCGGTCATTCAAGTTGCCACCGGCAATTTCCTCGAGATGTACGACTTCATGGTCTTCGGCTATTATGCCGCCGCCATCGGCCGTGCATTCTTTCCGAAGAGCAGCGAGTTCGCCTCGCTCATGTACTCGCTGGCGACATTCGGTGTCGGCTTCCTGATGCGGCCCCTGGGAGCGCTGGTGCTCGGCGCCTACATCGACCGCAAGGGCCGCCGTGCCGGGCTGATGCTGACGCTCGGGCTCATGTCGGTGGGCACGGTTTCGATCGCGTGCATGCCGGGATACGAAGCCATCGGCATGCTTGCGCCTCTGCTGGTCGTTCTTGGCCGCCTGGTGCAGGGCTTCTCGGCCGGCGTCGAATTGGGCGGCGTGTCGGTGTACCTTTCGGAGATCGCGACTCCCGGGCACAAAGGATTTTATGTGAGCTGGCAGTCGGCCAGCCAGCAATGCGCCGTGGTGTTCGCAGCCATGCTTGGCGTCGTGCTGAACTCGTGGTTTTCGCCCCAACAGATGGCTACGTTCGGCTGGCGCATGCCGCTGCTGCTGGGATGCGGCATCATCCCGTTCCTGTTTCTGATCCGCCGTTCGCTTGCGGAGACGGAGGATTTCCTCGCGCGGCCGAAACATCCCCCCGCGCGCGAGATCCTGCGATCGGTGGCGGCCAACTGGCGCCTGGTCCTGCTGGGCACGATGCTGGTCACGATGACCACGGTTTCGTTCTACATGATCACCGCCTACACGCCGACGTTCGGCAGCAAGGTGCTCAAGCTCGCCGACGCCCAGACCCTTGCCGTTACCCTGTGCGTGGGCATTTCGAATTTCGTGTGGCTGCCGGTGATGGGCGCGCTTTCGGACCGCGTGGGCCGTACCCCGATGCTGATTGCGTTCACTGTGTTGTCGCTGGCGACGGCATACCCGGCGCTTTCGTGGCTGGTGGCCGGGCCGTCATTCGGACGCCTGTTGACGGTCGAGCTGTGGCTGTCCTTCCTGTACGGCAGCTACAACGGCGCCATGGTGGTGTTTCTGACAGAGCTGATGCCACGCGAGGTGCGGGCCAGCGGATTTTCCCTGGCGTACAGCACCGCGACGGCGATCTTCGGCGGCTTCACTCCAGCCATCTGCACCTATCTCATCGAGGCCACCGGGAACCAGGCGATCCCTGGCGCTTGGCTCTCGTTCGCGGCCGCTCTGGGCCTCACCGCAGCTATTTGCCTCGCGGACCATCGCCTTGTCTCGTCCGCGCGGGACTGAGTAGTATTTTCCTACTATTGCGGGTGCGCTTACCGCCGTTATATGCTGGCCCCACTTCGCCTCGAGGGGGTATGTATCCAATTCGAGCCTTGATCTCGGTGCTGGGTGCGAGCGCCGTCGCGTGGATTGTGCTCGCGCAGTCCGTTCGTCCCGATCAAACCCAGCTCTGGCATTACCGGAACCTCGGTAAGGCATTTTATGAGAATCCGACCACGCAGCAGCAGGCGGTGGACGAGTTCCGCAAAGCCTTGGCCCTGGCTCCTGATTCGGTTCGCGAGCGCGTCAACTATGGGCTGGCCCTGGTCCGGGCCGGGGAAGTGGCGGGCGGGATGGCCGAGTTGCACAAAGCGCAGCAGGCGGATCCCGAGCTTCCGCACACCTGGTTCAACCTCGGGATTCAGCTCAAGAAACAGGGGGAACTCGATGCCGCATTGGCGCAGTTTGAAGGCATGGCGCACCTGGTGCCGGACGAACCTGTTACCCATTATCAGATCGGGTCCATCCGAAAGGCCCGTGGAGAGCCGGCCCTGGCCGTAAAAGAATTCGAAACCGCGCGCCGCCTGAACCCGTTGCTGGCCGCGCCCCATTTCCAGCTTTACGGACTCTACCGGCAAACCAACCGGCCGCAGGAGGCCGCCGAAGAGCTTCGCGTTTTCCAGGATCTGAAGAAGCAACAGGAAGGAGCAGCCGTTCCCGAGGACATGGAGTGGAGCTTCTACGCCGAAATCTACGATCCGCTCGACGCGCCGTCCATGCCGCCGCCAGGGGCGCCGGTTTATCGCAGCGAGCGCATCGCGGGCGGTTTCGACGCGGGTACGCCGGGTGTCGCGGCGATCGCACTGGATGGCGGCTCGCGTCCGAGCCTTGTGGCATGGTCCGGCGGTCGTGTGGCCGTGTTCCGCAACGGCAAAACTTTGGTTGCGGATTCAGGGCTCGAGGGCCTGCGCGACGTGGTCTGGATCGCGCCTGGGGATTTCGACAATGACGGGTTCCCCGATCTCTGCGTGATTACCACCCATGGGGCGGCTCTGTACCGGAACGTCAACGGGAAATTCCGCAAGCACGCGGATCTTCCGGCGGGTTCTTTCCGACAGGCGCTCTGGCTGGATTTCGATCACGATTACGACCTGGATCTCTTCTTGCTGGGGGACGAATCGAAGCTGCTCCGCAACAACGGCAGCGCGGGTTTCAGCGACGAGACGAAGCGCTTCCCGTTCGTCGCCGGGCACGCGTTGAGCGCGACCCGCTTCGACCTGGAGCCGGACACACCGGGCTTCGACCTGGTGATTTCTTACCAGGATCGCCCGGGCGTGCTGTATCGCGACCGGCTGGCAGGCACGTTCCAGGCCGCGCCCCTGGGCGAGCTGCCGGCGGGTGCGTCGGATCTCGCGGCGCGAGATGAGAACCGCGATGGGCGCACGGACCTTCTGGCCGGGCGGCCGGGTCTTCTTCTGCTCAATCGTCCCCGCGGATTCGAACGGGGGGGCGCGGGCGCTCCGGCGGAGAGCCTAATCACGATGGCCGACTTCGACGGCACCGGGCGGCCGGCACGCGCGCGAATCGCCGGCGGGACGCTTTACCTGGATCACGATACGACGTCCGACTTCGGCAATTGGATCGAGGTTGCGCTCACCGGCGTAAAGAACCTCAAATCGGCGGTGGGCGCGAAGGTAGAGGTGAAGTCCGGCGTGGTCTACGAGAAGCAGACCTATGAAGGCGTGCCGCTGGTGTTCCGCCTGGTCGGACAAAAAGAAATCGAGACGGTCCGCATCACCTGGCCGAACGGGCTGATCCAGAACGAGCTGAATCAGCCGGTCGATAAGGTGGCGGCGATCAAGGAAGCGCCGCGCCTGTCGGGCTCGTGCCCCATGATCTTCACGTGGAACGGAGAGCGGTTCGTGTTCATCACGGACGTGCTGGGCGTCGCGCCGCTGGGGGCGAGCTCGGGGGACGGGCAATTCTTCCCCGTGGATCACGACGAGTACGTTTCGATTCCCGGGGAGCTTCTGCGGGAGCGCGACGGCGCGTATGAAGTTCGGGTGACGGAGGAGCTGCACGAAGTTTCCTACCTGGACCAGATCAAGCTGTTGGCACTGGATCATCCGGCACGCGCGGAGATCGTGACCAACGAGAAGTTCAAGTCGCCGCCGTTTCCGGAGTTCCGCCTGTTCGGAGTGGAACAGCGGGTTTATCCGAAACGTGCCCGGGACGACCGCGGCAACGACGTGCTTGCGGCGCTCCGGCAACGCGATTTCACGTATCCCGATGCATTCCGGAGGAACTCGGCCGGCGTGGCAGAGATGCACCACCTGGATCTGGATTTTGGGGGCGCCGCGGCTTCTAATCACGCAGTCCTGGTTCTGCACGGCTGGGTGGATTGGGCCGATGGGAGTACGTTTCTGTCGTCGATGCAGGAGCGGCGCGACCTGGTATTTCCGTATTTGCAGGTGAAGGACGCGGCGGGCAACTGGAAGACGGTGATAGGGGACATGGGAATTCCGTCGGGCAAGCCGAAGACCATGGCCGTCGACCTTACCGGCAAGTTTCTCTCTGCGTCGCGGGAGGTCCGCATCGTGACCAACCTGTGCGTCTATTGGGACGAGGTTTACCTGATTGAAAGCGATGCGGCGCCTGAACACCGGCTGACCGCTGCCGGGCTGCTTTCCGCGGATCTGCACTTCCGCGGGTTCTCCAAAGCGAAGATTCACCCCGAGCGCAAACAGCCGGAACAATTCGACTATCAGACGGTGAGCGGGATATCCATGTGGAATCCGACACCGGGCAATTACACGCGGTATGGGGCAGTAACGGATCTGATGCAGGACGCCGATGATCGGATGGTGGTCATGGGGTCGGGCGACGAAGTGAGCCTTCGTTTCAACGCCAATGGTCTGCCGTCGCTGCCTGCCGGATGGAAGCGCGATTTCCTGCTGCTTGTGGACGGGTGGGCCAAGGATGCCGATGCCAACACGGCTTTCTCCCAGACGGTGACGCCGCTGCCGTTTCACGGGATGAGCAGCTATCCGTACCCGGCGGGGGAGAAGTATCCGGAGGACGCTCTCCATCGCGAGTATGTGAGGCAGTACAACACGCGGCCGGCACTGCGGTTGATTCGTCCGCTGCGCGGAGGGACAGAATGAGACGGGCAGCAAAGTACGGTCTTGCGCTGCTGATCGTCAACAGCGCCTATCTGGCGGCCTTCGCCCAAGCCAGCATCTTCTATGAAGCCAACGTGCTGCTGCACCTGGGGCTGGGTTTGGCGCTGGCGGTGGCGGCTATCGGCTGGTCGCGTCGGTATCCCCGGGAGTGCGGCGCGTTCCTCGCATCGGCGGCGGTGGCGATGTATCTCGTATTCCGCGGCAACCTGGTGGAGCATCGATGGGCCTTGGCGCTGCACATCGTGCTGGCGCTGGCGGCACTGGTGATGATCGGGGTGCGGTACCGGGTTGCGTTTGCGGGCGTGGCTTGCGTGTTGGCTGCACTCGCGGCAGCCGCCGTGAACCGGCCTCACCAGCGCATCGAGAACCCTCCGACGGCACCGCTTTCCATGGACGAAGAGGGCGCAGGCGCGAAATCGCCCTTTGCGCCATCATCCGCGCGGACCAATACCGGAACTATCATCCCCTCGAACTTCTTCATGGATTCGGAGGCCTGCGGCCAATGCCACAAGGATATCTATGAGCAGTGGAAAAGTTCGATGCACCACTTCGCGTCGTTCAACAACCAGTTCTACCGGAAATCGATCGAGTACATGCAGGATGTCGCGGGCACGCGACCCAGCAAATGGTGCGCGGGGTGCCACGACCACGCGGTCTTCTTCAATGGCCGCTTCGACCGGCCCATCCGCGAGCAGATCGACACGCCGGAAGCGCAGGCCGGGCTGGGCTGCATGTCGTGCCACGCGATTGTCCACGTGGGCAGCTCCATGGGCAACGCCGATTTCCGCGTGGAGTATCCGCCGCTGCATGAGCTCGCCTCCAGCCACAACCGCTACATCCGCGCGCTGGATCACTTCCTGACCTATCTGAACCCGAAGCCGCACAAGCGCACCTTTCTCAAGCCGTTCATGACGGAACAAAGCGCCGAGTTCTGCGCCGCGTGCCACAAGGTCCACCTGGATGTTCCCGTGAACAACTACCGCTGGCTGCGCGGCTTCAACGATTACGATAACTGGCAGGCCAGCGGTGTCTCGGGGCAGGGCGCGCGATCGTTCTACTATCCGGCCAAATCGCAGACTTGCGCGGATTGCCACATGCCCCTGACTCCCTCGCGGGATCCCGGGAATCGCGACGGCAAGGTGCACTCGCACCGGTTCGCCGCGGCAAATACCGCCGTGCCATACGCCAATCAGGATCCGGTGCAGTTGCGGGCGGCTGAGGAGTTTCTAAAATCCGGATTTATTACCGTGGACATTTTTGCGGTCTCGCCTGCGACGGAAACGAGCGGACAGCCGATGCGGCGGCGCAGCGAGGCGGTGCAGGCGAGCTCGACATTCGCGGTCGGCGAAGAAGCCGAGCAGAACGTGGCAGCGGTGCTGCGCGATGTCGGCAAAGTAGCGGCTCCGGTGGACGCATCGGGCGTGCGGCTGGAGCAGGGAAGCACCGCCCGCGTCGACGTGGTGGTTCGCACCAGGAAAATCGGCCATTTTTTTCCAGGCGGCACGGTGGACGCGTTCGACACCTGGCTCGAATTGCAGGCTCAGGACGGCGACGGCCGCACGATCTTCTGGAGCGGCAACGTGACCGATGACGGCAAGGGCCCTGTGGATCCCGGCGCGCACTTTTACAAGTCGTATCAGCTCGATGGGGAAGGCAATCCGATCAACAAGCGGAACGCGTGGCAGGCGCGCAGCCTGCTCTACGTGCGCCTGATTCCGCCGGGCGCGGCCGACACGGCGCACTTCCTGGTCAAGATTCCCAAGGGCGCAAAGGGACCGATCCGTTTTACCGCAAAACTGAATTACCGTAAATTCTCCTGGTATTACACGCAGTTTTCGTATGCAGGCAGTCCGAAGCCGGGCCAGGATCCCGCATTGCTGGGCCTGAATCACAACGGGCTGGAGTACGATTTCAATCCCGAACTGATTCCGGCGAATGTCTCGGGGAAGATCCGCGGACGCACGCCCGACCTGCCGGTGATTACGCTGGCACAGGCGAGTGCATCGGTGCCGCTCGGGACTACGGTGTGGACCCCGGTAGTCCGCAAACAGGATCGCGAGCGCTGGAACGATTGGGGCATCGGCCTTCTGCTGCAGGGCGATCTCAAGGGCGCCGAGTACGCGTTCCGGCGCGTGACGGAAGCCGAACCGGAGTATGCCGATGGCTGGCTCAACGTGGGCCGCGCACTGGTGCAGGAAGGCGAGACCGAAGCGGCGCGTCCGTTCGTCGAAAAGGCACTGGCTTTGCAGCCCGGCCTGGCACGCGGGCACTTCTTCCTGGCCATGATCCAAAAAGCAGCCGGCGATTACGACGGCGCGCTGCGCAGCTTGCGGCGGACGGAGCAGCAGTACCCGCGCGATCGCGTGACCACCAACCAAATCGGCCGGATCCTGTTCTTGAAACGCCAATACGGCGATGCCGTGCAGGCCTTGCAGAAGACACTCGCCGTGGATCCCGAGGACGTGCAGGCTCACTACACGTTGATGCTCTGCTATCGCGGGCTGGGGCAAATGGACGCCGCCGAGCGAGAGCAGAAGCTGTTCCAGCGCTTCAAGGCGGATGAGGCGTCGCAGGCGATCACGGCGAAGCAGCGGCTTTTGAGCCCCGAGGACAACAATGAGAGGCAATCGATTCACGATCACGTCAGCGCTCCTGTTGCTGACAGCGCCGGCGATCTTCGAGCTTCGCGCCGTTGACGAGCCGGTGCGGTTCACCGACGTCACCGCCGCGGCTGGCATTCATTTCACGCACAACTCGGGACGCGCCGGCAAGAAATGGCTGCCCGAAACCATGGGCGCCGGGTGCGCGTTCTTCGACGCCGACGGCGACGGCTGGCTGGATATTCTGCTGATCAACGGCAAGGATTGGACACCACGCGGACGGCGCACCACCGCGGCTCTTTACCGCAACAACCACGACGGAACGTTCACGGACATCACGCGCGGCAGCGGGCTGGATATGGAGATCTACGGCCTGGGCGTGGCTATCGGCGATTACGATAACGACGGCCGCGACGACGTCTACATCACGACGCTCGGCGGCGACCACCTCTTCCACAATGAAGGCGGCGGGCACTTCCGCGACGTGACGCGCGAATCCGGGATCAAGAACGAAGCGTTCGGCGCGAGCGCCGCGTGGCTCGATTACGACCGCGACGGCAAGCTGGATCTTTTTGTCGCCAACTATGTCCAGTGGACCGCCGCGGGCGACCTCTGGTGCTCGATCGACGGAGCGACGAAGTCTTACTGCACACCGGAATCGTACAAAGGCTCGGCGCCCAAGCTGTTTCACAACCTGGGCGGCGGAAAGTTCGAAGACGTGACTGCGAAAGCCGGGCTGGCGGACGCGACCAGCAAATCGCTGGGGGTCGCAGTGCTGGATTACAACAACGACGGCTGGCCCGACTTGTTCGTCTCCAACGATACGCAGCCGAACAAACTCTATCGGAACTTGCACGACGGTCGCTTCAGGGAAGAAGGGCTGGCCGCCGGGGTGGCTTTCGGGGAAGACGGCGTAGCGCGCGGCGCCATGGGGGTGGATGCGACCGACTACGATCGCTGCGGCCGCCCGCATCTCATCGTCGGCAATTTTTCCAACCAGATGCTGGGCCTGTATCATAACGAAGGCAACGGTCTGTTCGTGGACGAAGCGCCGCAGTCAACCGTGGGACGCGCGAGCCTGCTGACGCTTACCTTCGGCCTCTTCTTCTTCGATTACGATCTGGACGGCTACCCCGACATCCTGGCCGCCAACGGACACATCGAAGAGGAAATCGGACGGGTGCAACCGAAGATTCAATATGCGGAGCTGCCGCTGCTATTGCGCAATGCGGGCCGCGGCAAATTCGACCAGGTCAGCGCGTTCACCAGACCGATCGTGGCGCGTGGGATGGCCTACGGCGATTTCGACCGCGACGGCGATCTCGATGTCCTGTTCACCACCAATCACGGTCCGGCGTACCTGTACCGCAATGACGGAGGCAACCGCAATCACTGGCTGCAACTCAAGCTCGAGGGGACGAAGAGCAATCGCAGCGCAATTGGCGCGGTGGTGCGCGTTACCAGCGCTGGAGGCTCGCAGTGGCAGACGGTCCACAGCGGGTCGAGCTACTGCTCGGCCAGCGACCTGGCATTGACCTTCGGGCTCGGCAAGGACGCCTCGGCGTCCGCCGTCGAAATCGAATGGCCCAGCGGGGGCAAACAGAAGCTCTCCAACGTGCAAGCCAATCAACGCCTGATAATCAAAGAAGAATGAACGACATCCTGGCCCTGTCCGGCCTGGCGCAGGGCCGTCTGATTCGCGAGGGCGAAGTGTCTTCGTCCGAACTGGTGGAAGCGCATCTGGAGCGGATCGATTGCGTCAACCCGATGCTGAACGCCGCGGTCGCGGTGCTGCGCGAGACGGCGTGCCGCGAGGCGCAGGCGGCGGACCAGCGGCGCCGGCGTGGGGAGACCTTGGGGCCGCTCGATGGCGTGCCGTTTTCCGTGAAGGATTCGATCGAAGTTGCCGGATGCGTGTGCACCGCGGGAACCATGGGTTTGCAGAATGCGCCTCCCTCGTCCCGCGATGCCACGCTCGTCGCCCGGCTGCGCGCCGCGGGCGCGATCCCGATCGCCCGGACCAATCTGCCCGACCTGCTGTTTGCGTTTGAAAGCGACAATCTCTTTCGCGGGCGCACCAACAACCCGTACGACCTCAACAGAACTGCCGGCGGGTCGAGCGGCGGGGAGGCGGCACTGATCGCTGCCTGCGGATCTCCCTTTGGGCTCGGAAGCGACGCGGCGGGCAGCGTCAGGGTGCCTGCCCATTTTTGCGGGATCGCCGGCATCAAGCCGACCTCGGGACGCTTGCCGCGCACCGGGCATGTGCCGCCGCATGGAGGGTGGATTGAAACACTCTGGCAGATCGGCCCGATGGCGCGGCGCGTCGAGGATCTGCTCGCGCTGATGCCCATCCTGGTAGGCCCGGATGCTGAGGACCACACCGTGGTTCCAGTGCCATATGGAGGCCAGCCGGACGTCCGCCGAATCGCTTTCTTCACGGATAACGGGATCGTTCCGCCTGCTCCAGAGACCGCAGAAGTGGTGCGCAAGGCTGCAGGCGCGCTGGCGGAGGCAGGTTTCATTCTCGAGGAACGGCGTCCCCCCGGAATCGTGGAAAGCTATGAGCTGGAGATGAAGCTGCTAGGTCCCGATGGTGGCGATGGCCTCCGCGAGTTCCTGCGAGCGATCGGAAGCACGAGGACGCATCCGCTGCTCGAAGGCTGGCTCGCCAAACTCGCGCCCTACCGGACAACCGTTCGCGGCTTCGGCAAGTACTGGGCCCAGCTCGACCGCTTCCGCGCAGGCATGTCCGCGTTCCTCAACGACTACGACGCGATCCTCACGCCGGTATCCGCCAGCCCGGCCCTGCCGCACGGAACATCCATCGAGGACCAAAATTTCCGAGGCTTCAGCTACACCATGACGTACAACCTGACCGGCTGGCCAGTGGCTGTAGTGCGGTGTGGCGCATCCGCCGAGGGCCTGCCCATCGGAGTCCAGGTTGCCGCGGCGCCTTGGCGCGAGGACATCGTTCTTGCCATAGCCCAACAACTCGAAGAGGCCTTCGGCGGCTGGCGGGCTGCAGCCTAGCTCGTTACCTCGACTCGTCGATCACTTCGATCGCATTCACGCAGGCATAATTCCGCGTCGGCGCCAGGGCAATATTCAGTTTGCCCTGCGCGTCCGGTTCCAATCCATGAGCGGTGAACGCGGTCGCGCGTCCGGCGCCTTTGGCTTCCTTGAAAACATCGAAGCCGTGGCGCAGCACCATACCGTTGCAGAGAATATCGAACACGCGGCTGCCAACCCCTCCGCCGGGCGGTGTGCCGGGGCCGAACCAGGCCTCGGCGGCGTAGATGGTGATCCCGTATCGTCCCGGAGGAACCGGGACGACATAACGGAGGTTCCCAAAGCGTTCGCCTCGGAAGAGCTCGGGATCGGGAGCATCCTCGACCGGCTTGGTTCGCAGTACCGTTTGCCCTCCGCGCGCGTACCGGTCCGGCTCCCAGACGCGCCCCTGCTTGTCGGTATAGGCCCGGTCGAGCGCAATCATCCGGATGGGCTTGAACTTGCCCGCCACCCCTGGAGTGATTTCGATGGCGCACAGCAGTGGCGGATTCGTGAAGGGCTCGAACCGAAGATGGAGCTTTCCGTCCGGCGCAGCCGAAATATCCTTGAACGCGCGCACGTCGGCGGTGCTCGGACCGGCTTCGCTGATCACGTCGAATTCGTGCAGCGCCTCGCGCCCGTTGATGTGAACGTTGAAGACGCGGCTCGACTCGCCTCCGCCCGCCACGTTGTTCTCACCGTAGAGGGTCTCGGCGAAGTGAAGTCGCAGCTCATACACTCCCGGAGCCAGCGGAATGGCGTATTCAAATGCGCCTTCACGGCGGCTCTGATAGATCCGCGGTTCGCGCGTGCCGAAGATCGGGTGGTCGACGGTTTCGAAAACGTGCCCACCCTGAAAATAGCGGTCCGAATACCAGACTCGTCCCAGCCGGTCGGTGTAGTCGCTCCCCAGATGTCCCGCCAGGATACGAACCTCGTCCGCGCCGGCAGCGAGCGGTGGCGAGTTGGCTGAGGGAGTCGTCGTGGCTCTCAGTGCCTTTCCGATGGGAGCCTTCCACAACGCAATGGCGGCACTACAGAAAACCAACAGGAGCGTGGCCGCGACGGTCAACCCCCGGTAAGTCCGAGCGGGCGCACTCGCTGCGCCCGCAGGAAGCGTGAGCGCAGTTCCGTTCCCCGCTTGGGGCTCCAGAGGAGACTCTGCCGGAGCGCCGTTCGCGGTCGCTTCGTCCTGCGCCACCAGGGCGATGGGACTCAGGCTTGGGGCGGGAGCGCACAGCACCTGGAACTGCGGCGCGTACTGACCGGGTGGAATATCGATCCGCATCGGATGGTCCGCACCCTCAGCGTCGTAATATTCGCGCAGCCGCTTGCGCAGCCGATGGGCCTCCACCCGCACAATCGAGTCCCGCTTCTGGTCGAAGTCGGGGGGCCGTCCCAGCGCGTCCACCGCGATGTTGTATTCCTTGATCTGCTCGGCAGTACCCTCAAAGTACTTCGTGCACACGTACGTCAGGAGCAATGCCAGGTTCGGCGCCCGATGAAAGATCCCTGACCCCAAAACCCGCTCCAACTCACGTCGTTCTTGCGCGAAGTCGGCTGACGTCTGCATGGATGTCGCCCCCGAGGCGGTTTGTTGGCAAGTATACACACGCCAGAAAGCAATCTTCAAGTCCGATTTTTAACGTCGAGAGTTGCGTTAACATTTGCGCAGCGCCAGCGTTAACGCATCCCCGGCGGCATTGGCTGCCTCGCGGACGGCGTTCTGAAGCCTGGACTTCCGAAAACAGCTACGGCTCGATCCGAATCGTCGCGGTTACTTCCGCGGTGGAGGGGCCCTGGTGGGATATCGCACGAACATCGTAGCTGCCCGGCG
Source organism: Verrucomicrobiia bacterium (assembly GCA_035578025.1). Taxonomy (GTDB): domain Bacteria; phylum Acidobacteriota; class Terriglobia; order Bryobacterales; family Bryobacteraceae; genus Solibacter. Next base: position 44,135 of record DATJYJ010000562.1, read on the forward strand.
GTATCGAGGCCGCCGGGATGGTCATCACGTAGGGAATCCGCCCCTGCGGATCGGCGTCGGGGAGAAGCATCGGCACCTTGGTGAGGCTCTTTCCGGACTGGAGGAATTCGATTTCGACGCCGGGCTTGCCCGCTATGGCAGGATCCTGGTAGACGGTGAAGAAGAGGCGCAACATTGCGTTGGCGTCCTTCTTGACAACCGTGTCCAGCGTGGGCGTGATCAGCCCGCCCTGGAAAACAAAGGGATCGTTCGGGTCCGTTCCTTTCGCATTCGGCGTGTAGGAGCGCACCACGGCTAGCGACGAAATGCCTACCCCTGGGCTGGTGGCCGGCACGGCGAAGTCCGTACGCTGAACTCCCGCCTTATTGCTGTGGCGGTCCATGACGACGCTCTCCAAAGCATATTTGCCTGCGGGCAGAGTGACCGTCATCTTGTCCAGAAAATTCCCGCCCTTGAGCTGCTCCGGGGTCACCACGAAAGACCGGTCACGCGACAGCTTTTCGACGACCTCGCCCTTCGCGTCCTTGACCAGCGCCAGCAGCGAGCAGTGCACGCTTTGCGAATTCTTCCCGGAATCCGCTACTGGCTGTAGCTCATGCAGCGGTACTTCGACCAGCACCAGGACCGAGGTCCCCTGCGGCCGCGCCTCGAGCCGCAGACCTCCCGCGCGGAACTTCACATCGTCGGCCGGTTTGCCATCGGAGAGCATCTGCAACAAGGCCACTTCGAAGGGCTGTACGCCTGCACCGCGGATGTCGGGAGGCAGGGCGAAGTATCCGTTGCGCGCATGAATCACCAGGTCTTTGCGGTTGGCGGTCACCGAGAGCTTGCGGAAACTGCCGTCGTAGTTCTGAATTCCGGGGTTGTAAGACAGCTCGTAGTAGCTGCTGATCTCCTCGTTGACGTGGTGCAGCGGAACTCGCAGGTCGTTGCTATCGCCGATCAGGAAGCCACCAGTGGATTCGGCAAGGTCGCGGATGGCCTCCTGCACGTTCGAGCGGGCGGAGACCTCGGCGTTATCGGACGACATCACCTGGTCCTTGGTGACCGGACCCTCAGTCTGGGTCATCGTGGTGGCGCTGGCGCGGGCGGCGCCTCTCAGTTGACTCGTGGCGGCGGCCGTTTGCGCTCCCACCATCACGCCGCGGGTATCGATGGAATAGAAGGTGACATTGGAGCGGTTCGCGGTGCTAATAAGGCTGCGGAAGGGAGCGTCCAGCTCCGGCCCGCGGTACATGCCCCAGGTGAAATAGACGATCGACTTGCGGCCGGGCATGCGGCGTTGCCCTTCGACGAGCGCGCGCAACGCCGAAAGCGTCAGCCTCGTGCCTTGGTTGGCGGCGGCGGCGTCCATGCGCAGCATGTCGAGCATGATGGAGGCGAGCCGGGCCTGCAGGGCCTGGTCACCGTTGGACACGGTCTGGCTCGCGGTTGCGCTGGCGGCGGCGAGTAGGTCGGAATCCTGGACGCCTCCGTTCTGGCCGCCGAGGTTGCGCTTCAATTCGGCCTGGATAGCCTCCGATTCGGATGCCATGGTGGGTCCGCCAAGTCCTTCCGTGGCCCGCTCGATGGCCTTGGTGAGCGCCGCTTTGTCGGTGGTGAACTGCTGCAGCACCAACAATTGGGCGCTGATCACCACCACGGAGTAGAAGACATTGGTCCCTTGGCCGCCCTGGACGAGGTCGAGCGCGGCCGAGCGGGCGAGCTTCCGCTGGCTGGCCTCATTCATGGATTCGAAAGCCAATGTCACCAAGCGCACCTGCCGCAGCGGATCCAGCGTGGTCTTCGCGCCGCCGCTCGCGATGGCTTCCGACCCGGCGACCAGCCGGAATCCGGTCAGGGTTTGTTTGGCTCCGCTGTCGAACACGTTGAGGTCGGACGGCTTGAGGTCGGTCACCGGCTTGCCCTTCTTGTCGCGGACGATCAGGTCGAGCAAGACTTCTTCGGCAGTGGTTCGAAACGCGGGTGCCTGGGGATTCGCCGGCTGCTGCGCCGGCAAGGGCCAGGGCAACAGCGCGGCCATAGCCAGGGGTGTAAGCCGAAGCCACCGGGTTGTCATAACGCCTCCATTACTTCGCCAGATCCTGCAGGCGCTTGAACTCAGCCAGTTCGCGCGCCGCGTCCTCTTTTCTTCCCAGCCGCGAGTAGGCGGACGCGAGGTTGTACCGGGCCTCGACGCTGGCGGGCGCCAGTTTGACTGCCTGCTCGAGTTCCGACGCGGCCCGCGCCGGATCTTCTCTGGCCAGCATAACTCTGCCCAGAGCGACGTGCGTCGAGTAGTCGCCGGCGGCGGCTTTGACGGCCCGCTCGGCGTACTCCAGGGCAGGCCCGGTCTCTTCGCGTTTCAGATAGATTGTGGCCAAGCCGACCAGCGCAGGAATATGGTCGGGAGCCAGCGCCAGAGCTTTCTTGATCTCCTCGATGCCGCGATCGGTCTCCTGCGTATTCAGGTACGCGCCGAATCGGAAGTGGACGTTGGGCTCGGCGGGGTACTGCTGCACCAACTCTTCGAATTTCCGGATGGCCTCTTTGGAATCGAACTCCATCGCGGTGGCCATGGCATCGCCGAGCTTGAAGACCAGTTCGCGGTCGGCTTCCGGCACCTCAGGCGGGAGCAATGGGCGGCGCAGGCCAGCGATGCCGGCAGCGGCGACAATCTCGGGCGACTTGTGATCGACCCGGGTGAGCTCAGTGAGCATGGCGACGGCTTTTTCGAAACTGCCGGTTTTGGTCAAGACGAGCGCATAGTGAAGCCTGGCGGCGTGCGCCAGTTCAGGCGGCTCCTGAAACTTCAAGCGCTCGACCTGGATCAGGCACTCCGCGGCGCCGTCGTAGCGGCGCAGCTTGTATTCGCAAAGGCCGGCCATGGTCCAGGCGGGCGCGCTATCCGGTTTCAACGCGCCAAGCCGGCGGAAGGCGGGCGCGCACTCGGTGTACCGGTCGAGATCGTAGGTGATGGAGCCGAGGTTCCAGAGTCCCTCGTCCCAGTCGGGCTTGAGCTTGAGGGCCTGCTGGTAGAGGCTCACCGCTCTTTCCAGTTGCTTACTGTCGCGCGCGGCATCGGCCTGCCGGGCGAGTGCCTGGAACGTTGGCGGAGCCGTCTGGCTGGGTGCCGGCCGGACGCCGGCGAGAAAAGCGAGCATCCAAACGGATGCCGGGAAGCCTCGCATCTACCGTTCATCGTACACCTCAGCCCCGCGGGACGCATCGGAGGTGTACGTCCCGCAGGGCCGCGGGTCATCAGAAGAAGAACTTCACCGCCATTTGGACGACGCGATGCCCCTGCTTCTGTGTCACCGATCCGAACAATGGCGTGTTGACCTTCAGGGTGTTCGGATCGAAGCCTAATGTGAGGTTGCTGCCGTTGAACGACCACAACGGGTGATTCAGGAAGTTGTAGCCGTTGAACCGGATCTGGATCTTCTTCGCTTCCTTGATCTGAAAGTTCTTGAAGAGCCCCAGGTCCATGTTGAAGAAGGCCGGGCCATAGATGGCTGGCAGAACGGTGGGACCGTTCTGCCCGATGCCGGTCGGTAAAGTGAAGCAACTCGGATTGATGTACTGATTGGATCCGAGACCCGACGCCGGATTGCAGGTCAGAACCGGGTTGAGAGCGATATCGGTGGTCCCCAGCAGAGAAGCGTTGCTGATGTTGAAAGTTGTACCGGGAATTTTCGCACCGTTGGTTTGCAAATTGAAGTTGGCGCCATTCCCGATATTTTGAAATCCCGAGAGGTTCGCGCCGCTCTGAGCCTGAACGATGCCCGAAACCTGCCAGCCGTTCACGAATCCGCCAGCCAGCTTGTCTCTCACCGGATTGCCCAGTTCCACCGAATACGCAATGTTGAAGATGTGGGTGCGGTTGGACGGCAAGACACCGTAGTTGTTATCCAGGTTGAACTGGTCGTGGAAGCTGACCAGACCCATCGCCTTGCCAAAAGTGTAATTCATGTTGATTGTGTATCTGCCCTTGGTCCGGATCCAAGTCAGTTGCAAGGCGTTATAGTTCGAGTAGGCGTTATTTGTGGCAAGGTAGAGGTCCGAGAATCCTTTGAGCGGACGGAAATCATCCGCCGTCAGAGAGTTGGGATCGACGCCTCCGTTGTTCTTGGAGAGCATCGAACCTACAGGGACCAAATTGATGTTCAGGGTATTGAATCCCGCGCTGCCGCCATTGCCGGAACTCGGAATATCGCGGGTCATGTTGCCGACATAAGCGACTTCGAGCAGGCTCGACCACGGCAACCGCTGCGAAACTGTAAAGCTGTAGCTATCGGTGTGCGCCTGCCGGTCATCTTTGCTGTCCACAGCGGACGGGCTGGATGCCTGGTCAGCCACATTCAGCGTGTCGAGATTCCTGGCCAGCACCGGCACGCCGTTGACGTTGGCACCCAGGTTGCGCGATACCACTCCCGCTGAGACGTCCAAGCCGTTGGTGAACTGCCCGGCGTGGTAGTAGTATCGGCCCCATCCGCCGCGCAGAACCGTCTTGCCTGATCCGAAGACGTCGTAAGCAACTCCAAAGCGAGGCTGGTAGAAGAGCGCCCGGGTCGGGAAGCCGCCCAGTGGCACGGCCGGATTGCGCTTGTTCCATTCGAATCCGCAATATTGCAGCGGAGTGCAGCTCGGGCTGTACTTAGAGTAATCGAAGATCGAGTAACCGTAGCCTAACCGGTCATACCAGGGTTGGAAGTGGGTGAAGCGCAGGCCGTATTCTATGGTCAGTTTGCGATTGACCTTCCACGAATCCTGCGCGAAGCCTTCGTAGGTGTTGTAGGCGATATCGTTGATGCGGTTGAAACTGGTCTCCTGATAGCTGTTCAGAATGCCAAGCAACTCGTCGGCATAGGCGCTGCCGGTGCTATTCGGATTGCCGACGTTGAATTCCAGGAAGCCATTGGTGTAGTTGTTTGCGGGCTGCGCGTTGCGGATCCATTCCCAGAAGAAGCCGCCCTTAATCGTGTGAGTTCCCCACACTTTAGTCAAGGTATCGCTGAAACTAGGCATGTACTTGTTCGCATACAGGCCTTCGGAAGGTCCGCCGGCTTCGAAACCGCCCGGATTGAAGATCAAAGCCGCTTCGCCGCCGCCCCATCCGCCGAACGCGGGGATTTGAGTGACGCCGTTCTTAAAGAGCCCTTTGTAGTTGTAGCCGACCTTGGTGCGATCAACTTTCGAGGGATCCTCGAAAACATTCGGGAACCCGATAAAGGTATAGCCGAAGACAAACTCGTTGGTCATGCTGGGGCTGAACACGTGGGTTAAGGACGCGGAGACAGAGTCGGAGCGATTCTTTCCTTCAACCGGTGTAGGGTACGGAACTTGGCCGCCGTTGCGCCACCACAAGCCGACCGGGAACAACTGGGTCTCGCGTTGCAGGTTGTAGCGAACGAACAGCTTGGTGTTATCGCTGATGCTGTAGTCAACTCGCGCCATCCACTGCACGTTGTTCTGGTTGAAGGTTTCGGCCTGCACGTAGTTATATCCGCCCGTGGCGTTGGAATCGGCGTTCGGCTGCGGATAGAGCTTCATCATGGCCTGGGTGTTCGGGTCGATCAGGTTGGAGGGGATGATGCCGCCCGGGAAAGTTGCCTGGTTGACCTGTCCGGGAGGTCCCCCGGAAGCGGTGATGTTCCCGAGCTTGCTTAACTCAGCAGGCGAGAAATTGCCGTTGATCATCCCTGGGGTGGGCACTGTGGCGCGCAGCAGGCCGGTATCGAGCACCTGGTAGAAGTATTCGTAGCCAGTGAAAAAGAACAGCTTGTTGCGGTTCTTGTTGAATCTGGTGCCCGGAATCAGGACTGGTCCGCCGATTGTGCCGCCCGGATAGTAGTATTTGTTTTCCGGCCGGGGCTGACCATTCGCGTTGAACTGGGCATCGTTGGCGTTTAGCGCATAATTGCGGGCATAGAGGAAAGCGGAACCGTGGAAGTCGTGGCCGCCGGACTTGGAGACCGACGTAACCACGGCCGGTCCTTTTTGGTTTTCGGCGCTGAAGTTCGAAGTCAGCACCTTGAATTCTTCCACCATGTCCGAATTTGGATTCACGGGAGTGTCACAGTTGCAGCCGGGGTCGGAGACGTGCGCGCCATCCGCGGTGATATCGAGCGAGTTGCCCGGCAGACCGTTGTAAGAATAGGCGTTATTGAGCGGACTCTGGCTGCCGGCATCGCCGTTGGCGTTGATGCCTATGGTTTCACCGGTATAATTGGCTTTATTCGACGTGCCGTTCGCAATGCCGAAGCCCGGCATGATCTTGATGAACTCGGCGGCGTTGCTTCCGGTTTGCACGTAGTTCTGGAGTTCCTTGGTTGTCAGGGTCGCGGATTTCTCACCGGAATCGACGGGAGCGATCTGGTCGACGAGACCGGTGACCTCGACCGCCTGGGATGTGGAGCCGACCTGCAGGGTTACGTCGAGGTTCCGCTTCTCTCCACCGCCAAGGGCGATTCCCTGTACCTTATACGTGACAAATCCCTTAGCTTCCACCGCCACGTTATAGGTGCCTACTGCGACCGAGGCAAAGGTGAAGTACCCGTCGTTGTTGGTCTGGGTTTCCCGTTGGGATCCTGACTGTGCATCGGTCAGGGTTACCTTAGCCTTCGCGACAACGGCGGTCGAAGGGTCAGTGACAATCCCAGTCAGAGTAGCGTAAATACCTTGAGCCGACAGATTCGCGGCCAGGAGCACAGCCAGCGCCATGGCAGCCAACAACTTGGTGCAGCCAGCCCTGCAAAAGCATTGAATTTCTCTCATTTGGACCCCATCCCTCCAAGGTTCCAACGTAGTATAAAAGCACTACCCGCGTGACGAACTACGAATTTTCCATCTTTGGGTTAACAAGCCCTTTGGAACCTTAGCATTAACGAATATAGGGGTAGTCGTATTAGGAAGGGGCCAAAAAATGCTGTCGAGTAATTCTGCACGTACCCCGCAAAGCCGTGAATGTACTAGGTTGACGAAAGTAGACCAACTAGTACCGGGCAATGCCTCGTCCACAGGTGACCTTATATACGACGAATGGCTTGCGGTCCGAACGTTAACCGTTGAACGTGAAAAACCTCAACGTTACCGCAGTGTTAACGGTCCGTTCTGCTTGAATCCGAATGACTTGCAGCCAACTAGGGTGTCCGGTGGCCGGGTTGATGATAGAATCCTTCTCCGGGGTATTCCAGTCTGTCCGTGTATCGTCTCGGGTTCGTTTTGCTGATCTCGGCACTAAGGGCGCAAACGCCACCACCCGTTTGCGCGCTGGAGCGGGCAATCCAACTTCATCAAGCCGGCGATTATGCGGCGGCGGCGCGCGAGTATCGCGCCTGCGTCGCGATCGATCCGAATCGTGCCGAGACGCGGTCGAATCTTGGCGCCGTTTTGGTGAAGCTGGGCCGGTACGAAGACGCGATCGAGCAGTACGGGGAGGCGCTTAAGATCGCGGCTCCGGAAATTGTGCCTCAACTCCGCTTCAATCTTGCCTTGGCCTATTACAAGTCCTTCCAGATCAACGAAGCGGCCCTGGAACTGGCGGCACTTCAGAAAACACGACCTTCCGATTTGAACCTTGCGCTCCTGCTGGCCGACTGCCGCCTTCGGACCGGCGAGTTTCGCCGTGCAATCGACCTGCTGCTGCCTTTCGAGGCTGCGCAGCCGGACCAGCCGGCGCTGGATTATGTGCTCGGGATGGCCCTCATTCGCGATGGACGGGTCGCCGAAGGGCAGTTGCGGGTCGACCGGATTCTGGGCCGTGGAGAATCCGCGGAGGGACACTTCCTGCTGGGGAGCGCGCTTTTCACGGCTGGGAATTATCCGGCCGCAGTGAAGGAATTCTCGAAGGCCGAGGCTCTGAGTGCCGATCTCCCATCGCTTCAGTCTTACTACGGCCAAGCTCTGCTGTTCAGCGGTGATGCCGACGGGGCAATCGAGGCTTTCCACAAGGAACTCGCCGCGAACCCGAACGATTTCGACGCCAATTTTCAACTGGCATCGATCCTGGCGAATCGCGGGAAGCCAGAGGAGGCGCGCCCACTGCTCGAGCGTGCGGTGCAGGTCCGCCCCGGTTCGAAGGAGGCTCGCGCAGCCCTCACCAATGGCTTTCCGGTAGCCAAGGCTCAGGGCGATGAGGGTGTTGCCCCCGGATCCGCAGCGCCGGCGATTGCGGGCCTGGATCTGGCGCACCTTTCCCGGCCTACGGTCCTGGTGTTCGGCAGCTACACCTGCCCGAAATTGCGCAGCTCCGCCGCCGAATTGAAGAGGATTTCGGAGCACTATCGCGACCGGATCGAATTCCGCCTCGTGTACATCCGCGAAGCGCACGCGGCAGACGGCTCCGGTACGCAGTGGCAGAGCACCATTAACGAACGAGACGGAGCGGTGCTCGCGCCTGCGCGCGATCTCGCCGAAAAGCGCCAGCACGCCGACCTCTGCGTTCGCAAGCTCAACCTGCCGTGGCCGGCTGTCGTGGACGGCATGGATGGCCTCGCCGAAGCCGCCTACCAAGCCTGGCCGAGCCGCGTGTACGTTGTGGATCTGGGAGGCCGCGTCGTATTCAATAGCCGGCTGGGTGAGCTCGACTTCCACGCGGCCGACCTGGAGGCTGCGCTTCGTGAGATCCTGGCAAAGAGGTCATCGGATGCGCGCCCGCATTAGGACGGTCTGCGTGGTTGCGGGCCTGGCATCCCTACTGGCGGCACAAACTCCACCTTCCGGCGAGGCAATCCTGCGCCACGCAATCCAGCTTCATCAGGGAGGCGATGTCGAAGGCGCGGTTCGCGAATACCGGGCCTACCTCGAGCAGAACCCGGATAGCGTTATGGCCCGATCCAACCTGGGCGCGGCGCTCGCCAGGCTCGGCCGATACGAAGAAGCCATCGGCGAATACACGCAGGCCCTCAAGAAGGATCCCGGCAACCTGCCGGTCCGGATGAACCTGGCGCTGGCGTACTATAAGACAGCGCAGATCACGGTGGCGGCGGAGCATCTGGCGGCGGTGGTCGCAAAGCAGCCCGGCAACCGGCAGGCGGTTTTCCTGCTTGCGGACTGCGCTTTGCAGCTCGGTGAAAACCAGAAAGTGATCGAGCTGCTGGCTCCGCTCGAGAAGGAATCGCCCGACGACAAATCCCTGATCTACCTGCTGGGCACCGCCTACGTCCGCGACAAGCAGCCCGCGCTCGGGCAGGCGCTGGTAGATCGCATCCTGCGAGACGGCGATTCGGCAGAGGCCCGGCTGCTGCTGGGCACCACCAAGATGAACGCACAGGAATTCGCCGATGCCCTGGCCGACCTGAAGAAAGCGGTCGAGCTCGATCCGCGGCTCCCGGACGTCTATTCGTATTATGGGCTGGCCCTGTTGTCGACCGGCGATATGGCCGGCGCTGCGGATGCCTTTCGTAAAGAGCTGGAATCGAATCCGAACGATTTTGTGTCCAACCTTCAATTGGGCGTAGTCCTGAAACAGGATCAGAACTTCGATCAGGCGCGAAGTTATTTCGACAAGGCGCTGCGAGTCCGCCCTGGCGATCCGGGGGTGCGCTATCAGTTGGCAACGCTCGACCTGATGACAGGCAAGCTCGATACAGCCTGCGCCCAGTTGGAACAGTTGACCGGGGAGACGCCGAACTTCGTGGAGGCGCACGTTTCGCTCGCCACGGTCTACTACCGGCTGAAACGCAAGGCGGATGGCGACCGGGAGCGGGAACTGGTGCTGAAGCTCAACGCCGAGAAGCAGGCGGCTCAACCGGGCGCCAAGGTTCCATGAGGCCTGCGTGCTGGATATTCGTGCTGGCCGTCTGCGCGGCCGCAGCGCCGTCGGACGATCGCGATTGCGCGCCATGCCATCGCGAGATCGCGGCGCGGTTCCGTGCCACGCCGATGGCGAGGGCCCTGGCGCCGGTGTCGGAGTGCGAGATCCTGCAGAAGAATCGGGAGCTGATCTTTCATGACGAGGGATACGAATCACGGATCGCGCGCGATGGCGACCGCAGCATTCTGACCGTGAAGGGCGGGGGAGAGAACCTTACCGCGACGCTCTTATGGGCGTTCGGCCGGGGACAGGCAGGCCAAACCTACGTCTTCCAAATCGATGGAGTTTACTATGAAAGCCGGATCAGCTTCTATAACGCGCTGCACGGAGTCGACCTGACCATGGGAGCGCGGCCCGGCAAGCCGAGAAGCATGGAAGAGGCCGCCGGGCACCGCCTGGGTCCGCGCGACGCGTTGGAATGTTTTGGGTGCCATTCGAGTGGAGCGGTGAGCGGAGGCCGGCTGCACCTCGAAACCATCGCCCCCGGCGTCGGCTGCGAATCCTGCCACGGTCCGGCATCGCGTCACGTGCAGGCGGTGCGTGCGGGGGACGTCGCCGGCGCGAAGATGACGAAGCTTGCCGGGTCGACCACCGAAGAGATCTCGGAGCTTTGCGGCCGATGCCATCGCACGTGGTCGCAGATCGCGACCAGCGGTCCGCGCGGCGTGCTGAACGTGCGCTTTCAGCCCTACCGGCTCACCAACAGCAAATGCTACAACGTGTCGGACGCGCGTATCCGCTGTACCGCCTGCCACGACCCGCACGGACCGCTGGAGACAGTGGCTTCGAGCTACGATAGCCGGTGCGTCGCGTGCCACTCGGCCAAGGCCGGTGGCAAGATGTGCGCGGTCGCCAAACAGAACTGCGTCACCTGCCACATGCCGAAAATCGAGCTTCCCGGCGCTCACGCGCGCTTCACCGATCACCAGATCCGTATCGCACGCGCCGGCGATCCTTATCCGAATTGAACATGGGCAACCGAGTATCCAGTTTCCTGAGCCGCCGGCAGTTTCTGGCCGCGGGAGCCGCAGGGCTGGCGATGCGCCACCCGTTCGCGGCAGAACCTCGTCCTCTGTTCGAAGAGATTCCGCCCGAGTTGAGCGGCATCCGCTGGGTTCACGACAATGCCGCCTCGCCCGATCACTATCTGCCGGAAACCATGGGGCCGGGATGCGCTTTCCTCGACTACGATAATGACGGCTGGATGGACATCTACCTGGTGAACAGCGGCCCGTGCGATTTCTACAAGCCGGCGAAGCCGATCCGCAGCGCGCTGTACAAGAACAATCGCGATGGCACGTTCACGGATGTCACCGAAGAAGCGCGCGTGCCGGGTGGGACCTTCGGCATGGGAGTTGCAGCCGGGGACTATGACAACGACGGCTACCCGGACATGTTCGTCACCGCCTACGGACGCCCGATTCTCTACCACAACAATGGCAACGGCACCTTCACCGACGTGAGCGAAAAGGCCGGGCTTAGCGCCAAAGTATTTGAAGGCCACTGGACCACGAGTGCCGTCTGGTTCGATTTCGACAACGACGGCCGCCTGGACCTGTTCGTGTGCAGCTTCGTCGATTACGGCACCAGCAGCCACTTTTCATGCGGCGACAACAAGATGGGCCGCAAGTTCTATTGCATTCCGCGCGTCTTCAAGCCGACAGCGAGCCTGCTCTTCCACAACAACGGCGACGGCACCTTCACCGAGGTCAGCAAGGGCACCGACATCGAAAAGGCGCTGGGCAAGGGCCTGGGCGTGGTGGCCACGGACATCAACAACGACGGGCGCATGGACCTGTTCGTCGCCAACGATACGGTGCAGAATTTCCTGTTCGTGAACCGCGGGCCGAACGCGAGCGGCAGGACGATGTGGGAGGAGATCGCGCTTTCGGCTGAGGTCGGATTCAGCGAGGATGGACGCGCGCGGTCCGGCATGGGTGTCGACGCGGCCGATTTCGACGGCGACGGATGGCAGGATCTGTTCGTGGCCAATGTCGATCAGGAGATGTTCTCGCTGTACCGGAACAATCGCAACGAGACGTTCCGCGACGTCGCCTTCAAGAACGAAGTCGCGCAGGCGACGCGCCTCTTGAGCGGCTGGGGACTGCGGTTCTTCGATTACGATAACGACGGCGCTCTCGACCTGTTTCTGGCCAACGGGCACCCGGACGACATGATCGACAACTACTCGCAGCAGGTGAAATACAAGGAGCCGCTACTGCTGTTCCACCAGGAAAAGGGGCAACTCCACAATGTGAGCGCGCAATCCGGACCCGTATTTTCGAAGATGTTTCCGGCGCGCGGCCTGGCCATCGGCGACTTCAACAATGACGGCCGGATCGACGTCCTGGTGGGCAACAATGGCGGAGCTCCGGTTCTTCTGCGGAACAACTGCGGGCTGGGCAACCATTGGCTCGGAGTGAAACTGCAAGGGACGAAGTGCAATCGTGATGCGGTGGGTGCGCACATCACGTGGTCGGCGGGCGGTGTGACGCGCTCGCGGCTCAAGAACAATGGCGGCAGCTATCTTTCGTCGCACGATATGCGAGAAGTGTTGGGCATCGGCGCGGCATCGAAGCTCGACTGGCTGGAGATCCAGTGGCCGCAGCCGAGCGGCCGCAAAGATCGCTTCACGGAACTACCCCTGGACCGGTACATCACGATCACCGAGGGCGCCGGCGTTCAGACGAAGTAAACTACTCTTCGGTGTAGGGCACGACTCTCTGGGGGTAGACATCGGCCTCGAGGAGCCAGGCCTTGCGGCCGGAAAAATACCGCAGCAATTTCTCATTCGACTCCGGATCTCGTTCGCGCGCCCAAACGACTTTGCTGCCGTCGATATCGGCGCGGTTGTAAACCCACTCCTGGTCGGGAGAATGGTTGGCGGCATAGCGGACGATCACCAGTTGCTTGCGCGGGTGCGCTTCGAGCCACGCCTCGATGGCCGCCCGGGCATCGCGGTGGGCCTCGTATCCGCGCTCCCAATAGGCAAGAGGAAGATTGAGCCCGGACGCCGGGTTCTTCATGGCTTGCACCAGAATGACGCAGATCGGCAGCACCAGGACAAACGCGATGCCGCGGCTCAGCCCGGTGCGCTCCAGGCGCACATATGCATAGCGCATGGCTCCTGCCAGAAGCGCGAAGATCACGGGAACGACCGGCGACAGATGGTACGGATACAGCACCATCTGGGCCAGGTTCAGCACGGCGATCAAGGCGAGAAAGAGCAGCAGGGGACGGAACCGCCGGTTTCGATAGAAGCTGGGAACGAGTAGAACGGGAAACGTAAGCAACGGGCCCATGAAGAAGGTCCAGACGTCGAAGAGCCTGACGCCGAGGCTATCGACGATGTGGTCCCACGAGCTGTATCGCTGATGGTGCTCGACCTCGTTGCGGTACATGGTGGCCAGTACCTTGTCGTCGAGAACGACTTTTCGGGGTGGCAGGAACGCCAGGTTTTCGGGCCAGCCATAGGTGTCGCGGTTGACCTGGTAAGGCATGCGCAGAGGGCTGCCGGTAACTCTCAAGTTGTAATAGCCCATGACCGCGGCACCGCAGCAGAGGACCGCTCCAGCGGGCACAAAGAACACCCGCACGGTGTGTAGCGGGTGCTTGCGGAACCGCCGCACCAATACCGGAAGCAAATAGAGCGTCGCGGCCGCCGCCAGCACTCCTCCTTCGAATGGCCGTGTATTCAATAGCGTCACGATGCCAAGCGCGAAGAGCACGGCGTAGCCGCCCGATGCGTCGTCACGCCGCAATCTCGGCAACGACCCGATGAGCAGGGCTCCTCCGATCGCCCCGACCGACCCGCCCATGTAACTGTCGATCCACAGACCGGCGAGACCGAACTTCAGCATGGCAACCAGCGTTCCGAAAAACGACCACTCCGGGCGGAGCCATCCCTGCATCATCCAGCAGACGGCTGCGAACATGAGCCCGACGCTCAGCAGCACTCCCGCCCATGGATTACCGAACGTCACCTGGCCCAGGGCGAGTACCGCTCCTTGTCCAGGCGGGTACATCGAGTTGTAAGTGGGCCTTTGTATGATGTGTATCGATTCGAAGTGCCGCCACATCGGATGAGTCGGATTAGTAAGGCGGCCATGTGCCAGGGTGTCGGCAAGAAGCAGGTGACTGAATTCATCATGAATGCTCGGGTCGGGAACCGGCGCCCAGCCCAGCATGCAGAGGCGAAGTGCGATTGGCAAAATACCGCAGATCAGTATGGCCAGCCGCTTGGCGCACGCGAGACGCCGGAACCGGAGGGGCAGCCATCGGAACCACCTCCCGCGACAGACCGGCACGGCAGCGATTACGAGAGCCGCGGCGATGAGAAGCGCCCATTCGGCGGCCACTGCCTCCGGGGAGATGAACCGCGTGACTTGGTCGATCCAGAAACGGATTACCTCGGGCAGCGTCATGGCGCGGGCCGCCTGTACAGGTCAAAGGATTCGGGTTCAAAAATCGCTGTCTGCCAGAACGTGTTGCCCTCGAAGTGCCGAACCAGCCGATAGCCGCTCTCCCGAATCTGTCCGGTCCAGAGGTGTTTTTCGTAAGTGCCTTTGTAACCGACAATCACGTAGTCGGGAAGGAGCGTTGCCAGCCGCTCGCTGTTCTGATTGACGTGGTTGCGAATCGACCAGTCCCAGTAGGAGGGCCCATGACCGTCATACATATTCGCGAAGATATTCGACGGAAAATACGGCTGAATGGCGACGCAGGCATATCCGATCGCGAAGAGCCGCCGATGCGCGATGCCGGTCTGCTCCAGGTAAGCGGCCGCCTCCCGGCTGGCGGAGTAATTGGAGTCCCAATCATACGCAATCGACTCGGCTGTCCAGTAAGACTGGAAGCAGATGACTAGTGCTAGCGACAGGATGGCAGGCCAACCGGGTTTGACGCGCTGCGCCGCGACCCAGACGGCCGCCAGCCAGCCCAGGAAAACCAGTCCCTGATGCCAGACCTGCGAATAGATCACCGCGTTGACAACGGAAAGCGACACGAACGATGCGACAAAGAGCAGAAGAGTTCCGCCGCGCCACAACAGCGGAACGGAGAGCACGATTGCCGCGACCGAGGCAATCCAGCCGCCGGCAAATCCACCCTGAATGAACTTACCGGTGACGGTCAACAAATGCTCGAACGACCAATAAGGCCGTCTCACGAAAATATTATCCGAGGCAGGCCAGGCTGAGAGCACCAGTAAGAACAAAGTTAGAAAATAGCATCCGCCTGCCGCAAGAAGCCGTCGACGTTCCGGTAACGAGAGATTGGTCCGGTTCCTGGCCGAATCTATATAGAATGCCAGCCAGATCGCGCAGGAGAGCGCCATTCCGTGGACGCTGACGGCGGCCAGAAGGCAGAGAATGGTGGTCAATGCCCAAGTCCGGCGTATGCCTTGCGGGTAGCAGACGGCCGCGCCGAACAACAATGGCGGCACGAGGGAATAGCTTCGCGCCACCACCGCGTACTGATAGCAGAGGAAAAATGTGAAAGGCAGTGCCACGCGAATTGCGATGGGGAAAGGCGCGCGCCGGAGCACGAGGCAGCAAGCCGCGAAGCCGCAGGCAGCCGAAAGCAGATTCAGCGTGCGATACGGCAAGCCTGCCCGGGTGCAGATGTAAAGCAGAGTCTGCCAAAGCCCCGGTGTGCCTTCGTAGTGCAGCAGCCGCGTCCACAGGTCCGCGAAAGACGCGTCGCGCGCCAGCAGCCAACTCTGGGCTTCATCGGCCCAGGGCTCGTGATGCCACACGGCGAAGCCAACGAGCAGCGCATAAAGAATCGCGGTGGCTCCGAATGCGGGCAGTTCCGGGCTGATGTATGGTACGCTTTTTCGCCGGGCCGGGACCGCTAGGACACCCATTTCAGAAGCCGTATCACACCCATTTTGGCATTGCGCCGGTGAGCGGAGACGTTCTGCCGCGCTTCGATGTCCCGGCGGTTCTCGGCATAATACTGGTACGCCCGCCAGAGCATCTCTTCGTTGGTGAGTGTCGGTTGCCAGCCGAGCCTGTTTTTGATTCGGGAGGTGTCGAAGAGGAAATCTTCGGCGATCATTTTGTAGTGGTAGGGGCCCAGGGGAGAGACATGCAGGTGGTAGGCGACTTTCATCGCGGCAAGCGTGGGCTTCAAGGGCAGGGAAGCCACCTTGGACTTGCTGCCTGCGGTAGTGATGACGTACCGGTAGATATCAGCCAGAGGCTTGACGCCGTCCGAGCCGATGTTGAAGGTATCGCTCTCACCGTGTTCGACGGCCATCAAGCAGGCCTTGGCCAAGTCCCCGGCATAGATGAACTGATACCGGTTTCGCCCGCCTCCGACAGTCCAGACACGCCGGCCTTCGTGGATAAACTCGAATAGAATCGCCAAAAGGCCGAGCCGCCCAAAGTCGATGATGGTTGGACACCGAATAATTACAGAAATTAGATCGGAATACTCCCGAATTACTTCTTCGGCTTCGAGCTTTGATTGTCCGTATAACTCAACGGGATTCGGAGGGTCGTCCTCACGCACCGGCCGGTTCAATCCCTCTCCCCAGAGGCAGTTTGTCGAGGTGAAAACCAGGTGCTTGATTTGATTCCGCCGCATTGCCTCAGCGACGTTCCGGGTCCCTTCGACATTGCTGCCATGGAGTGCCTGCCGGTCGACGGAGCCGTGAGCGAGAACCGCCGCGCAGTGAATGACTCCGTGGACTGGTTCGGCGGCAAGAGCCCGATTTAGCGCGGCAGCATCGCGCAAATCGAGTTGCAGCTTCAGCAGGTTGGGATGCTCGTCCTCGTCCGGGCAGACATCGATGCTGACGCAGCGGTCACCTCGTTCCAGTATCTGCCGCTTCAAAATTCCACCGAAAAACCCGGCGCCGCCGGTCACCACGAACGTCTTCATAACAGTTGAAACCGTCGGAGGGAGTCCCGGCACTAGCGGGGACGGTTCACGAAGCCGAATATATCATACTCCGGAGGTCTAAGGCTTCTCGGTCACCCTGCCAAGACTGTGGAGAATCTTACACTCTCAGGCGACACAGTGTTCGAACTTACCGTGGGCTGTTCTACATTGGAGATAAGATTCGGTTTGGCGGCGGCTGGAGAATCATAAGGCACTTGCAGATGCAAAGATCACCTCTTGTCGAGGAGCCATCCGGAAGTGTACCGAAGCCCCCTCCCGCTCCGACCGCCGATTCCCGCCTGTTGCAGAGCTCGGGAATTGTTTCTCCGAAGCTTCGATCCCTTGCCGCAGCAGCAGCATTTCTGATCTCTTTTGTCTGGTTTGCAGCCACCGCCGAGAATTCCGGCATCGCCAGTGTGTTCTGCGATCCCGTGAGCCGGATCGCGTCCCAGGATGAGGCCGTCTACGGTCGCGAGGCTATCGAGATGGCTGCGCATGAAAACTTCCTGACGCCGACTTACCTAGGCCGTTATGTGCTGAACAAACCGCCGCTGATGCAGATCCTCGCGGCTCAATCCGTGCGCGTATTCGGAGCATCGGCGTGGGCGGTGCGTTTTCCATCGATGGTGGCGGCCGCGATGGTCACGACCCTGATCTTCCTGCTCGCATGGCGAATGTATTCGCTGACGGCGGCCATCGGCGCGGCTTTGCTGCTTGCTTCCAGCCACCTGTTCTACGTGTTTGCGCGATTCTGCATGACGGACATGCTGCTCACGCTCTGGCTTACGTTGGCCCTGTTCGTCATTGCGTTGGATCCTTCGCTGCGGCGCGCGCATTCTCTCTGGATGTTTTCGCTCGCCTGCGGCGCGGCCATCCTGACGAAGGCCGCTGCGGGATTCATGCCGATCCTGGCGCTTTTCATTCACACTGCGCTGCTGCCGCGAGACCGCCGGCCCGGCGCCGCTCGTTTGGTAAGGGCGATCGCCGGAGCCGTCGCTGTCGCCTTACCCTGGCACATTTACCAACTCGCCGTACACACGCGCTGGTTCATGACCGAATACGTCTGGACCGCGCATTTTCTGGTCGGAGTGGCTGCACCGCCGCAGTACTCCGCAGAGAATCACTTGGTCTTCTATGCGCGCCGGATGTTCCTCATGGATCCGGTGCTGGCGGTTCTTGCGGCCGCCGGGCTGATACCCCTGGCGCGGCATTGGCGTCATCGCGGGCTGTTGCTGGCGTGGACCGTCACAGCGTTGCTGGCGTTATTTGCGTTCCGGTATCGCTCGGCCTACTACCTGCTGCCGCTTCTGCCGGCGGTCGCGCTTATTGCTTCGGAGTCACTGGTGCTCATCGAGCGGGGAAGGCGGTGGGCGGCAATTGCACTGGTGTTGGTCTGCTGCTCGCTGAAAGTGGCGTCGGGATCCGAGGTGTGGGGGATTCCCGCGAATCTGTACTCCGAAAGGCCTTCCGCGTCTGCGCTCGAGCGGTATTGCCGGCTGAGCCGCGGCAATGGCCTCGTGCTGGTTGATCCCGACGACGAGTTTTACGCATCGATTCTGCCGATCGCCCGGGTGCGCTACGCTCTCATGCGGGCGCAGCCGCCATCGCCGCCGATCGACTATGCATGGCTCGGCATCTGGATGCCGGCCGATCGGTTCGCCCGGTTCGAGCAATGGGCACCGCTATATAGGGAAAGGCTGCGGAGCTATGGATTGAACTCGGACCGGCCGGTTGGAACCGTGATCTGGGCGCAATCCGCCGGCGAGATCGAATCGATCATCGAAGCGCATCCGGAAAGCGATTTTTCGGTTCCCGCCTCGATGGCGCTGCGATTCTGGCCGGCATCGCATAGTGTGGTGCCTGGCGGTCCCGGTCGGGTGTTCCTTCTTTCGAAGGTCGCGAAATCTTATTCGGAGGCGCGCCCCTGCCGGTTGTGAGATATTCCCCAACAAGGCTTGCCCTGGCAGCGGCGCTGGCAGTGGCGGTGTGGCAGGTAGCCTGCACACAGCACCGCAAGGGTGCCTCCAGCGTCATTGAAGTGGCGGATGCGTCGGTAGCCGGGCAGTTGGCCGAGGGGTTCTATGGTATCGAGGACAGGAATTGGCGCTGGACCGCAGACAGGTTCTCGGTGATGCTGGCAACGCCTCCCGGCGCGGACGACCGGGGCGCGTACTTGCAATTGAAGTTCTTCGTCCCGGACGAGGAGATCCAGAAGACGGGGCCCATGACGCTCCGGGCGGATGTGGAGGAGGTCGCGTTGCCGCCGGAGACGATTGCCAAGGGCGGCTTCGTGAATTATTCGCGCGAGGTGCCGCTGGCGGCGCTTCAATCCAACCTGATCAAAGTCGAATTCAGCTTCGATCAGCCCTATGTTCCGGGCAACGGCGACGCCCGTCGGCTGGGAGCGGTTGTGTCTAAGGTATCGCTGACATCGAAATAGTTTGCTGTGTAAGTATTATGACATTCATTTCAGGTTGGTCCTGGCGCGTACGCGCCTTCCGATCGACCTCTGCTAACTTCAATCAGGAGATCTCATGGAGATGAACCGGGCCGGTGGTGCACCGAAGACGAGCGATACGGATGTGCTGATCATGGGAGCGGGGCCGGCTGGCTTGACCGCGGCCTACGAACTCTCCAAAAACGACGTGCCGTCTCTCGTGCTGGAGGCCGATTCCATGGTGGGCGGAATCGCGCGCACAGCCAACTACAAAGGCTACCTTTTCGACATGGGAGGTCACCGCTTCTTCACCAAAGTCACGCTCGTCGAACAGATGTGGAAGGAAGTGCTCGGCGACGATTTCATCACCCGGCCACGCGCATCCAGAATTTATTACCGCCGAAAGTATTTTCAATATCCCCTGGAGCCGATGAATGCACTCTTCGGGCTGGGCATTTTCGAGGCCATCCGCTGCGGCCTGAGCTACGCCAAGGCCCAGGTGTTCAAATCGCGGCCGGAAGAGGATTTTGAAACCTGGGTCTCGAATCGCTTCGGCAAACGGCTTTTTCAGATCTTCTTCAAGACATACACCGAAAAAGTGTGGGGCATGCCCTGCCGCGAGATCAAGGCGGAATGGGCCGCGCAGCGCATCAAAGATCTCTCCCTCTTCACGCTGGTCTGGAACGCGATCCGGCCGCGCACCCGCCAGTCGCGTGAGAAAGTGATCAAGACCCTGATTCACGAGTTTCAGTACCCGCGAAAAGGCCCGGGGATGATGTGGGAGCGGACGCGAGACATCGTCGAGAAGCGCGGATCGCGCGTGTTGATGGAAACGCCGGTCGGGAAGATTCACTGGCGTCCGGGCGCGGTCGAGGCCGTGACCGCAGGCGGACGCAGGTTCAATGCGAAACACTTTATCAGCAGCCTGCCGATTCGCGATCTGATCAAGAGCCTGGATCCGGCTCCGCCGCGGCACATTCTGCGTGCTGCCGATGACTTTCACTATCGCGATTTCCTGACCGTCGCCCTGATCGTGCGGGGAAAGGACCTGTTCCCCGACAATTGGATCTACGTGCATGATCCCAAGGTCCATGTGGGCCGAATACAGAACTACAACAACTGGAGCCCCGAGATGGTGCCCGATCCCGAGACCACCTGTCTCGGCCTGGAGTATTTTTGCAGCGAGGGAGACCGGGTATGGTCCATGCCTGACGAGGCGCTGATCGACTTGGGACGCCGTGAGCTCGCCCAGCTTGGCATCGTTGGGTCGGCCCAGGTGACCGATGGCACGGTGGTTCGAGTGAAGAAAGCGTATCCCGTCTATGACGAATCGTATCGGCATGGCCTGGCGGCCATACGCGAGTTTTTGCAGTCGGTCCCCAATCTCCAGTTGGTCGGGCGGAACGGGATGCATCGCTACAATAATCAGGACCACTCGATGCTCACCGCGGTTTTGGCGGCACGCAACATCATGGGCGCGAATTACGACTTATGGAAAATCAACGTGGATGCGGACTACCACGAGTCGGGAGCGCCCATCACCGAAGGTGAGTTGCGCGGACTGGAGAGCACTCAGCCGCTGACTCCTTCGCGGGTAGGGACCGCCTGAGCGATTACAAACCGAAGCAGAGGATGTTCGGCCCCGCCGCTACCGCCACGTACTGATTTCCGCGGAAGCTGAAGGTCATGGGCGAAGCTTTCATGCGCACGTTGGTGGGGAACTGCCAGAGCGTCTTGCCGTCGCGCTGATCGACGGCGGTAAACCCACCGTTGGGGCGTCCGTAGAAAACCAGGCCTCCTGCGGTGGCGAGCACACCGGTCCAGGTCTTGGCACGCGCGGCGCCGGGCTGCGGGACTTCCCAGGCGATCTCGCCGGTATCGATATTGAGGGCGCGCAGGAATCGCTGACCCGTCTGGTCGGGATAACCCGTAGGCTTGCCGACACATTCTTCCAGGGCCATCAGGTAGTAGAGGCGCGTTTGGGGAGAGAACGCGGTCGCATCCCAATTCGCGGCATCGCTGGGGCAGCCGCGCGGATCGGTCACCACCGGCCTGCCGTCCGGACCGATGCCGGTGGCCCAGTCGACGCGCCGCAGGAGAGGTTTGGCCAGAAGCAGTTTGCCGTTGGTACGGTCGAAGACGTAGAAAAAGCCGTTGCGGTCGGCGTGCAGCAGCAGCTTCGAAGACCTGCCCTGATACTCGGTATCCACCAGGACGTTGGGCTCGGTCGCGTCTCGATCTTTCACGTCGTGGGGCGTGAACTGGTAGTGCCATTTCAGGTCGCCGGTTTTCGGGTCGAGCGCGAGAACGCAGTTGGTGTAGAGGTTGTCGCCGGGACGATCGCGATCGTCGCCGTCGGGCCAGGGATTGCCCGTGGCCCAATACAGAGTGTCGGTGGAAGCGTCGTAAGATCCGGTGAGCCAGGTGGATCCGCCGCCCGCGACCGGTTCCTTACCCTGCCACGTCTCGATGCCGGGCTCGCCGCGGCGCGGCACGGTCCACCGGCGCCAGGCGAGAACTCCGGTGTCAGCCTTGAACGCGGCGATGAAGCCACGGATTCCATGATCTGCTCCGGCGACTCCGGCGATCACCAGGTCGCCGACCACCAGCGGCGCCACGGTACCCCCGTAGGGTTGGGGCTCCTGGTCGGCGGACGCCATCGGCGTCTCCCAGAGCAGCCGGCCGTCCGCGCGGTCCAACGCCAACAGGTGGGCGTTGTCGGTCACAAAGAAGACTTTGTCGCGCCGAATCGCGACCCCGCGATTCGTGCCGAGCTTCGCATCGCCAAGCAGGCCCGGGCTGGGCGGACGCGAATAGTGCCACAGCGGCTCGCCGGTGAGTGCGTCGAGGGCGAATACCTGGTTCGGACCGGTGACGTAGAGAACGCCATCGGCCGCAAGCGGCGTGACTTCGAGGCCGAAATACGGAATCGGGAAGACCCATTTCAGCTTGAGGGAGGCCACGTTGGCGGTGTTGATCTGTTTCAGAGGACTGTAGCGGTTGGCCAAGTCGTCGCCGTTGTATGTGAGCCAGTCGCCGGGCTGCGGCGGTCCCCAGGCGATCTTGCGGCCGGGCTCGGAGGCTACCGGCATCAGAATCGTGTCATTGTTGATGCGGCGCAGGTAGCTCGCCAGCGATGCCAGATCGCCTTTTGATAGCTCGGAGAAAGCCGGCATGCCGGCCGCGGGATTGCCGTGCTCCAGATAGGCGCGGAGTTGCTCGACGGACTGTGCCGCGACGCGCGGATTCATGGCGAGGCCGGGCGCCTGGCCGCTGCCGCGGGCATCTTCGCCGTGACAGCCGGAACATAGCTTCGCGAAGAGAGGCTGGGCGCGCATTGTCCCGGGCGAGACCAGCAGGAGCAGGATGACAGCCAATCCGATCATTTGGAAAACGACCGGAGAAGATCGGAACTGGTCGTGGTCGGGCACCAATACTTTTCGATATGCTCGATCACAAGCTGTGTGCCGGCCGCGTGGCTCACATGGGGCGGATCCTGCGGACTGTACATTGCGTCGGTCAAGTCCCGGACCAGAATACAGCGGATGCCGAGCGAAGTCATCCTCTTGATGGCGAACGTCCGGTTCAGAATGCACATATTGGCGTGCACACCCATGACCAGCAGAGTCCGGATATCTCGGGCCCGCAGAAAACTGTAGATCTCGTCGCCATTGTCGGAGATCGCATCCGAGGCATCGATGCGGATGCCGGCATGCTCCCGCGTCCAGGCCTTGAAAAAATGGTCCGGAGTGTCGCAGCCGCCGCCTTTGTCGTCGATGGGCAGCGGCGGATCCGCAAGGGACAACGGCGCCGGCGGAACGATTCGAGCCAGGGCCAGCATCTTCTGCCGCTCGGGCGCGTCGCGGTAGAAATCCATGGTCTCGGAGGGCGCGTGGATGATCTGGA
Source organism: Verrucomicrobiia bacterium (assembly GCA_035578025.1). Lineage (GTDB taxonomy): Bacteria > Acidobacteriota > Terriglobia > Bryobacterales > Bryobacteraceae > Solibacter. The sequence continues at coordinate 67,162 of DATJYJ010000562.1, forward strand.
AGCCGCGCTTTCGGGCCGCGTCCACGAAGGGTGCCATCCGGGTCACCAGCTCGTTGACGCGCCCGGTGGCGCCGCTGCACCAGTGTTTGTCCCACATATCACAGATCAGTACGGCGGTGTGGTCCACCGCCAGCGACTGCTGCAGGGTGACCTCCCGCCATTCGCCCGTGCCTTTGAACGCTTCGACCCGCGACCGGAGATTGACCGTGAGATCCCCGGCGTGTGCGGCTGGACCGATCAAGAGCAGGATCAGGGCCAGCCGGCGCGAGAGCATCATGGGAGACATGCTATCACGCCGGAATCGGGAGCATCAGAAGGTTACAATTCTGTCGATGGCTCCGCGGCATTGCCTTCTGATTGCCGACGATCTGACGGGAGCATGCGACTCCGCGGTCCACTTTGCGTTGCGAGGCCACAGGGCCGCCGCGGCGGTGTCCATGTGCTGCCGGGAGATCGATGCCGCAGTCATCGCCATCTCCACGGAGACCAGAGACTGCGATGCAGAGCAGATCGCCGCGCGCATCGTTCAAGCCGCACACCTGTGGTCCGATGAGCTTCCGCGGATCCTCTTCAAGAAGATCGATTCGACGCTGCGTGGACGCGTGGGTTCGGAGATCCGGGCGGCGATGGAGGCTTTCGCTTGTGGCACGGCGATCGTCACGCCGGCATTTCCAGCGATGGGCCGCGTGGTAAGAAATGGACGGTTGAGCGTGACGGGCGATCCCGAGTTTGCTGAGATCGACATAGCCGGCCGGCTGCGATCCGAGGGCCTGGACCCGCGCGCGGCCGGCGCCTCCCGCGTCGTCATCGCCGATGCCGAATGCGATCGCGACCTGGACCTCATCGTGGCCCGAGCTGGCAGCGCAGGGCGCGTTCTGTGGGCTGGATCCGCGGGCCTGGCTTCGGCGCTTGCCCGCGCCTTCCCTGCCGGGCCTCGTGTTTCGCACGAGGAGCCCGGACCCGCGCGCCGCGTGGTTTTCTGTATAGGATCGGATCACAAGGTGACACTGGCCCAGCAAAGATCGCTCGCCGATGTCCGGCCGTTGGAAGAGATTTCGGCGGAACACGCCGCGCCAGGCGCCGTGACTTCCGCTCTCGATCGCGGCGCGCACGTACTGCTTCAGGTCCCGCGCGGACGCGTGTCCTCGACCCGTCTTCGCGAGTTGCTCGCGGCGTCCGCCGGAGCCGCGCTGCTTCTTTGCGGGGGCGATACGGCGGCGGCCGTCTGCCGGGCAGGCGGCGCGGAGTGGATCGAGCTGATCGACGAAATCGTACCGGGCCTCCCGCGCGGCATTCTCCACGGAGGCGGCCTCCATGGCGTGCCGGTAGCCACCAAGTCCGGCGGCTTCGGACAACCCGGCGCGCTGATTCAAGTAGCGGACTTCTTCTCATGCCCCAACAACCAGACCAAAGACCAACCATTGCCCTGACCATGGGCGATCCTGCCGGCATCGGACCGGAGGTGGTGGTGCAGGCCGCGGCCGACCCGCAGCTCGTGCCTCTCGCACGCTGGATCATCGTCGGCGATGCACGCGTTCTCGACATGGCGCAGCGTGTGACCGGGCTGAATCCCAGCGGCGTCGAATTGCGCGATGTTGCCGCGCTCGGCCGCATGGACGACTTTGTCTTCGGCAGGCTCGATGCGCGCTGCGGCGCGGCAGCCGTCGAGTACGTCCGCGTGGCCACGGAGATGTGCCTGAGCGGCGAGGCCGACGGCATCGTGACCGCGCCGCTGAACAAGGAAGCGGTGACGCTCTCCGGACGCCGGTTCTCCGGTCACACCGAGTACATCGCGGAATTGTGCGGCGCCGCCGAATCGCGCATGTTGCTGTGGTGCGAAAAGCTGGCGACCATCCACGTCACCACTCACGTGGCGCTGCGCAAGGCCTGCGACCTGCCGTCCTCTCGCGTTCTCCGCACCATCGAGCTCGGCGACGAGGCGATGCGGCTATTGGGCTGCGCGCGGCCGCGGATCGCGGTCTGCGGATTGAATCCGCACGCCGGCGAGCATGGCCTCTTCGGCGACGAAGACGCGCGCGTGATTGCGCCGGCCATCGAAGCGGCACGCATGCAGGGCATCGAGTGCAGCGGCCCGCACGCCGGCGACACCATCTTCCTGCTTGCATCCCGGGGAGCCTACGACCTGGTGGTGGCGATGTATCACGACCAGGGGCACATTCCGATGAAACTGATCGATTTCGAAGGCACCGTGAATATCTCCGTGGGAATTCCCATTATCCGCACGTCGGTCGACCACGGCACCGCCTTCGATATCGCCGGCAAAAACCGTGCCGACGCGCGCAGCATGAAACAGGCCATGCGGGTTGCGGCCCGGATGGCCGCGTCCCGGAGGGCGGCGCGGCCCTGAAGTACTCGAAATCGGGTTGACGCGGCCTGCGCTTAGGAGGATACTCGGGTCGGAGGGAGTCTATGATCCGTCCCCGCGTGAGCCTGCTCGCTGTGTTCGCGTTGGCTGTGGTTCCAGGACTGCCGCAGTCTGTCATCTCCACTCATTCCGGCCTGGTTTACTTTTTCGACGGTGCGGTCTCGATTGGCGATCAGCCGTTGCATCAGAGATTCGGCAGGTTCCCCGAGATCGGTGAGGGCAGCGATCTGCGCACCGCCAACGGGCGCGCGGAAGTGCTGCTGACTCCTGGGGTCTTCCTTCGTATCGCCCCGAACAGCGGCGTTCGTATGATCTCCACCAGTTTCTCCGATACCCGAGTCGAGCTGCTCGGGGGCTCCGCGATTCTTGAGGCCAACCAATCCGCGGCCAATTCGGCGGTGACGCTTATCCACAGGAATTGGCGCGTGCAACTTCCGCACGAGGGCGTATATCGGATTGATTCCGAGCCGCCGCAGGTGAGCGTGTATCGTGGCGAGGCTATGGTTTCGGCCGAGGAGGACCCGCATGGCGTGCCGGTGCAGGCGGGACAGACTCTGCCGCTCGCCGCAGTGCTGGTGCCCGATCCATCCCGGGTGGCCGTGGGCGATGAATTCAAGAGCTGGGCGATGAGCCGCAGCCAGGCGATCACTTCGGACAATGCCACAGCCGCCGGAATCATCGACGACCCGAGCAAGATCGAGGACTCGGTCGGCACCTATTCGGGGTTCGGACCCTACGCTGGGCTCGGCGCCAGTACGGGACTCGATGCCAGCGGGCTAGGCGCTGTCGGAGGCCTCAGCTACTTCCCCCTGACCGGGATTCCCGGCGTGGCAGTCACCAATCCGTACGGGCTGAGCTTCTGGAGCCCATTCCAATCGACCTTGAGCTCGATCTACTTTCCGCCATATGGCTTGGGATACCTGTATCCGTCGGGATGGCCCTCGGCAATGCGTTTGAACACGTGGCGCCCAACCGCACTCTACCCGATCGGCGTGACTCCTTCCGGGTTGATCGGGGTCCATCAGCCCATCGGCGGCGGATTCCACCCGGGCGGGACCGCTCCCCTTCGTCCACTGATGATTCCGCCTTCGCGGCCAATCACTCCGGCGGCTCCGCACGTCGGAGTGCGCCCCGGGGCTGTCCACCGCTAAGCGCGCACCGCAGCGGACTATTGGGACGGCGCGTAATACCCCACGCGCCAGCGGCACTTCAATCCTGTGACGCCGGCCGGGGCGGACACCTTCACGTCCACGCGGCGGTATTTGCCATCCATGGTTTCGTTCTTGGGCGAGTAGGCGAGCACGTACTGATTGCGCAATTCGATGCCGATTCTGGTGGCGACACTGGGCAGGTCGTTCGGATCGCTTGCCGCGAAGACGCGGCCTCCGGTCTGTTCGGCGATCTCCGAAAGCAGGCGGGGGCCGGAGATCTCTTCCTTGCTCATGCCGAGGAAGATCGAGGGCTCGAAGACGCCCATGGCGTAGAGCTGCACGTCCGCCTCGCGCACGAGGGATTGAATCTGGACAGTGGTATACCGGCTATTGTTGTCGCCGCCGTCGGAAATAATCAGAATCGCCTTGCGCGGGTTCCTGGCCTTTTTCATCTCCCGCAGCGCCAGCTCCGCCGCGTCCAGCAGGGCCGTGAGCCCTCCCGGCTGCAACAGCATCAACTGAGTCCGGAGCTCGTTGGCATCGCTGGTGAAACCGGAAACGAGCTTCGCGTGATCGCTGAAGGCGACCAGAAAGGCTTCGTCTTCCGGGTTCATGGTTTTCAGAAACTGAATCGCGGCCTGGCGGGAGATGCGAAGTTTGTCATCCATGCTCCCGCTGATGTCGAAAACCAGGCCAATGGACAGCGGCGCGTCTTCACCCGAGAAGTTCGCGATGCTTTGCTCCGTGCCGTCCTCGAGGATGTGAAAATCCTGGCGCTGAAGGCCGATAACGAAGCGGTTGGATTTGTCGGTGACTGTCACCGGAATCAGAACCAGGGTGGCATCCGCATTGAAACGGGCAGCCGGCCGCGGATCTTGCGGAGGTTGGGCGATCGCCGGCGAAGTTCCCATCGTGCCGAAAATCACAAGGACGATGGAAAGGCCGAGAGTAAAGCGGACTGAGAGGCGCCGCACTGGTGGGACTCCTGTTTTACCCACGAGTCTACCAGTTTTTGGCTCGGCCGCACCTATGGAATCACCGCATGTTTGCGCAGGATCTCCCGGACCCGGTCGATGGGCAGCGCTTTCACCGTGAGGCCCTTGGAAGCGACTGTCGTTGCCTGTAGCAGCGAGTTTACGATCGCCTCTTCGGTCGCCTCGATCACTCCCAGGAAGAGCGGTGAAACTTCGTCGTTGCCGATCAGCTTTGCGGGGGCGCGCTGTGTGGTGAACGCGATCACGTAATCGCCGCTTCCGTTGGCGCCGCTCGATCCGGTCCGGGCCAGACCGAAGATGGCCCGCGCCGCCATGCGCCGCAAATTGCGGGCGTCCACCGGAGCGTCGGTGGCGATGATCATCATGCACGAGCCATCGCCCGAATTCGGTCCCGCCGCCGCGAGTTCGCGGCCCACCGGCGCGCCGCCGATCTGCAGCGAGCCTCCGAAATTGGTCTGCACGAGGGCACCGACCACGTATGAGCCCACCTTCCGCGAGGCCGTTCCGATGCCGCCTTTGAATCCGAACGCCATGGTGCCGGTGCCGGCTCCGACCGCGCCCTCCTCCACGGCGCCTCCGTGAGCGGTTTCGATGGCGTGCCTCACCTCCGCCTGCCCCACCACCCGGGCGCGAATGTCGTTCAGGTAGCCGTCGTTGGTTTCGCCCACCAGCGGATTGATGGAGCGGACCTGCTCGTTGCCCGGAAGCGCCAGCAGGTAGTCGAGTAGAGCATCCGCCACCCTCGGGACATTCAATGTGGAGGTGAGCGCGATGGGCGATTCGATTTCGCCCAGCTCCTGCACCTGGGTCGAGCCGGCGAGCTTGCCGAATGCGTTGCCGACGAACACCGCCCCAGGGACCTTCTCGCGAAACAGGTTGCCGGAGTGCGGCAGAATCACGGTGACGCCGGTGCGGATATTGTCGCCGCGGATCACGGTGGTGTGCCCGACCAGCACGCCTGCGACATCGGTGATTGCATCCAGGGGTCCGCGCGGGAGAGTGCCGTTGGGAATGCCCAGGTCAGGCGCCCGAGGCCGGGGTTGCGCCCCAGCGGTGGCGCAGAGCACGAAAATCGCGAACGCGCGAAGCACCAGAAGATTGTATCGCCAGTGCGGAGCCGGAGCGCGGACCGGCTATGTCTCGAAGTACCTCTTGGGCGTCTGACCCAACTCCCGCCGAAACATGGCGATGAACGCGCTCGCGCCGTTGTAGCCCATGTCCAGCGCGATCGTGTTCACGCAATCGCCCGCCGCCAGCCGCCGCAGGGCCTGCAACAGCTTCTGCCTGCGCAGCCACTGGCCGAGCGTCATCCCGGTTTCCGCGGGAAAGATTCGCTCCAGCGTCCGGCGGCTCGCCCCACACTGGCGGAGCATCATCGCCAGCGGTATCTTCTCCGCATGATCGGCGGCTGACAAGGCGGCGAACTGCGCTGCCCGGCGGTCCTGCGGCGAGGGCAGTTGCAGAGGCACGACCTTCAGCATTTTCAGCTCGTCCAGAATCACTCCGATCAAGCGCTTCCGCTCTGGAATCGCCGCGTCCAGCGCCCCAATCAGGTTGGTTCGAACGATCAGCTCGCGCAGCAGAGGAGTGATGTTGACCACGGAACACTGTTTGGCGGCGCGATGCAGCCGCTCCCGAACGTAGAGCATGCGCAGCGCCACGACGCCGCTGAATTCGAGCCTGTACTGGAAACCGGCCGGAATCCAGACGCCGCGATGCGGCGGGACCACCCAGGATCCGGCGCCGGTATGTACGGTCAGCACCCCGCGGATCGCGTAGATGAGCTGGTGCCACTCGTGCGAATCATGCAATGCGGGCGGAGCCGCCTGTCCGCTCTGAAAGGTGACCGCGAAACTGCGTATCTGTACGGTACGGTCGGGGTGGCGGAAATTCGACATTAACTGGCAAGATAGCGTAATCCTGGCCTGCCGTCCAGATTGTAGAATCCAGAGTCAGAAAAGGAGTTGCCGGACGATGTCACAGGTTGCCCACTTCTCGATCAATGCCGATGACGTGAACCGCGCGTTGCGTTTCTACGAAAAGGTGTTCGGCTGGAAATTTCAGTCCTATGGGCCGCCGGGTTTCTACATGGTGGACGAGCAATCGGCGAAGGCCCACGTGCCGCTGCGGGGTTCACTGCAGAAACGCCGCGAGATCATTCCCGGCGTTCCCATGCGCGGCTTCGAATGTACCATCTCTGTGGACGATATCGAAGCGGCGGCCGCGGCGATCGAGGCCAACGGAGGCCGGATCGTCATGCAGATCTGCACCCTCGCCGGGATTGGACGGCTGTTGTTCTTTCAGGATCCCGAGGGCAATATCGCCGGAGCCATGCAGTACGACGCCAAAGCCGAATGAGGCCGCGCTCGCGCGCCGTCCGCGCGCTCCAGATCGACGGAGCCTTGTTGCGCACTGCTCGGCGCGGAACTCCCGCGTTGCAGCAGGTTGTGCAGCAGCGGCTTCTCGGGCGCGTGTGCTTCCACGAAATCCACGCCGGTGGCCGTGAGCTGGAAATCGGCGCCTTCTGATGTCTCGACATACCGCTTCTGCTTCAAATACCAGAGGGTGAATTCCAGGTACTCGCGCGGAATCGACATCATCTCCTCGAGCTCCAGCAGCCCCAGGCTGGGATGATCGCAATCGCGGCGGCGCTTGGCATACAGCAGGCACATCACGCCCAGGCGGCGGTTGGCCTCGCCTTCCTTGTCGTCGACAAACGCCTTGGCCTGGAACACCGGAATGGGACGCTGCGGCTCCGTGCCGCGGATGCCATCGTACTGAGCGCGCCGGTCGGGATCGCTGAGCACACGGTACGCCTCGGAAAGCTGGAGAAATCTCTCCTGGTCGCCGCTCTCCGGATTGTCGGGGTGGAACCGCGCGGCCATGATCCGGTACACGCGGTGGATCGTCTCCATGTCGGCCCGCGGGCTGAGCTGAAGAATCTCGTAAAAGTCGACATCCTTCGCATAGGACTCCACCACCCGTCCGGCGGGATGGGCGAACTCCACTCCGATTCGATAGCCGCCCGCGCCCGCGACACAATAGCGGACCGTGCCTTCCAGCGGGACACCGTAACGCCGTACATCCAGGTAGACCTGTGTCCCGGGGTCGACACCGACCTCGCTTTTCAGCCGGATGCCTCCCGGCGAAAGGTCGCTGGCCCGAGGCCTGATGGAATGAACCTGGCCGGCGGCATCCTCCCAATAGAGGACTACTTGAAAATCTACCGGTTCACGGTCGTGTTGACGGCTGGCTTTCTGCATTCTTCAATTCACTTCAGAGGGTGCGGCAAAGAATCCGCGCAAAAAGAGAGCAATGAGGTGGACATTCCGCCACTGGCGGTGGCCGATGTTCTCCACGATGGACGTGAAGAACAGGGCCGCGAGCTGGCGCGGCGGAATCCGGGAACCCGCGGCAAAGGGTTCGAGCACCACCGCGGTCATCGAGAGCAGGGTGCCGCCGGAGGCGGCGCACGCGGTCAAAAGGGCGAGGTCCAGGGCCGCCATCCAGTGAAGCACCAGCGCCGGAATCGCCAGGGCCAGAAACGCGGTCTCCATCAGGGGCACCAGCAACCGGGAACAGAACAAGCCCGGAATCGCCAGCCGGCTGATGCCGCCGAAACCGTAGAGCATGCCCATGTGACGGGCAAGGGTAGCGGCAACCGCGGCCTGCTCGCGTGCGATCCGCTCCTGCATCTCTCGCTTCGAACGAGGCGCAGCCGGGCGCGATATCGCACCCGGTAGCAGCCGGATCCGGTACGAGCGATTCTCCGCCATCGCCATCCGGTGCAGGCGCAACACCATCTCCAGCGCGCATCCAGTCATGGCTCGAAAGCCTCCGGCGCGCACCACCGCGTCGCGCTTCAACAGCAGAAACGATCCCGGCGCCGGCAGGAAACTGTTCCACACCGCTAAGCCTGCGCAGCGGCAGAGCCACTGCCGTAAGAAAATCAGGTGATACAGGCGCGCCGCGCGCCCGCTCGCCGGAGCCGCGGGAGCCGCCGCGCACACTGCGTGGATGCTCTCGGGCTCGTCGATCATCGGGCAGATGAGGCGCAGCAGTGCGTCTTCGGAAACGTCGGCGTTCCAATCCACCAGCCCGATCACCGGCGCCGAAGTAAGATTGATCGCCGCGTTCAGGCAATCGCCCTCGCCGCCGCGCTCCTTGTTTACAAAGATCAGCGGCAACGGTTCCATGGAGGCGTAGACCTGGCACAGCGGCCGGGTTTCGAACTCGGCCACCTCGTGCCGCGGCACCGGAACCAGGTGAAATTCGCGCTTCCAGGCGGCGAGCTCGTCGTCTGAAGGTCCGTCCAACACCAGCACGATCTCCAGATGTCCGAAGTAAAGCCGGGCCAGCCGGCGCACAAAACGGAACGAGGACTCCGAGGCGTCCGGCGGCGCCGCCAGGATTGCCACGTCCGGAACCAGCCGCGACTTCAGCAGGAACGTCGGCTCCTCGGGCGCCGGCGACAGCCTCTCACGGCGAGCCCGAATCGCTCCCTTGAGAAGGAAACAGAGGTTCAACGCCCCCCAGGCCGCCAGGCAGAGTCCAAGAAAAACCAGGATCAGCGCTGGTATCACGCGCACGCCTCCGACGGCATGCCGCTGAATCGTTCCAACACTTCCCGAGCTGCTCCGGAGGCAATCGGATCCGGGTTGGGAAGCTGTCCTTCCAGTGCCCGCAAACCATCTCCTCCCATGGTCCCCAGCACCCCCGCCGCGGCCCGCGCGAGCGATTCCGATCCTCGCCGCAGACAGCTTGTAAGATGCGGCATCGCCGCGCGCATCTTGAGCCGGTCCAGGGCGGCAACCGCGGCCAGGTTTACTTCCAGGTCGCTGTCCGCCAGGCCGGTCAAGAGGGCGCGCCGATTGGCAGGCGTGGGTGGGACGAGCGACAGCAGGCGCATGATCTCGAGCCGTACTCGGGGATCGGGGTGGCAGGCCAGCGAGCCGATATCGGCCAGGGGTAGAGCACACTCCCACGAATTCAGCAGCGGCAGCGTGACGAGCAGTTGGTTCACCGATCCGGTCCGCAGCGCCCGCGGGATGATGGCTTCGCACAGCCGCATCGCGTGACGCCGCAACAGGGACGCGATTTCGAGCTGGGCCAGCGGCGTAAACGTCAACGCAGCCTCGAAGGCCAGATCGAGCGCCCGGTCTGATCCCGATTCCAGCAGCGCCCGCGCCGATTCCAGGCGCACCATGGGATCTGCATCTTTGAGGCCGCGCTCCGGCAGGTCGTCGATCATGCGGCGGACGGCCTCCGACTGAGCCAACGCCGCCAGCCGGGCGAAGCCCCGGCGCCGGACTTCGAGATCCGCTGATTCGGAGTCGTCGCACCACTTGGATACAAAGCCGAGGTCCACCGCCAGCTCCCCCAGGCGCTCGCGATCGTTGCCGCCCAGCCGCGCTTGAAAGCCTAGGATCGACTCTTCGACCTGCCGGGCGGATCGTGTTGTGAGCTGGCGCAGCTCGGTAAGGTCGCTGTTGCCGCAAAGGTAGGTCGTCACCGCCTCGCGAACTGCCGGAGCGACGGCAATTGCCTCCTCCCGCCGCCGCGCCTCGCGCGATTGCTTGAGCATCGCCGCCGCCAGTGCGCCGAGCAGCGTCAGGCAGCAGAGCCCTTGGACCGCGAGGGAGGCGATGAGCGCCATGTGGGTCATCGCCGCACGAGCCTCCTCAGACGCGCGATCAGTTCCAGTGGGTTGAACGGCTTCACCATGTAATCGTCGGCTCCGAGCTGAAACCCGCGCAGAATGTCGCCTTCGCGCTGCCGCGCAGTGAGCAGCACCACCTGGACCGGCAGTTTCTCCGCCCGAATCGCCGCCAGCACCTCGAAACCGTCCGGGCCCGGCATGTTGACGTCCAGCACCGCGATCTGCGGGAGCGTCTCGCGAATCTGCCGCAGAGCCTCTTCCCCGTTGTCCACCCGCTGGCAACTCATCCCGTAGTTCTCGATCGTGGAACCGACCACCGCCAGAATCAACGAATCGTCATCGGCGATCAGCACCCTGGTGCGCGCTTGCGTGGCAGCAATGGACGCCGAGCCCGCCGGCGCCTGCGTCGCCGGAGCCGCCGCCAGTGCCGACGCCGGCCCCCGCGAGATCGCCAGGTGAGCGTGCATCAGCACCTCTTCGGGATCCCATGTCTCCACCAGGAAACCGGCCGCTCTCGACTGCAGCCCGGGCGCCAGGTTCATCAAATCGCGCCGCGTACCGGAACAGATCAGAACCATGCCGGATGGGAAGGCGTCGGGCGCGAGCCAGCCGGAGGCCAATGCCTCCTGGCCGACGTGGACAATCGCGAGTTCATATTCGTCCACAGGCTCATCGTCGGGCCGGTCGAAAAGCTTGACCGTGCGTGGGTGGGAATTGACTTCTTCGAAGGTCGAGGCAAGAAAACTCGCCCGGGCCGGCGCGAAGCCGATCAGCGCCACTCGCTTGCCGCGCAGCGATTTGGCGACGTGCTCCGGAACCGCGACTTCGATGTCGGCAATCTGCTGGGAGAAGGCGAAGAGCAGAGTGCTCAGCAACTCGCGCAGTTCGGACGCGCGATAGTTCCCGTCGCGCAACAGCTCTTCTGTTGTCCTCGCCAGCCTGGCGATCCCCGGACAACCTGTGAATCCGCCCGTGCCTGCCCACGAGTGCAGCAGGCCGCAGGTCCGCTCCAGATCGAACCCGGAGTCCAGAAGGTCCAGGATCTGCCGCAACTGTTCGGAGCCTTCGTGCAGGAAGCTGCGGCGCAGATGTTCCACCTCTGTCTCGGAAAGACTCGGGGCCACCGCCGGCTCGGCCTCAGCCTCCAGGGTGGGGGGCGGCAGTGCCCGCTGCAAGATGTGACGCACCCGCGAAGTCAGCGCGCTGCTGTCGATCGGTTTGGTGAGGTAAGCGTCGCAGCCGGCGCCGATTGCCTGCTGCTCGTCGCCCGCGCCGGCATATGCCGATACGGCCACCACCTTGATCGAATTGGTCCTCGGGTCTTCCTTGATGCGCCTGGTCAGCTCCAGGCCATCCATTCCCGGCAGCCGGATATCGGTCAGGACCAGCTCCGGCCGGAACCCGCTCAAGATATCCAACGCTTCCTCGGCCTGGCTGGCGGTGCGCACCGTATACCCCTCGTAGGTGAGGAGCAGACGCATGAACTTGAGGTCTATGGCGGTATCGTCCACCAGGAGGATCGGCGCCCCCTGACGTCCCGCGTTTGCTTCTGGTGTCGTATTTTCCTCGCCCCTCATGGCGATACCAGGATGCGGCATCGGCAAGGGAAGAGACCAGTCCCAAACGTACAGGCTGGGTACGCGTTACTTTTCGAGCATTTTGGAACCTACGGTACGAAGTACTCGGTTACTCCAGAAGCCATTTGTTGATGAATTCCGCAGCCTTGCGGCCCTCTGCGATCGCCCACACCACCAGCGATTGTCCGCGCCGCATGTCGCCGGCCGCGAAAACCCCCCGGACACTGGTCATATAGTCGGGACCAGTGGCGATATTGCTGCGCTGGTCCAGTTGCAGGCCTAGTTGCTCGATCATTCCGCCCTTCACCGGGCCGGTGAAACCCATTGCGAGTAGGACCAGATCGGCATCGAGCGTGAACTCGGTCCCAGGTAACGGTGCAAAATCCGGCGGTAGTCCTACCCGTACTGCGTGAAGCTGTCTCACGTTCCCTTCGGCGTCGCCGGTGAATCGAACCGTGCTCACGCTCCAGTCGCGGATTCCGCCTTCTTCGTGCGAGCTCTCAACGCGAAGCTGCATGGGCCACAGCGGCCACGGCGTGCTCGCCGACCGGATATCGGGCGGCTTGGGAAGCAGCTCAAATTGCGTAACGGCCAGGGCGCCCTGACGATGCGACGTGCCCAGGCAATCGGCGCCGGTGTCTCCCCCGCCGATGATTACCACGCGCTTGCCAGTAGCCGTGATCTGCCCGGACACCGTATCGCCTTCGCAGATCCGGTTCTGCTGCGGCAGAAATTCCATGGCGAAATGGATGCCCCTCAGCTCGCGTCCCGGCACATTGAGGTTGCGAGCCTGCTCCGCGCCCCCCGCCAGGAGAATTGCATCGAAGCGGCGCTGAAGATCCTCCACCGGATGCGAGACGCCGATGTGCGCGTTGGTCACGAACTGCACCCCTTCGGCGCGCATCTGTTGGAGACGGCGGTCGATGAGGTGCTTCTCCATCTTGAAATTCGGGATGCCGTAGCGCAGCAGGCCGCCGATGCGGTCGTTCTTCTCAAAGACCGTCACGTCGTGCCCGGCACGCGCCAGTTGCTGCGCCGCCGCCAGTCCCGCCGGACCGCTGCCCACGATCGCGACGCTCTTGCCGCTGCGCGCCGGCGCGGGTTCCGGGCGGATCATTCCCTCGGCGAAAGCGCGGTCGATGATGGTCTTCTCGATGTGCTTGATGGTGACCGGCGGCTCGTTGATGCCGAGCACGCAGCTCGCCTCGCACGGGGCAGGGCAGATGCGCCCGGTGAATTCGGGGAAATTGTTGGTCGCGTGGAGTTGGCGTACCGCCTCCTTCCAGCGCCCGCGATAGACCAGATCGTTCCAGTCGGGAATGATGTTGGTCAGAGGGCAGCCCGTGTGGCAGAACGGGACGCCGCAATCCATGCAGCGCGCCGCCTGCGTGCGCAGAGAGTCTTCGGGGAAGGGTTTGTAAATCTCGAACCAGTCCTGGATCCGCTCGGCGGGCGGGCGGCGCTCGGGTAGCTCGCGTGTATATTCGAGGAAGCCGGTAACCTTACCCACGGAGCACCTCCGCGGGACGCTGCTGCGCCGCGTAGGCCGACAACGCAAGCCGTTCGTCCGCCTCACGCAGGACGCGTTTGTACTCGTGCGGGAAGATCTTGATGAACTTCGGCAGCATCGTGTCCCAGTTCTCTAGCACCCACTTGGCGCGCGGACTCCCGGTCAGCTCGGCGTGCTTCTCGATCAGGCGGAAGAGCAGCGCCTGATCCTCGTCCGGCACCGGGTCCAGATCGACGCTCGCCTTGTTGCAGCGCTTCTCCGCGAAATCGCCCTTCTCATCCAGGACGTAAGCGATGCCTCCGCTCATGCCCGCGGCGAAATTCCGCCCGCACTTGCCCAGCACCACCACGATGCCCTTGGTCATGTACTCGCATCCGTGATCTCCCAGGCCCTCGATGACGGCCGTGGCGCCCGAGTTCCGCACGGCAAACCGCTCGCCGGCCCGCCCGTTGAGGAATGCCTCGCCGCTGGTGGCGCCGTACAAGGCCACGTTGCCGATCAGGATGTTTTCTTCCGGCTGGAAGGTAGAGGCCCGCGGAGGATAGATCACCAGCCGGCCGCCGCTCAGTCCCTTGCCCACGTAGTCGTTGGCGTCGCCTTCCAGCTCCAGCGTGACGCCCTGCGCCAGAAACGCGCCGAAGCTCTGCCCGGCACTGCCGGTGAACGCGAAGTGGATCGTATTGTCGGGCAACGCCTCGGAGCCGAACCGGCGGGCGATCTCGCCAGAGAGCATCGCGCCTACCGTGCGATGCACGTTGCGAATCGGCAGCCGGATCTCGACCGGGCGCCGGTCTTCCAGCGCCTCGCGCGCGTGGTCGATGAGCTTGTAGTCCAGCGCCTGGTTAAGGCCGTGGTCCTGCGCCTGCACGCAGCGCCGCGCGATGCGGCTCGGCATCTGCGGATTGAACAGGATCACCGAGAGATCCAGCCCTTTCGCCTTCCAATGATCGATCGCGCTCCGTGCGTCCAGCATGTCCACGCGCCCTACCATCTCGTCGAAGCTGCGGAAGCCCATCCGGGCCATGAATTGCCGCACTTGTTCCGCGATAAAGAAGAAGAAGTTGATGACGTGCTCCGGCGCGCCCTGGAACTTGGCGCGCAGCGCCGGATCCTGTGTCGCGATGCCCACCGGGCAGGTGTTCAGGTGGCACTTGCGCATCATGATGCATCCCATCGACACCAGCGGCGCCGTCGAGAATCCGAACTCCTCGGCGCCCAGCAGGGCTGCGATCACCACGTCGCGCCCGGTTTGGAGCTTGCCGTCGGTCTGCAGGCGCACCCGTCCCCTCAGGTCGTTGAGCACCAGGACCTGGTGCGCTTCGGCGAGCCCCAGCTCCCAAGGCACCCCGGCATGCTTGATCGAGGAGAGCGGGCTGGCTCCTGTGCCTCCCGAATCGCCCGAAATCAGGATGACGTCCGCATGAGCTTTCGCCACTCCTGCCGCCACCGTGCCCACTCCGACTTCCGCCACTAGCTTCACCGAGATTCGCGCTTGCGGATTGACGTTCTTGAGGTCGTAGATCAGTTGCGCCAGGTCCTCGATCGAGTAGATGTCATGATGCGGCGGAGGCGAAATCAAACCCACGCCCGGCGTCGAATGGCGCACCCGGGCGATGGTCTCGTCCACCTTGTGCCCCGGAAGCTGTCCGCCTTCGCCCGGCTTGGCGCCTTGCGCCATCTTGATTTGCAGCTCCTCGGCGTTGATCAGGTAGTTGGTGGTGACGCCGAACCGCGCGCTCGCCACCTGCTTGATGGCGCTGCGGCGCTCCGTGCCGAATCGCGCCTCGTCTTCGCCGCCCTCGCCGGTGTTGCTCCGGCCCCCGATGCGGTTCATCGCCATGGCCAGGGTCTCGTGCGCTTCCTTGGAGATCGAGCCGAAGCTCATTGCGCCCGTGGCAAACCGCTTGACGATATTCGCCGCCGGCTCGACCTGCTCGAGCGGAACCGGGCTGGCGGACTCCTTCACCTGGAGCAATCCGCGCAATGTACAGAGTTGCCGCGTCTGGTTGTCGATCAGGTCCGTATATTCCTGGAAGGTCGCGAAATTCTCCTGGCGCACGGCATGCTGCAGCTTGGCCACGGTCTGCGGATTGTACAGATGGTATTCACCGCGCGCCCGCCACTGGTAGTTGCCTGCCACATCCAGCTCCGTATCGAAATCGGTCTGGGGCGCGAAAGCGTAACCGTGCTTCATGATGGCTTCCTGCGCCAGCACATCCAGCCCGACGCCTTCGATGCGGCTCACCGTGCCGGTGAAGTACTTGTCCACAAGCTGCCGGTTCAATCCGATGGCTTCGAACACCTGTGCGCCGCGATAGCTTTGCAGGGTCGAAATGCCCATTTTGGAGAACGTCTTCAGTAGCCCTTTGTTGATTGCCTTGATGTAGGCGGGCTTGGCCTCCTGCCCGACTGTTTCCAGGGCCAGGTAGGGATTGATCGCGCTCGCGCCGTAACCGATCAGCAACGCGAAATGCATTACCTCCCGCGGCTCGCCGCTCTCGATAATCAAGGCCACCTGGGTTCGCGTCTCCTCCCGCACCAGGTGATTGTGTACCGCGGCCAGTGCCAGCAGGCTCGGGATCGGCGCGTAGTCTTCGTCGAGGCCCCGGTCGGAAAGAATCAGCAGCGTGTAGCCCGATTGAATGGCCAGTGACGCGCGCCGGCAAAGCTGCGTCAACGCGCGCTCCAGACCCTTCGCGCCTTCCTCCACCGCAAACAGCGTCGGAATCGTGGTGGCCAGAAAATCGCCCTGGCTCACCCGGCGCAGTTTTTCCAGGTCGCGGTTGGTCAGGATCGGCTGCGGCAGTTTGAGGGTGTGGCAGTGCTGCGGCGTTTCCGCCAGAATGTTGCGCTCGGTCCCGATGTAGCTGGTGAGCGACATCACCATCTCTTCGCGGATCGGGTCGATCGGCGGGTTGGTCACCTGCGCGAAGAGCTGCTTGAAGTAGTTGAACAGAGGCTGCGGCTTGTCGCTCAGACAGGCCAGGGGTGTGTCGGTGCCCATGCTGCCGACGGGTTCTTCGCCCTTTTCGGCCATGGGCGCGAGGATCATGCGGATGTCCTCGTCCGTGTACCCGAACGCGCGCTGGCGGCGCACCAGGGTCTTGCGATCGGCGCCGTGCTCGCGCGGCGGCTCGGCAAGCTGATCGAGGGTGATCTGGTTTTCCTTCAGCCAGAGCTGGTACGGGTTCCGCCCATAGAGCGCCCGCTTGAGCTCCTGGTCGCTGATGATGCGGCCATCGACGGTATCCACCAGCAGCATCTTGCCGGGCTGGAGGCGGCCCTTGAGCTTGACGTCTTCCGGTTTCACCGGCAGCACGCCCGTCTCGCTCGCCATGATGCAGAGGTCGTCTTTGGTGATCAGGTAGCGCGCGGGACGCAGGCCGTTGCGGTCCAGCGTAGCCCCGATCGAACGGCCGTCGGTGAACGCGATCGCCGCCGGTCCGTCCCACGGCTCCATCAGCGATGCGTGGTATTCGTAGAACGCGCGCTTCTGCGGATTCATGTGCTCGTTCTTCGCCCATGCTTCCGGAATCAACATGGCCATGGCGTGCGGCAGGCTCCGGCCCGCCAATACCAGGAGTTCCAGCGCGTTGTCGAACGCTGCCGAATCGCTTCCGCCCGGCTGAATCACCGGGAACAGCTTCTTGATATCTTCGCCGAACAACGGCGAAGCCAGCACGCTCTGCCGCGCGTGCATCCAGTTCACGTTGCCGCGCAGCGTATTGATTTCGCCGTTGTGCGCGATATACCGGTACGGGTGCGCGAACTGCCAGGTTGGAAACGTGTTGGTCGAGAACCGCTGGTGCACCAGGCACAGCGCGCTCACCACCTCGGAATCCTTCAACTCCGGATAGAAGTTGGCAATCTGCGGAGCCAGCAGCAGGCCCTTGTACACGATGGTCCGCGCCGAAAGCGAGGGGATATAGAAGAAGCCCTTCTCGGAAAGGTCGCTGGCAGCGATCTCCGCCTCGGCGCG
>DATJYJ010000563.1:0-8420 GCA_035578025.1 Verrucomicrobiia bacterium
GCATTGAAAATCACGCTCGCCAGCACCGCGCTCCGCGCGCTGTGCAGGCCCATCACGTTGAGTTTTCCCAGCACCGGGTATGTCGCCATGAACATGGCCGGCAGAATCGCGAAATACTTCGCGATGTCGTTGGCGATGGAAAACGTGGTGAGCGCGCCGCGCGTCATCAGCAACTGCTTGCCGATGGCCACGACTTCAATCAGCTTGGTCGGATTGCTGTCCAGGTCGACCATGTTGCCGGCTTCTTTCGCGGCCATGGTGCCGGTGTTCATCGCGAGTCCCACGTCGGCTTGCGCCAGTGCAGGAGCGTCGTTCGTGCCGTCCCCAGTCATCGCGACCAGGCGGCCGCCGGCCTGCTCCTTCCTGATCAGGTCCATCTTGTCTTTGGGCGTCGCCTGGGCCAGAAAATCGTCCACGCCCGCCTCAGCCGCGATCGCCGACGCGGTCAACGGATTGTCGCCCGTGATCATCACGGTGCGAATGCCCATGGCGCGCAATTGCTCGAAGCGCTCGCGCATTCCGCCCTTGACCACGTCCTTGAGATGGACCACGCCCAGCGCCCGCGGTCCGTCCGCAACCACCAGCGGAGTTCCGCCGAAGCGCGAGATGCGGTCGGTGATTTCGGTCAACTGCGTGGTCACGGTGCCGCCCGCCTCGTGGACGAATTCGACCACACTCTCGGTGGCGCCCTTGCGCACGCGGCGGCCGTCCATATCGACGCCGCTCATGCGGGTCTGCGCGGTGAACGGGATGAAGTGGGCACCGTGCTCGGCCACCTCACGCCCGCGAATGCCGTACTTCTGCTTGGCGAGCACCACGATCGATCGACCCTCGGGCGTTTCGTCCGCCAGGCTGGAGAGTTGAGCCGCGTCGGCCAGCTCCGCCTCGTTCACGCCGTCCACCGGAATGAACTCCACCGCCTGCCGGTTGCCCAGCGTGATGGTCCCGGTCTTATCCAGGAGCAGCGTATTGACGTCGCCCGCCGCCTCTACGGCTTTGCCGCTCATGGCCAGCACATTATGCTGCATCACGCGATCCATGCCTGCGATCCCGATGGCCGAAAGCAGACCGCCGATCGTCGTCGGAATCAGGCACACCAGCAGCGAGATGAGCACCGTCACGCTCGGGGCCTCGCCCGACCCGCTGGCTTTGACGCTGAACACCGCGAACGGCTGCAGCGTCACTACCGCCAGCAAAAACACCAGCGTCAGCCCCGCGATCACGATATTCAGCGCGATCTCGTTGGGCGTCTTCTGGCGCTGCGCTCCTTCGACGAGCGCGATCATGCGGTCCAGGAACGTCTCGCCCGGGTTCGATGTGATTTTTACCCTGATCCAGTCGCTGAGCACCTTGGTGCCGCCGGTTACGGCACTGCGGTCCCCGCCGGATTCGCGAATTACGGGTGCGCTCTCGCCCGTGATGGCCGATTCGTCCACGCTGGCGATGCCCTCGATGACGTCGCCATCGCCCGGGATGATCTCGCCCGCTTCCACCAGCACCAGGTCGCCGCTGCGCAGTTGGGTCGCGGCAACCGTCTCCGTGCGCCCGCCCGACAGGAGCCGCCGTGCGGTGGTTTCCGTCTTGGTCTTCCGGAGCGTGTCCGCCTGTGCCTTGCCACGCCCCTCTGCCATGGCTTCCGCGAAATTCGCAAACAACACCGTGAACCACAGCCAGAGCGTGATCTGTGCGGTGAACGCCGCGATCGACGCCCCCACGGCCAGATCCCTCGCCGCCAGGACAGTAGTCATGACAGCGCCGACTTCGACCACGAACATGACGGGATTCTTCATCATGGTCCGCGGATTCAGCTTGACGAACGAGTCGCCGATGGCGCGCTTCACAATCGGCGGGTCGAACAGCGGGCGTGCGCGCGCCCCCTTCTTCGGGACGATCGATGTCGGTTCCACCGGTGCCGGAACTCCTGCGACTACAGGCATACTAGCTCCACAGCCTCCCCTGGTGCATCAGAAAATGTTCCACAATCGGCCCCAGCGAGAGCGCCGGAAAGAAGGTCAGGGCCCCCACAATCGTCACGACGCCAACCAGCAGCACGACGAAGAGCGGACCGTGGGTGGGGAATGTTCCCGCCGATACCGGCACGAGTTTCTTCTGCGCAAGGCTTCCAGCCGCCGCGAGCAGTGGGATGATCATCAGGAATCGCCCCCAGAGCATGGCGATTCCCATCGTGGTGTTCAAGTACGGACTGGGGTTCAGTCCGCCGAACGCGCTGCCGTTATTTCCGGTCCCACTGGAATACGCATACAGAATTTCGGAAAGCCCGTGGGGTCCATGGTTCGTCAGGCTCCCTTCCACCGTCTTCAGCCCGGCACCCACGGCCGAGAAGCCAAGGATCGAAATCGCCAGCACCAGCACGGCGATCATCATCATCTTGACCTCCTTCTGCTCGATCTTCTTTCCCAGGTATTCCGGAGTCCGGCCAACCATGAGCCCCGCAATGAACACCGCCAGCACCGCGAACAGCAGCATCCCGTAGAGTCCGGCGCCCACACCGCCGAAAATGACCTCGCCCAGCTCGATGTTGATCATCGGGATCATCCCGCCGATGGGCGTCAGGCTGTCGTGCGCGTTGTTGACCGCGCCGCAGCTCGCATCCGTCGTGACCACGGTAAACAACGAAGAATCGGCGATTCCGAAGCGGACTTCCTTGCCCTCGAAGTTCGGCCCCGGCGCCCCGAGCGCGTGCAGCACCGGGTTGCCCGCCGATTCCGCGGGATACACGACGAACACGCCTGCCAGGAACAGCAAGGTCATTGCGGCCAGGAGCGCCCAACCCTGGCGGGTATCGCCCACCATCTTTCCGAACGTGTAGGTCAAGCCCGCGGGTATGACGAAAATGAATACGAGCTCCAGGAAATTCGAAAGCGGCGTGGGATTTTCGAAGGGGTGCGCGGAGTTGGCGTTGAAGAATCCGCCTCCATTCGTCCCCAACATCTTGATGGCTTCCTGCGACGCAGCCGGCCCCTGTGGAATGGTCTGGGCCGCGCCTTCGAGGGTTGCCACTTTGGTATAGGGGCTCAAGTTCTGGATCACACCCTGGGAGCACAGCAGCAGAGCGCCGGCGATGGATAGCGGCAGCAGCACGTACAATATCGCCCGCGTCAGATCCACCCAGAAGTTTCCAAGCATGCGGGTGGAATGCCGCGCGAACCCGCGCACCAGCACGATGGCAATCGCGATCCCGGCGGCAGCCGAGAAGAAATTGTGCGTTGCCAGCGCGACCATTTGGCTCAGATAGCTCATGGCGCTTTCCGGCGTGTAAAACTGCCAGTTGGTGTTCGTGCCGAAACTCGCGGCCGTGTTGAAACTCAGATCCGGCCCTACGTTGCCCAAGCCCTGTGGATTCCACGGAAACCACTGCTGAAGGCGCAGAATGGCGTAGGTGACCAGAATGCTGATCAGGCTGAACGCCAACAGCGACCCGCCGTATTGGACCCAGGTTTGTTCCCTGGCTTCATCCACCGAGCAGGCGGCGTAGATGGCGCGCTCTACTCTGCGCAGCCATGCCAGCTCGCCGCTGAAGACCCGTGCCATGTACCAGCCCACCGGCTTGGCCAGCAACAGCACCACCGCCAGGAAGAGACCGATCTGGAACAGTCCGTTCGCCGTCATGGCTAGAACCTCTCCGGCCGGAGCAGCGCGTAAAACAAGTAAACCGCCAGCGCCGCCGCGACCAACAGGCCGATCGCATATTCCGCCGTCATAACCGCTCGCATCCTTTGACGAATGCCCAACTGGCGGCGAAAAACGCCGCTGTCAACAACACAAAAGCCAAATCAAGCATGTTTTTCCTTCAATCGACGTGCAGCAGCATCACCTTGTGCCCGTCCGCGGCCAGCATCCTGGCGAGCCGCTCCTCCGCGGTTCGCCACAGGTGGCGGTGGGTCCCCACCATCACGGTCGAGTCCGATTTCAGCGAGTGCCGGAAGCCTTCCTCGCGGCTCCGCGCCAGCACTACTTCCGAAGCTACCGGCAGTGAGCACGTGTTGGCCAGCTCAAGCAGTTGATCCACCAGAAAAGCGTGCGTGGCAGTCGGGCAAACGAACGGGAGGGGATACGGCAGTGCGTGGATCGCCACCAGCATGATTCGCGCGTTCAATCCGGAGGTCAGCGTTTCTACTTTCTTGAGCACGGCGCGGGTGGTTTCGGGGTCGGTGAATGGCACGACGAGCTCGATCTCGCCCGCGAACGTATCTGCCGCAAGGTCGCTGGGATCGATTTGAAGCTGTCCACGTGGCAGCATGGTGAGTTACCTACTACAGCGTAGGAACTTACCCGTAAGGAAGTCATAAAGAAACGATCAGGATTGCATAGTGAGGCGGATTCCAACCAGGAGGGTCAACCAGCGAACTTATATCCGACCCAGGGCTCGGTGAGCACGTACTTCGGTTTCGCCGGATTCGCCTCGATCTTCTTTCGCACCTGGTTGATAAACACCCGCAGATACTCCGGTTCGTCCCCGTAATCCGGTCCCCACACCGATTGCAGCAGCTCGCGGTGCGTCACCGGACGCCCGGCGTGCGCCACCAGGTAGCGAAGCACCTCGAACTCCTTCGGGGTGAGCCGGACGTCTTTCCCGTTGGCGTGCACGCGGCGGGTGTCGAAATCGATTTCCAGATCGGGCGCATTGAATCCGTGCGGCCCCCCTTCGGGCGACAGAGGCGAGCGCCGCAGCGCCGCGCGAATCCGCGCCAGGAGCTCTTCGATGCCGAAAGGCTTGGTGACGTAATCGTCCGCGCCGGCATCCAGCGCGGCCACTTTGTCTTTCTCGGTGTTGCGCACCGAAAGAATCACCACGGGCACGTCGCTCCCGGAGCGGATCGCGCGGCACGTCTCCAGACCGCCCATGCCAGGCATGTTCATGTCGAGCAGCACCAGGCTTGGCATTTCGTGCGGGAGCAGTTGCAGCGCGTCCTCGCCAGTGCGCGCTTCGATCACCTCGTAGCCGTGGCCGACCAGGGTCGCTTTCATGACCCGCCGGATCTGCGGATCGTCGTCCACCACCAGGATCCTGCCTGCGCTCAATGTTCCGTTCCTCCGCCCAGCGCCAGCGTAAAATAAAAGGCCGCACCCCGGCCCGGCTCGCTCTCCACCCAGATGCGCTCTCCGTGCGCTTCCACGATTCCCTTGGCGATCGCCAGCCCCATGCCGGTGCCCTTGGTATCGAAGCGGTGGCGGCGGCCGCGAAAGAATTTCTCAAACAGGCGCACCCGCTCGTACTCATCGATCCCCGGCCCCTGGTCGGCCACGCCGATCACGATTTTCGCACCTTCCGGCCGGGCAGTGATCGTCACCGGCGAGTTCTCCGGCGAATACTTCAGCGCATTTTCCACCAGTTGGCGGATCACCTGCTGCGTGAATTCCGGATCCGCATCGACGATTGGCAAATCGGCCGGCACGCGCATCTCCAGCGGACGTCCTTTCAGCGATACCGAAAGCTGGCTGAGCGCGCCTTCGATCAGCTCCGCGGGTGCCACGGCTTTCCGGTCCAGATGCAGCTTGCCGGCCTCGACACGCGCCATGGCGATCACTTCGGCCGCGAGTTGATTCAGCCGGTCGGCCTCTTCGTTGATGATGGTCAGCAGTTCTTTCTCCTCTTCGGCCGGCGTGCTCAGCAAGCTGGTGACCGCGGCCTTGATGGATGTCAGGGGGGTTTTGATATCGTGCGCCAGGGAATCCAGCAGCGCCGATTTCAGAGCCTCGCTCTGGCGCGCCGCTTCGGCCTGGCTCGCGTCCTCCAGGGCACGCGCCTTCTCGATGGTAATCGCCACCAGGTTGACGATCGCGCGCAGGATGTTTTCCGATGGCAGGGGGGCGAGCAGCGCCAGGCTTCCCAGGGGCCTTCCTCCAAGGCGGACCGGAGCGGTGGCAACGCCGCGGCTGACGTCCACGGTCAGATCGGTCACTTCGGCCACGGCTAGAAGGTCGTGATCCGTTACCGGCGCGCTTTCCGGACCCGAGCGGAAAAATTCCCCGGTCGGCTGATAGTAGACCGCCGCGGCCTCGCAGCCGAACACCTGGACTACGCGATTGACGAACTCCCGGATGGTGCGGCGGGCGCTGCCGCTCAGCATCATCGCCTGCACCAGCGAGTAAAGCTGCTCGATCTCGCGCCGCCGCGCTTCGGCCTCCGCTGTCCGGCGCCGGGCACGTCCGGAAAGCTGGCTCGCGGTGACCGCGGTCGCCAGGAAGGCAAGCAGCGCCACCCAGTTTTGCGGATCGTCGATGGTGAGCGCCCCTACCGGCGGCAGGAAATAGAAGTTGAATCCCAGCATCGCCGCCACAGACGCCACGGTGGCTTCGCCCAGACCCCACCGGGCGGAGATTGCCAAAACCACCAGCAGCAATGTCAAGGCAACCGTAGTCTGGTTCACCCGAATGAAATCCCTGTAAAGCACGACAACCGCCACGACCACGGCCAGCGATGCCGCCACTCTCGCCACTCTCTGCCGCCCCACTCAGGCACCTCCAAACACGCGCTCGAAGAACTCGCGCGTGCGCGTACGGATCTGCCGCAGGGTCACATCCAGCGGCTGTTCGTGCAGCCGGTGCGGCGTCCAGCGCTTCACCAGGTTGGTCAAGACTTCGAACTGCGATTGGGCCGAGGGCAGGCTGCCCTCGGAATGGCCCACCGCGATCCTTTGTCCGTGGTCCAATGCGCGATAGAAAGTGGCGGCATCGCGCAGAAAGGATGCATCCGCGGTCGAGAGGCTGCCCATGTTCTCGATCACATCGATCCGTTCCGGCGTATTGAGCACCTTGTAAAAGACGCCGGCCTCTCTGAGCCGAAGATACATCAGGGCAAAGTCGATGTCATAGTACCCTCCGACGCCGGCCTTGAGCGGATTCCGCGGCCCCTGCTCGCGTTCCAGACGGGCGCGCATCAGGCCCAGCTCGCGGCGCGACCGCATGCTCTGCCCGTAGCGCTTCCAATCCACGTGCTGCAGTTCGTACAAGAACCGGGTCGCGCGGTCGAGATTGCCTGCCACCGCCCGCGACTTCATGTAGGCAATGCCTTCCCAGGCTTCGGCTTTCTCGGCGAAGTATGTTTTGTAACCGCCTTCGGTCTGCACCAGGTCGCCGGCGCGCCCGTTGGGTCTGAGGCGGGTATCGGCTACGAACATCACGCCCTCACCGGTATACGAGCTGAGCGTCTGCACAATCCGCTCCGCCACGCCCGTCCAGAATACGAGTTCGCCGCTGTCGGCGTCGGGGAGAATGAAATTCACGTCCGCGTCGCTCCCCAGGTCGAACTCGCGCATCCCCAGCCGGCCGAGCGTGATCACCATCATCTGGTCGGACGCGCGATACCCCGGGTGGCTGGGCGGCGGCGCTTCGCGCAGGGCAATCCGATACGCCGCGGCGATGACGCTGTCCGCCAATACCGACGTCTTGCCGAGAGTGTCGAAAATCGGCGCCGAGTCCAACATGCTGTCGCTTTGGATGCGCAGCATCTGCCGCCGATAGAAGCGCCGCAGGCCGGCCCCGTCCAGAATTCCCTCGCCATCGGTGTCGAACGGCTTCCCGATTTCGTCCAACAGTTCGGGGTACCGGAGCAGCTGGTCGGCAAAGTAGGCGCTGTGCTCGAAGATGTCCAGAACAGCCGTGCGGGACCCCTCCAGCAGCTCCCGCAGCGCGGGCGAATCCTTCACCGAATCGAGGAAGTGTTCGAATCGCTCGCGCCCGCGCCGCAGTTGAGGATAGTCCTCCGCTCTCGTCGATGGCGCCGGCTCGGCGGCCGCCGGCGGCGGCGCCAGCCTGGCGTAAACCACGCGGTCGTAGATCTCCCGGACCGCTGCCAGATGTTCGTCCAGCTTTTGTCGCAGCGCCTCGCCGTCGGGCACCGCTCCCGGCATCTTCCGCGCCAGCAGGTCCAGCTTCTCGCCCGCCGGTGGCAGCGTGTGTGTCTGACGGTCCTCGTCCATCTGCAGCCGGTGTTCCAAGTAGCGAAGAAACTCGTAGGCTGCCACCAGTCGCGCGTATTCCACGCCGGATAACAAATCCTTGTCGCGCAGCCGGAACAATGAAAACAAGGTCCCTTCATGACGCACCCATTGCTCGCGGCCGCCGTACAGCCGCTGCAGGCATTGCACCAGGAACTCGATGTCGCGAATGCCTCCCGGCGTCAGCTTCACATCCAGCCCGCCCTTTGGCCCGCGGCGCGCCGCCAGTTTCTCGCTGATCCGTTGCCGTGTCTCGCTCACCGCCTCGACGGCGCGGAAATCCAGCGAGCTTTGGTAGATCAGGGGCTCGACGGATTCGAGCAGAGCCGCGCCCGGCTCCACGTCGCCCGCCGAGATGCGCGCCTTGATCAGCATCTGTTTCTCCCAGTCGCGGGCCCGCTCGCTGTAGTAGGCGGCCGCCGCATCCTGCGAGATGCAGACTTCGCCCAGCGCACCTTC
>DATJYJ010000564.1:0-15830 GCA_035578025.1 Verrucomicrobiia bacterium
TTCTGCGTCGACCCCGACACCAAACCCGGCTCCCCGGTTTTCAACCGCACCGTTGCCCTGAAGGACACTTGGGCGAAGATTGAAAAGCGAGGCTCAAAACCCAAATGATCGTCCTCGGGATCGGCGGCTTGCTTGGCGATACCGCCGCGGCCGTCCTCAAAGATGACCGCCTCGTCGCCGCTGTCGAAGAGTCCAAGCTCTCGCGCAATCGCGCCCACCGGCAAACCGCCGGCGAGCTCCCCGCCCACGCCATCGCCAGGTGTCTCGACCTCGCCGGCGCCCGGCCCACCGACGTCGATACCGTCGCCGTAGTCCGTCCGATCCCCACCTCCGACGACTTCCACCTCCAGATCCGCGCCCAGTTCCCCAACAGCCGCATCGCCATCGTCGAGCACCACCTCGCCCACGCCGCCTCCGCCTACTACTGCTCCCCGTTCGAAGAAGCCACCGTGCTCACCCTCGATCGCGGCAGCGACTTCCGCTGCGGCGCCCGCTGGCGAGCGCGCGGCGCCAGCCTCACGCTCGAGCACGAACAGTACTCACCCGATTCCCTGGGCGATTTCTACGGCCGCGTCACCGGGTTGCTCGGCTTCTCCGCCAGCGTGGACGAACACAAGGTTCAGTGGCTCTCCGTCTCCGGCGACGATCGCTACAAGCCCCTGTTCGATGAAATCCTGCGCGTCTCCAACTCCACCCTGCGCATCGATCGCGGCTTCTTCAGCACCGAACGCCTCGCCGACGGCGGCTTCGGCGCCCGCTTTTACGAACGCCTCGGCCTCAAACCCAACCAGCCCATCCCCGAGTCCCTGCGCCCGCATATCGCGGCCGGTGTCCAGCGCGCCGTCGAAGACACCGTCATCCGCCTCGCCGGCGAAGGCGAGAACCTGTGCCTGGCCGGTGGACTCGGTCTCAACGCCCTGCTCGTCTCTGCGCTCGAGACCCGCTCCGGGTTCAAAAACGTCTTCGTCCAGCCGGTCTCCGGCAACGCCGGCACCGCCATCGGCGCCGCCCTCAACGAGCGCCGGGCGCCGCTCTCCACCCTCAATCTCGGCCCCGCCTTCACCGCCGCCGAAATCAAGCAGGTCGTGGAGAATTGCAAGCTCCGCTTCCACTACCTGGTCACCACCGATGAAGTCATCGACGCCGCCGTTTCCCAGCTCAACGACAGCCGCATCGTCGCCTGGATGCACGGCCGCATGGAATTCGGCCCGCGCGCCCTCGGCAACCGTAGCATTCTCGCTTCCCCACTCGATCCCTACTCCACCGAGAATCTGAACACCTACATCAAGCACCGCGAGCCGTTCCGCAAGTTCGCCGCCAGCGTCCCGGCCGAGTTGGCCCCACAATACTTCGAGGTCGGCCCCAACGCCCGCTGGCTGGCCACTGTAGGCCGCGTGCTCCCCGAACATCGCGAGCGTTTCGCCGCCGCCACACTCGCCGGCGATCTGGTCCGCGTCCACACCGTCGACCGCGACGAGAATCCTCTCTACTGGAAGCTGCTCCACGCAGCCGGCAAGGCCACCGGCCTGCCGGTGCTCTACAACACCAGCTTCAATCTCTTCGGCGAGCCCCTGGTCTGCACCCCGCGCGATGCCGTCCGCAGCTTCTACTCCAGCGGCATCGACGCCCTCTTCATCGGCAACTTCTTCCTGCAAAAGTAACGCGGGCCTCCTGGCCCGCTATCGCGCCGCCCCTCCGCTGGTCACCGCCGGCGCCGCCTCCGGCTTCAGATACTTCGCGTACCACGCCAGGTACCGCTCCATCCGATCCTTCTGGTACGACGGCCGTGCGATCCCGTGATTCTGCCCCGGATACACCACCAGCTGCGTCGGCACGCCCAGGCTGCGCAGCGCCTGGTACATCTGTTCGCCGCCCATCAGCGGAACGTTGAAATCCTTCTCGCCGCCCATGAACAGCGTCGGCGTCTTGATCTGGTCCGCGTGCAGAAACGCGTACGAGAT
Organism: Verrucomicrobiia bacterium; assembly: GCA_035578025.1. Lineage (GTDB taxonomy): Bacteria > Acidobacteriota > Terriglobia > Bryobacterales > Bryobacteraceae > Solibacter. The sequence continues at coordinate 1,962 of DATJYJ010000564.1, forward strand.
CCGCATCCACGGCTCCAGCCCGACCTTCCACGGCGGCCCGATCTCTTCGTCGTATTGAATGATGTACTGGTCCACGCCGTACAGCGCCAGCGGAAACGCCGTCCCCGCCCCGCTTGTCGCCGCCTTGAACCGGTGGTCCTTGGCGATCGTCGCGTCCGTCAGGATCCCGCCGTAGCTCCAGCCGCCGATTCCCAGGTGGTCCGCATCCGCCAGCCCCATCGCCGCCACGTGATCCATTGCCGCCTGCAAGTCGATCACCTCTTTATTGCCCCAGTCCGCCGAAATCACCGTCTGGTATTTCTCCCCGCGCCCCGAGCTGCCGCGATAATTCACCGCCACCACCACGTACCCGTTGGCCGCGAACAACTGCCGCTCGAAGTTGAACGCGTGCTGGTCCTGCCCGTTCGGCCCGCCGTGGATACGCAGCAGCGTCGGATACTTCCGTCCCGCCTGGTAGTCGGGCGGCTTCACGATCAGCCCGTGTACCTCGTTCCCGTCCTTCGCCGTGCAACTGAACTCTTCCGTCGCGCCCAGCAGAAACTCGCTCATCAGCGCGTCGTTGTGGTGCGTGAGCGTGCGCAGTTCCGCGTTCTCCAGCGCGTGTACCTCGCCCGGCTTCGTGTCGTTGGCCGCGATCACCGCGATCCGCCCGTCCTTCCCCTGCTCCACCGCCGACACCACGAGCTGCCCGCCGATCAGCCGCTGCACCGCCCCGTCCTCCGCCGGAACGCGCGCCGGATACTCGCTGCGGTCGTCCGCCACCAGGAACAGAATCGCCGCGCCGTCGTGCGTGAAGCGCGGCGCCGATATCCCGCGATCCAGACGGCCCGCCAGCACCTTCGGCTCGCCGCCCGCCGCAGCCACCACCGCCATCCGGTTCATGTTGTACGCGCCCTGCTTGGCGCCCGTCGTCTGCAGGTAGACCAGCCGGCTCCCGTCCGGGCTCCACTCCACCCGGCCGCGCCCGGCCGACGCCTGGATGCCGTCGTACTGCGTGACCTGCCGCGGCGCGGACCCGGCACGCGCCTCCATGACAAATACGTTCGACGTGTTGTACCGGTCCGCATCCTTCCCCGACCGGCCGGTGAACGCGATCCATTTCCCGTCGGGCGACCACGTCGGCGATCCGGCCTCCAGCGCGGCATCGGTGAGCGCCTCGGTCTTCTTCGTCTCGATATCGAACAGGTACAGCCGCGCCGTCGGCTGGTTGAGATAGCCCTGCACGTCCTGTTTGAACTTGTAACGGTCGATGACGATCGGCCTCGGAGCCTTCGCACCCGCGCCGCCTCGGCCTCCGCCGCCGGCTTCGTCGTCCGGCGGATCGTTTGGATCGCGATCGGCCATCACCAGCAGCAGCTTCTTCGAGTCCGGCGACCATTCGTAGCCGCTGAGCCGTCCTTTTACTTCCGTGAACTGCTGCGCCTCGCCGCCGTTGCGGTCGAGCAGCCACACCTGGTTGCCCTTGGCCTTCCCCGGACGGCTCGAGAGAAACGAAAGGTACCGCCCGTCGGGACTCCACCGCGGAGAGGTCTCGCTCTCCGGGCTGGTGGTCATGCGAAGGTGCTGCGTGCCGTCCCAACTCGTGATCCACACATCCGTGTCGGTCTTGTCCGCGGCGATGTCCACGCTGTTCACCGTGTAAGCGACCCACTTGCCGTCGGGCGAGATCTGGGCATCCCGCACGTCGTGGAAGCGGTGCATGTCTTCGATCTTCAGCATGCGTTTTGCGGGCTGCTGAGCAAAGCCGGCTGTAGCGAAAATCAGCAGCGGCAGCAATCGTGGTTTACGGCTCATTGGTAGATGAGTTTAACAAAGACGCCGTCGCTGGCGGTCAAGAAGGATTTGTTTATCCACCCGATAAATTTATGTGTTCAATAGCTTAACCCACGCTTAACGGTTAACAAACCTGAATTCACCGTGTTCCGTAAAGGCATTGACACATGGCTGTCATCCGTGGTACCCAAGATCCAATACTCAGCCCTACCGGCGTCGGCCGGGGAGCGGAGTTCGGCCGAAGTCTCGATCTTTCGGAGGGTGAAATCCAGTGTTGGCAAGTCTCGGGGTTCAGGGATGAGCCGGCGCAACCGGAATCTCGAAGGCCACTTGTTACACAGTTGAATTCGACAACAACGGACATTGGAAGGGGCGCCTCGTGAGCAAGCTTCTCGTCTTGGGTACGGTTCTTTTGTTTGTGGCGGCCGCGGCCTTTGGCCAGACGACCGCCGTCAGCGGCGTGGTGATGGACCCGTCGGGAGCGGTGATCCCGAACGCCGTCGTCAGCATTACCAACACACAGACCGGATTGACGCGCATGGACAAATCCGACGCGCAGGGCCGCTACACGATTCCCCAAGTGCCCCCGGGCACGTACAACGTGAAGGCGATAGCTTCCGGATTCACGGACGTGCTGATCGCGGATCTCACCCTGCTGGTCAACACGCCGGCGACGCTCAACGTCAAGTTCGAGAAGGTCGGCAGCGCCGCAACCTCCGTACAGGTGGAGGCTTCCGCGGTTCAACTCAACACCGTGGATGCATCCCTTGGCAATGTGATCAACTCGCAGGCGATCGTGGAACTGCCGTCGTTCGCGCGGAATGTGGCCAATCTGCTCACGTTCCAGCCGGGCGTGACGTATTTCGCCAGCGGGTGCAATAATTCGGGCACCAACTGCGACGACCGGAGCGGCTCGGTCAACGGCGGACGCTCCGACCAAGCCAACGTCACGCTGGATGGCGCCGACGTCAATTCGCAGTCGGACCGAGCCGCGTTTACGACCGTTCTGCGCGTGACCCCGGATTCGGTAGAGGAATTCCGCACCACCACGACCAACGGCGGCGCGGATACCGGCCGCGGATCGGGCGCGGAGATCACGCTCGTCACACGCTCGGGCACCAATGACCTGCACGGCGCTGCGTATGAATACCGGCGGGGGACGGAGACCGCCGCCAATAGCTTCTTCAATAATCGCAATGGGGTTCCGATCGCGCCGCTGCTGATCAACCTCTTCGGCGCCTCCGTGGGCGGCCCGATCAAGCGCAACAAGGCGTTTTTCTTCGTGAATTACGAAGGCCGCCGCGATGCGAGCTCGACCAGCATCAACCGCAACGTGCCGACGGAGAACCTGAAGCAGGGTATCGTCACTTTCCGCAACGCCGCCGGGGTGGTGACCACCATGGGGCCGGACCAGATCAAGGCCCAGGTGGACCCGCTTGGTGTGGGGGTCAGCCAGGCAGCACTGAACGTTCTCAAGCAGTACCCGGTGGGAAACAACAGCTCGTTAGGTGACGGCTTGAATTTCACCGGCTACACCTTCAACGCGCCGATTCACAGCAAGCAGGACACCTACATCGCCAAGTTCGACTATAAGCTCGATTCGAGCGGAAAGGAATCGCTGTTCCTGCGCGGGAACCTCCAGAACGATCACGCCGCGGGTACGCCGCAGTTCCTCGGGGCGCCGCCTAACTCTACCACCCTCTCCAACAACAAGGGCATGGCGGTGGGCCTCACTTCCGTGTTGAAGCCGAGCCTGGTCAGCACGTTCCGCTACGGCTTCACCCGCCAGGGAGGCGAGACGACGGGTATCCTGGGCAGCAACTACGTCACGTTCCGCAACATCGACCCCATCAGCGGCACCAACACGGGACTCGCGCGCATTGTGCCCGTGCACAGTTTTACCGAAGACCTCGCTTGGAGCAAAGGGGCCCACGACCTGAAGTTCGGCGGCATCGTGCGTTTGATTTCCAACCAGTCGACCGACTACTCCAAAGCCTACAGTTCCGCTACCACCAACGCGTCCGTGATCAAGGGCAGCGGCAACGACCTGATTCCCCCTGGCCTCAGCCTCCTGAAGGGCGACACCACCAGCTATGAATACGGCATGGTAGCGGTGATCGGCATCGTCACCTCGGCGACGGCCAATTACAACAATCTGGTGGATGGCACGATCATCCCCGCCGGCGCGCCGGTGGTGCGCAACTTCGTGAATCACGAAGGCGAGCTGTACGCCCAGGATTCGTGGCGCATCAAGTCGAACCTTACGATCACGTACGGGTTGCGCTTCTCCATCATGCCGCCGGTGCACGAGGCCAACGGCCAGCAGCTTTCGAGCAACATTCCGATAGGTGCGTGGATGGACAACCGCGGGGCAGCAGCGGCTCAGGGGCTGTCCGATCAATCCGCCGGGTTCATCTCTTACGCTCCGAATGGACGGCCTTATTATCCGGAGCACTACAACTGGCAGCCGCGGCTGGCTCTCGCCTATTCGCCCAAGGGAAGCAGCGGGATCAGCAAGTTCCTGTTCGGGGAAGGCAAGACTTCGATCCGCGCCGGCGCCGGCGTTTACTACGACGTGATTGGACAGCCGCTGGCGGGGTTCATCTCGAACAACTCTTATGGCCTGTCGACCTCGCTGGCAACGCCGCCCAACGTCTACACGTCGGCGCAATTGCCGCGCTTTGTGGGCTTCGGCCAGATCCCCTCGGCGCCGAACGCCCCGCTGTTCTTCCAGCCGGCGCCCAAGCCGGTGTTCCCGGTTTCGTATCCGAACGCGTTCGCCATCGCCAGCTCGCTCGACGACCGGCTGAAGGCGCCGTATACTATGAACCTCAACTTCAGCGTAGGGCGCGAGTTCAGCCACGGCTGGTTCGTGCAAGCCTCCTATGTGGGCCGCCTCTCCCGGCACAACCTGGTGCAGCGCGACCTGGCCATGCCGACCAACTTGAAGGACCCGCAATCGGGCCAGACTTACTTCCAGGCGATGACGCAGCTTGCAACCCTCATCGACCTCCAGGGAGTGAGCATCGCCAACCTGCCCAGGATTCCCTTCTTCGAAAACTTCTGGGCCAAGGCAGCCGGCAACGGGTACACGGCGACCCAGGTGATCGCACAGGATTACCTCTATAACGCCAATCAAGGCGACTTCACCAGCGTGCTGAGCGATATCGACAACGGCCAGAGCTGCAACGCGAACGGCGTTTCCACGTTCAGCGCCTCGACGGGCCATGTCAACACTGTCGGCTGCAGCGTGTTAGGTCCGTACTCGATGTGGAGCTCGCAATACTCGGCTCTGAATGCGTGGTCCTCGCTCGGCTCGGGCGCTTACCACGGCATGCAGTGGACCGTGTCCAAGCGCCTCGCCACGAACCTGAACCTGACGCTCAATTACACCTTGTCGAAGTCCATCGATATCGGCGGGCGGGCTGAGAGTTCCGCCTCTTACTCGACGGATTTCATGATCAATTCATGGAATGCGCAGCAACTACGGGCGCCGTCACGCTACGACGCGCTTCACCAGGCTAACGCCTACGTGGTTTATATGCTGCCCTTCGGCCGCGGGCAGCGGTTCGGCACAAGCATGAACCGCGCCCTGGATGCCATCGTCGGAGGCTGGCAGATCTCCGGGACCTGGCGCCAGACTTCCGGCCTGCCCTTCTCGGTGAGCAACGGCAGCCGGTGGGCCACCAACTGGGAGTTGAGCGGCTACGCTACGCCGAACGGCCAGCCCATTCCCGCGATCACGAACCAGGGCATCGCGCCCGCGGTTTCGGGCGCGCCGGCGCCGAACTTGTGGGCCGATCCCAAAGCGGCGCTCGCGGCGTTCCAGGAGACCATGGCCGGCCAGACCGGCAGCCGCGACTCCCTTCGCGGCCAAGGATACTTCAACATCGACACGGGCGTTTACAAGAATTTCACCATGCCCTGGAGCGAGCGGCAGCGCCTCCAATTCCGCTGGGAAGCTTACAACGTAACCAACAGTGTCCGCTTCGATCCCAATTCGGCGAACCTCAGCCTGACGTCAACGGCAAAGTTCGGGCAACTGACTGGTACGCTCGGAAATCCGCGCCAGATGCAGTTTGCTTTGCGGTACACATTCTGATCTCGCCGGGCGCGCGTTCGGCGTGGGGCTGGTCGGGGACTAAACCCGCTTGAGGTGCACGCGCCCCTTACCTCAGATTGAACTTCTTCATCTTGTACCGCAGCGTATCCCGCGTGATCCGCAACAGCCGCGCCGCCTGCGTCTGGTTCCCGTGCGTCTTGTCCAGCGCCTTCACCAGCAGGCTCCGCTCGTTGTCCTCCAGCGACAGCCCGTCGTTCGGAATCTCCGCCGGCGCCGCCATCGCCGCCACCGCGCTCCCGTCCGGCCGCGACACCGTGATCGGCAAACTCGCCGGCGAAATATACGCGCTCTCCTCCAGAATCATCGCCCGCTCGATCGCGTTCCTCAACTCGCGCACGTTCCCCGGCCAGTCGTGCGCCGCCAGCAGCTTCGCCGCCGCGTCGCTCGCGCCTTCGATCTGCCGCTTGAACTTCCGGTTGTAGTGGTCGATGAAAAACTTCGTCAGCGGGATGATGTCCTCGGTCCGCTCCCGCAAAGGCGGAATCAGAATCTGGATCACGTTCAGCCGGAAATACAGGTCCTGCCGGAATGCCCCCTCCTTCACCGCCTCCCGCAGATTCTTATTCGTCGCCGCGATCACCCGCAGGTCCAGCTTGATGTCCTTCAGCCCGCCCAGCCGCCGGAACGTCTGCTCCTCCAGCACGCGCAGCAGCTTGGCCTGCAGCATCATCGGAATCTCGCCGATCTCGTCCAGAAACAGCGTCCCCTTGTCGGCCAGCTCGAAGATCCCCCGCTTCTGCGCCCGCGCGTCCGTAAACGCGCCCTTCTCGTACCCGAACAGCTCGCTCTCCAGCAGCGTCTCCGGAATCGCCGCGCAGTTGATGGCGATGAACGGCTCCGCCTGCCGCAGGCTCTGGTAGTGCAGCGTCTTGGCGATCAGGTCTTTCCCCGTGCCGTTCTCGCCTTCCAGCAGAATCGTGGTCGCCTCGCTCGCCGAAACCCGCCGCACGAAGTTCATCACGTCGCGCATCGAGGCCGATTCCGCGATCACCTCGCGCTTCTGCGGCGCCGCTTCCTCGGTGATGTCCTTGATCGTCGCCACCACCCCCGTCACCTGCCCCGCGCCGTCCGTCATCTGCGTGGTCTTCATGACCACCAGCCGCTCCAGCCCGTTGTCGCTGTGCAGCCGCACCGTGCTGTTCGGCGTCACCGGAGGATCGCCCAGCCCCACCAGCATCCCGCAGTTCGGCTCGCACACCGAGCAGCGGAAAATGTCCTGGCAGTGCCGCCCCAGCAATTCTTCGCTCGACATACCGAAGAGTTTTTCTGCGGCCCGATTGACACCGGTGATGCGAAACTCCGGATCGTACAGCACCAGCGCGTCGGTGAGCTGATCGAATACCTCTTCCAGGACGCTGCTCGTCTGCCAGCCTGGGATGAACTTGGACATTGCCGGAACTTGACTCAAGTATAGCAGCCGCTCTGCGCCAATTGACTCAATAGCTATGGAATTCCGGGGGGAATGGCGCATCGCATTTGCGGGGTAATCAGTCAAAAGCGTCTGAAATACCGTAAGTTACCCGGTTGGCGCTGCAATTGCATCCTTCCCCGCCGGAGGCATCATGTCCCACTTGAAAATCACTTTGCCCGCTGTCATTTTGCTGGGCGGTTTCCTGGTTTGCTCCACGTCCTCGTATGGCAAGCCGGAATATACCAAGGCAACAAAAAAGGCCTGCGCATACTGCCACGTTGACTCGAAGGCCAAGCCGAAAGAACTGACCGAGGCCGGCAAATACTACGCCGAGCACAAAAGTCTCGACGGCTACCAGGAAAAGAAGTAGCAGGGTTCGGGTGGAGGCAAGGAGCCGCAGATGATGCAGAAGGTACAGCTCGCTATCGCTGATCCGGCATTTGCCGCCTCGGTTCGCGAAGCCCTGTGCCACACCTGCGCATGGCACGTCGAATCCGTCGAGCGCCCAGACCCGTCGCGCAATTGTGTGATGGTCCTGGACCAGAACGCCTTCGAGCGGCTGCCCCTCCCCCTCTCCAACCCCGGACGCATCGTCCTCATCAGCCGCAAAGATCCCGAACTGCTGGCCGAAGCCTGGGAGGCCGGCATCCTCTCCGTGGTCAGCCACGATGATCCCATGAACACCGTCCTGCTCGCCATCATGGCAGCCGGTCTCCGCGTCGAGAAGCCCCACCCCGCCTCGTCTGCCACTACGCCAGGTGCAATTTCCCCCAACACCGGCGTTACCGCTGCGTCAATACCCCCACAAAACCGCATTTCCGGGACAAAACGTTGCAAAATTCAATAGTTTCAGACTCTGCTATCTTGGACTTCCACGTGCACTGCTGTTAGTTCCGAAGGGAGACTCGATATGGACCGCTCGCTCGCAGAATTGGAAGCCATCGTTCGCAACCGCATCTGCAATGTGTGCTCGGACCGGACAGTGGACGGTCAGTGCGGTCTCGAAGATCCTTCGGCCTGTGCCCTCTTCCGCTTGTTCCCGCAAGTCGCCCAGGCGATTCAGTCCGTCAAAAGCGACGATATTCACCAATACATCGAGGCCATCCGTGGCAAGGTCTGCGCCGTATGTCAGGACCGGGCCGCGGACGGATCCTGTGAAACCCGCCAGATGGTCCGGTGCGCCCTCGATGCCTATTTACTGCTGGTGGTGGACGCCATCGAGGAAGCCACCGGCAAAACCTTCAACAAAAGCGGTCTGCCCGGGCTCGGCGCCGGATCCATGACCAGCCTCGGCCCGCAGATCCGGGTGTGAAAAAGCTGTCAGCCAACAGCCGACAGCCGTCAGCTCATCTGCACCAGAGGTTTTAGCTGATAGCTGAAAGCTGATAGCTGAAAGCTCGTTTGGAGCGAAAAACATGACTTTCAACCTCATTCCCTACGTCGCGGTTTGGAGCATCATCGCCCTCGCGGTGCTCGTCCTGTTCATCATGCGCAAAATGGTTTCCAGCAAGGAAGACGACAACGTTCATATCCTCCACGGCACCGTCACCGATCAGGTCGTCGTGGCCAAAAAGCTGGACGTGATCGATAAGTGGGGCAAAATTCTGACCGTCATCGCGGTCATTATGGGTGCCGTCATCGCAATCGTCTACGTCTACTCCGCGTTCGGCACGAGGGGATTCTAGTCATGAGGAACCGAGCTTCGCACTCTCTGGTCCTGGGGCTCGGTTCACTGTTCCTTGTAGCCGCGGCCTCAGCTTGGGCCGCCGACTGCACCGAGTGCCACGAACAGGGCCGGAAACTCGCGAAAAGCGCGCACGCCTCGCTCACCTGCGACACGTGTCACGAGTCCCACGACAAATACCCCCACCCCGCCAACATCGCCAAACCCGCCTGCGTCACCTGCCATACCGACCAGGCCTCCGATTACGCCCAAAGCGCTCACGGCCAGGCCCGCAAGGGCGGCAATGAAGGCACCCCCGATTGCGCCCTCTGCCACGGCAGCGCCCACGAGCTCCTGGCCCCGAAATCCGAGGCGTTTCGCACGTCGGTCCCGGACACCTGCGCCATGTGTCATGGCGACGTCGTCGCGCAATTTCGCGCCAGCGTTCACGGGCAGGCGTTGGCCCGGGGCGTCCCGCAAGCCCCCCTCTGTACCGACTGCCACGGCGAGCACAAAATCCTCAAACCTGCGGACCGCGCCAGCCATGTCAACCCCGCACAGATCCGCGACACCTGCGGAAGCTGCCACGGCGACGTCCGCCTCTCCCGCAAGTTCGGCCTCCCCAGCGACCGCCTGGTGAGCTTCGATTCCTCTTTCCACGGGCTCGCCGCCAAGAGCGGCTCGCAGACCGTCGCCAACTGCGCGAGCTGCCACGGAGTGCACAACATCCTGCCCTCCAGCGACCCCAAATCCACCATCAACCCCAAGAACCTCCCCAAGACCTGCGGCCAGTGCCACACCGGCGCCGGCCAGCGCTTCGCCATCACCCAGGTACACCTTGCCGAGGGCCGCTCCGAGCCCGCCGCCGTCGCCTGGGTCCGCGACTTTTACCTGTTGATCATACCCGTGACCATCGGCCTCATGTTCCTCCACCAGGGCGGCGATTGGGTCCGCAAACTCGTCCGCATCCGCTTTGGTGGCGCGGACGATCGTTTCTTGTCGTCCGCGCGCGTTCCGTACGCGCGCGCCGCGGGCGCCGTCGCTCACACCGAAATCCGCATGCTTCCCTTCGAGCGCCTCCAGCACGCCGTCCTTGTGGTCTCCTTCCTCACCCTCATCTGGACCGGCTTCGCCCTCAGGTATCCCGATACCTTCTGGGCGCGGCCGCTGCTCCTCATGGAAGGCCGCATCTCCATCCGCAGCCTCATCCATCGCATCGCCGCCGCCATCTTCGTCGCCGTCTCCGTCACCCACCTCGTCTCCCTCATCGTCAGCCGCAAACTCCGCAAGCACTGGACGGAAATGCTGCCCAACGTCAACGACCCTCGCGAAGCCCTCTCCAATTTCGCGTACAATCTGGGCTTGGGGGACAAATCGCCGGGACGCAGCCCGCACAGCTATGTCGAGAAAGCCGAATATTGGGCGGTCATCTGGGGAGCCGTGGTCATGATCGCTTCCGGAACCCTGCTCTGGGCTAACAATCTGGCCATGCGCTTCCTGCCCAAACTCTGGCTGGACGTCGCCACCTCCGTCCACTTCTACGAAGCCGTGCTCGCCACCCTGGCCATCGTGGTGTGGCACTTCTACTCCGTCATCTTCGATCCCGACGTCTACCCCCTCAACACCGCATTCCTGACCGGGCGTAGTGTAGTAAAGAAAGAGCACTCCAGGGAGCACGACGCGCATCTGAACGTCACTGGCGATTGATTGAGGAACAATGAACATACTCAGAAGGGGATGGCTGTCCCCCCTAGTCCACCTGTCTAACAACTGGATCAGCCTGGCGGGAGTGGTGCTGGTGACTACCGCCACCGTATTCTGGCTTTTCCTCCTGCCCACCACCCTGAACGGCGCCCGCGACCCGTACATCGGTATCTTGTCGTACCTGGCGCTTCCCGTGCCGTTCTTCGGCGGTCTGATCCTGATCCCCGTCGGCATCATGCTCAAACGGCGCCGTGAGGGCCGCGCCCCCATCCTGCCCGGCGATCGCCAGTTGAATTGGGCCAACCCCGAGGTCCGCCGCGTGGTCTACTTCATCGGCGTCACCACCGTCGTGAACATCGGCATCGCCAGCCAGCTCACCTACGGAGCGGTCGATTACATGGACTCGGTCACCTTCTGCGGCCAGACCTGCCACACCGTCATGCAGCCCGAGTTCACCGCCTACCAGAACTCGCCGCACTCGCGCGTCGAATGCGTCAAGTGCCACATCGGTCCCGGCGCCGGCTGGTTCGTCAAAAGCAAGCTCTCCGGCGTGGGCCAGGTCATCGCCGTCACTTTGCACACCTATCCCACCCCTATCCCCACCCCCGTCCATAACCTGCGACCCGCGCGCGAAACCTGCGAGACCTGCCACTGGCCCCAGAAGTACGGCGAGGACCGCGTCCGCGTCATCAACAAATTCGCCGACGACGAAACCAACACCCTCAGCAAGACCGTCCTGCTGATGAAAATCGGCGGCGGCAACGGCGGCATCGGCATTCACGGGACGCACCTCGGACCCGGTGTCCACATCCGCTACATCGCCACCGACGAGCAGCGTCAGAACATCCCCTGGGTCGAGTACAACGGCTTCGGCCGCAAGACCCTCTACACCACCGCCGACGCCAAAACCGGCGCCGATCCGCAGCCGCGCGAAATGGACTGCATGGATTGCCACAACCGCCCGTCGCACAGCTACGACCTCCCCGAGCGCGGCGTCGATAAGGCCATGACCGCCGGTCTCATCTCGCCCAAGCTGCCCTTCGCCAAAAAGAAGGCCGTCGAAATCCTCAAGGCCAACTACCTCAGCCGCGAGGAAGCCGCGCTCAAGATTCCGGCCGCGTTCACCAGGTATTACCAGGAGAGCTATCCGGCCATCTGGGCGCAGCGCCAGGCCGAGGTCGCCTCCGCGGCCCGGGAGGTTCTTGCCGTCTGGAACCGCAACATCTTCCCGGAGATGAAAGTGACCTGGGGTGTCTACCCCATCAACATCGGCCACAACGACTTCCCCGGCTGTTACCGGTGCCACGACGGCAGCCACAACTCGCAGGACGGCAAGACCATCACCCAGGACTGCAACGCCTGCCACAACCTGCTGGCCATGGACGAGTCGAACCCCAAGGTGCTGACCGATCTCGGCATTACCGAAGCCAAACCGCCCGAGACCAGGTAAGGGGTAAGGGGCCGGAATTCTCACGGAATTCCCGCCGCGGATCTAAACTAATGTGCGTCGCGTCCTTGCGGCTCCCAGAGCTCGACAGGATTGCCTTCCGGATCGCTCAGGCGCGCGAATCGGCCGTTTGGATAGACTTTCGGATCAATCTCGACCGTGATCCCGGCGGCGCGTAACTGCTCCGCCATCCTCTCGATGTTTCGAACGCGAAAATTCACCATCCAGTGCTTGTTGTCGCCGAAGTATTTCGTCGTCTCGGGGAACGGCTGAAACGCACATGGTCCGGCTTCCTGGTGCCAGGCGGAATCGCCGGCTTTCGCGGGGACAAGATCGACGCCAAGATGATCGGAATACCACCTGGCAAGCGCTTTGGGGTCCTTTGCGCGAAAGAAAAGACCTCCAATGCCAGTCACCTTTTCCATATCCGCGCCCTCTGCCCTCGCCGCTGCCGCTGCGCCAACCACGCCCAGGAAAATCCGTCGGCTGGTTTCGCTCGACAAGTGCCACCTCCTGCCAGCACCGAATTGTACCAAAGGCCCGAGCTCGTTGAGTCGGCACGCTCCTCCTGCATCGCCGAGGGTGTGATAATCTGGATATATTACCGGGTATACCAAGAGCCGCTCATGAGCAATCCATCACAGAAGCGCGCGATCAGCAACTACCGGAAGCGCCTCCACAAGCGTGGGATGGCGCGTTTCGAGGTTCTTGGGCTGGGCGCCGATCGGGATCTGATCCGATCGCTCGCCAGGCGGCTCGCCGCCGAGAGCCCGGATTCGGCCCGGATTCGCGCCGAGCTGCGCCGCACGATCTCCGGGCAGCCGCCGGGCAAAGGCGGCATCCTCAACGCACTGCGCCGCTCGCCGTTGGTCGGCGCCGAGTTCAGTCTCGAACGCCCGGCTACGGCGGAACGCAGGGCAGACTTGTGAGCCGGTACCTGCTCGACACCAACATCATCGGCAATGCCACGAAACCGCTGCCATCGGAAGCGCTGGTCGCATGGATGAGCGGGCAAGCCGACGAGGATTTATTCATCTCCTGCCTGACGGTGGCGGAGATCCGCCGTGGAATCCTGGAGAAGCCTGCGGGAAAGAAACGGAGGGAGTTGGAGCGTTGGTTTTCCGGTCCGGAAGGCCCCCAGGCGCTGTTCGCCGGCCGGGTACTCCCGTTCGACGAAAAGGCGGGTCTGGTCTGGGCGCGGCTGATGGCGGAAGGTGCGGCCAGAGGGCGCCCCCGGAGCCCGCTCGATATGATCGTTGCCGCAGTGGCTGAGGCGAACGATTGCGTGGTGGTCACTGAAAACGAACGGGACTTCGCCGGCCTGAATATCGTCAACCCCCTGCGCGCGACCCGGTGAACGCCCGGTTTCGGGGCACAAGGGCGATTCCGGTGAGTAATCTCCCAGAACGGGACTTCGGGGGCCCCGCCGCTCGAATCGGGCCCTGTACGAGTGGCGCGTAATCCGACCAGAGCCGTTGGGCAAGATTTCCAAGCGGACTTCTGGGGGAGACGATCCCGCGCCCGCGAGTCGGATACACTAAGGTGACTCAAATGGCGCTCGCCGTCGGGGCAAAACTCGGCCCGTACGAAATCATCGCCGCGATTGGAAAAGGCGGCATGGGAGAGGTGTGGAAGGCGCGCGACACGCGCCTCGATCGTATTGTCGCAATCAAGTTTTGCGCGGCGGAGTTCAGTGAACGATTCGGGCGGGAAGCTAAAGCCATCGCCGCCCTGAATCACTCGAACAT
>DATJYJ010000565.1:0-7306 GCA_035578025.1 Verrucomicrobiia bacterium
TTTTTGATTTTCGCCGTTTCCGGAAGGCGCGTTCAATCACGCCGAGCGTGCCCTCGGTGATCTGGAGGTTCTTCAGCTCCTCCGGGCGCATCCACGCCACGCGGCACACGTCGTCGCCGGCGCACGGCTCCCCGCCGATCACCCGGCAGACGTAGTCGATCAACACGTAATGATACTCCGGCGCCCCGGCGGGATCGCGCATGATTCGCTCGAAAATCTCGAAGACCCGAACCGGCTCAACAATCAGGCTGGTCTCTTCCAGAACCTCCCGTCGGACCGCTTGATCCAGCGACTCTCCGATTTCGAGCGCGCCGCCGGGCAGCGACCACCAGCCCTTGAGCGGCTCCTTGCCCCGCTGCGCCATGAGAATCCGGCCGCGGCGAAGGATGAGCGCGCCCACGCCAACGAGCGGGCGCCTGGGATAGCGGCGGTCGTCTGTCACAGGCGGCCCTGGACAGGCTGAAGACTGTCCCACATCAATCCCCACCGTGGCGGGCGCGCATGACGACGCCGCGCACGGTCAGGAAAAGCGATTTCATGTCCGCTTCGCCGAACGCGCACGCTGAGACCGGGTCGTGCATCTCGATCGTGTGCAGCCGTTTGCCCTCGGGGTTGTAGATACCGATGTTGCCGCCCGTCACCCACAGGTTGCCCTTGTCATCCACCGCGATCCCCGTCGGAATCCCCGGGGTCTTCGGCACCAGCACGCGGTCGTTCGATGCCTCGCCGTTCTTGTCCAGATCGAACGCGCGGACGTTCTTCGCGTCGGCGTCGGCCACGTACAGGATGCGGCCGTTCGGCGAGAACGCGATCCCGTGCGGGCGGCCAGTGAATTTGGCTAACAGCTCCATCGCGCCCTTGGGCGGGATGTGGTACACGCCGTAGAAATCCAGCTCGCGATGGTCGCTCTGGTCCCCAAATGCCGGATCGGTGAAATATACGCTGCCGTTCTTCGCCACCACGATCCCGTTGGGCGCATTGAGCCGCTTGCCATCCCAGCGCTCCGCGAGGACCTCGATCTTGCCGGACTTGTCGGTGCGCGTCACTCGACGCGTCCGTGTTTCACAGGTGTACAGGCGCCCCTGGGCGTCGAAGGCGTTGCCCGCGGGCCCGTGCGCATCGGTGCGGAACACTTCGACCGGTGAGCCGGGAGTCCACTTGAGCAGGCGGTCGCTGGGCGTGTCGCTGAAGATCAGGTATCCGTCCTTGCACCAGGCCGGGCCTTCGGTGAAACGGTAGCCCTGTGAGAGGCGGTCGAACTTCAGGTCGGTGAATTCCTGCGCCAACAGCGCGATCGAAAGCGCCAGTACGGCCGGCAGGAGCCGGATCACTTTTTCGGACCTTCGTTCTTGAGCGCGATGTTGTTCACCACCGATTTCACGCCTTTCACCTTTTTGGCAACCGAGGCCGCACGCGACCGTTGGCCTGGCGTATCGGTGGTGCCGGCCAGGGTAACCACGCCGTTTTTCACGCTGACCTCGAACGGATAAGCGCCGATCACCTTGTCGTTGGCCAGGTTAATGCGGATCTGGTCGGTGATGGTATCGTCGTTAATCTTGGACGGATCTTTCGCCAGCACAAGCGCACTTGCCAGAAGGCAGACGAGAAGAGCGATTGCGATTGATTTAGTCATCTTCACCGGCCATTGTACGCCAGTCCAGGGTGTTGAGAAAGGCACGGTTCTCGCGCCAGCCCGGCTCGACGCGCACGTGCAGGTCGAGAAAGATCTTCAAGCCGAACAGGCGCTCCATCTCCTGGCGGGCCATCATGCCGATACGCTTGATCATGGACGCGCCCGCGCCGATCACGATGGCCTTCTGCCCTTCCCGCTCCACCCGGATGGTCGCGTAGATGCGCGTGATCTTCGGCGTCTCCTCCCAGCGGTCGACGGTGACCGCGACCGAATGGGGCACCTCCTGCCGTGTGGCCAGCAGTACTTTTTCGCGAATGAGCTCCGCCGCCAGAAAGCGCTCGGGCTGGTCGGTCACATGATCTTCGGGGAAATAGGCGGGACCTTCCGGCAGATACTTCAGGATCACGTTTTGCAGCTCGTCGAGCCCGACGCGCTTCGCCGCCGAGACCGGCACGTAGTCCGCGAAATCGAACGCCGCCTTGTATTCTTCGATCAGCGGCAGCAGCAGCGCCTTGTCTTTGAGCAGATCCACCTTGTTCAAGACGAGAACGACCGGCGCGCCCGGCTTGCGCGCGAGGTCGATGGCTCGGCGGTCCTCCTCGCCGAACTTGCGCGCCGCGTCGGCCACGAAAAGCAGCAGGTCGCGCTCCTCCAACGCGCCCCGCACGGTGTCCATCAGGCGCTTGTTCAGCGGCGAATCGGCCTTGTGAATGCCCGGCGTATCCACGAACACGATCTGCGCGTTGGGCAGCGTGACCACGCCCTGAATCGACGTGCGCGTGGTTTGCGGCTTATCGGCGACAATCGCCACTTTCTGTCCGACGAGTGCGTTCAGCAGCGTCGATTTTCCGGCGTTGGGCAGGCCGATCAGGGAAACGAATCCGGAGTGAAATTCCTGGCTCATTGAGTTACGGTTTGTGACTTGCCGATGCGCACCTGCGTGACGCGCAATTCGTCGGCATCCAGAACCTCGATGCGGATGCCGTCGCGGTCGGTGGATTCACCAGGCCGCGGCACATGGCCGAGCCATTCGCTCACCAGGCCGCCGACGGTAGTGGACTCGATGTCCTCTTCGCGGTGAAATTCGTGAACCAGGTCCGCGACCCGGTCGAGATCGAAGCTGCCGGAGACAATGTAGCCGCCGTTGCCGTCTTCTTTGATGTCGCTCTCGGGCTCGTGCTCATCGCGGATCTCCCCGATGATCACTTCGAGCAGGTCCTCCATGGTCGCCAGGCCGGCGGTATTGCCGTACTCGTCGACCACGATCACCATGTGCGTGTTCTCGTGCTGCATCTGGCGCATCAGGGTACTCACCGGCTTGGTCTCAGGCACCAGCATGATCGGCCGGACCAGCTCGCGCACGGTGCGCTTCTCGCGCTCTTCCTCTTCGAGCTCGAACATATCGCGCACGTGGATGAAACCGACGATGTTGTCGATGGTCTGTTCGAAAACCGGTATGCGCGAATACTGCTCGGTGATCACGAGCTGGCGCAACTGTTCCAGTGTGGATTCGGCGGCGATGGCAACGATGTTGGGCCGCGGCGTCATCACCTCGCGCACTACCTTGTCGCCGAATTCTACCACCGACTGGATCAGCTTGCGGTCGTCCTCGGCGATCAAGCCCTCTTCCTTGCCGGCTGAGATGAGGGCCTCGATGTTCTCGGCGGGCGTGGGCTCTTCCTCTTTCGCGGCCTTGTCGTCCGTCAGATCGATCAGGCTCTGGAAGAACGTGAGTAGGGCCACGCAGGGCCTGGCGGTCAACGCGATCAACCGGAGCGCCGGAACCAGCGGCAACAGCCAGCGTCCCGAAGTCCGTCGATAGAAAAGCTGCGGCAAGGCAAAGCAGACTCCGACCATTGTCAGCAGCGCAACCAGGGCCGCTTCCCAGAAGCTCTCGCGAAACAGGATGTAGCACGCAATGCCGAAGAGAGTCAGAAGCGAGTGCTTGACCAGGGAGAACGCGCCGGCGCCGTCCTCGGTCTTGATGCCGATGCGGTCTTCCAACGATTCCTTGAAAAACTTGATGGACGGCAGGTCGCGCGAGCGCAGGCGCAGGCTTTCCAGGTAGAGCACCTGGACGAACGTCACCACGCCCATCACGGGAATAGCGAGGATGACGCCGATGATCGCCGCGATCATGCGGACTCCCGTTCGATCAGGCCGCACGGCAGCCCGAGGCGGCGCCGGTATCGGGTTTCCGTGCGAGCCATCCTGCCGCCGTCGGTCTCATGGTCGAGACCAGTCAGGTGCAGGACGCCGTGCAGCATCAGCACGCAGATTTCCTGCTCAGTCGTGTGGCCGAGTTCCCGGGCCTGGGCGCGGGCGCGGTGGTAGGAGATGGCAAGATCGCCTAAAGAGGGGCCGGGGGCCAGGCGCCGGGGGCCGGGGGCCAGAAGCCGGGGGTCGGGGGTCGGGGGCCGGGGGCCGGGGCGGAGTGGGCGAGGAGTGCTAGGGAAGGATAAGACGTCGGTAGCAGAGTTCTTTCTACGGAATGTGCGATTCAAGCGGCGGAGCTCGGCGTCCGTGGTGATCAGGCAATCGAAGGCGCGCCCCTTTGTCACCTCCGTCTGGAGAATTCGCGCGAAGTGACGGATGCGCGACCGCAGCGCGCTTGCTTTGACACCGCGGAACGTGACAGTACTACCTTCTGGTGAGGACATGGCGCGAACTCAGGCTTGCGGAGCGCTGTCGGCTTCCGGGGCCGGTTCGGAGAGCTTGAGAGTGAGCTGGCTGGCCACACTCTGACGCTCGTAGGCCTTCACGATTCGCTGCACCAGCGAATGGCGGACCACGTCTTTATCGTCGAACTGCACGAAGCTGATGCCCTCGACCCCGCGCAGCACTTCGATGGCATCGGCAAGGCCGCTGCGGCGTCCGGCGGGCAGGTCGATCTGCGTGATGTCGCCGTTAACCACCATCTTGGAATTGAAGCCCTGGCGCGTGAGCACCATCTTCATCTGCTCGGCGGTCGAATTCTGCGCTTCGTCCAGAATGATGAAGCTGTCGTTGAGCGTGCGGCCGCGCATGAACGCGATCGGCGCCACCTCGATCACATTGCGCTCCAGCAGCTTCTCCACGCGGTCGTTTTCCAGCATGTCGTAGAGCGCGTCGTATAGCGGGCGCAAGTACGGATCGACTTTCTCCTGCAGGGTGCCCGGCAGAAACCCCAGCCGTTCGCCGGCTTCCACGGCCGGACGCGTCAGGATGATACGTGAGACCCGCTTGTTCATCAACGCGGAAACCGCCATCGCGACGGCGAGATAGGTTTTGCCGGTGCCGGCGGGGCCCACGCCGAAAACCAGGTCGTTGCGCTCGATGGCTTCCAGGTACCGCCGCTGGTTGACCGTCTTGGGCGCGAGAATCTTCTTGCCGAAATTGCGCTGCCGGCCGCTCTGCACCAATGCGCGTAGCGACACGTCGGGATCGACCGTGACCACGCGCAGGTAGCTGTTGAGGTCGCCGTTGTTGAAGACGTGGCCCTCGCGGATCAGGGCGTTGTAGTCTTCCAGGATGTTTTCCGCGCGGCTGACGTTTTCGGCTTCGCCTTCGATCTCGAGGTTGTTATCGACGAGCTGCGTATGAACGCCCAGGCCCGATTCGAGCAACCGGATATTCTCATCGCGGGTTCCGAAGAGGCTTTCTACGCCTCGCATGATGCACACGCTTGCTTTGATCAAGTGAGTAGGTGGATACCTCCGAAGGGAAAAAACAGGCGACAGGACTTACCGGCTCTTGGGGAAGGATTCGAAGCTTCGACAACCCCGATTGCGGGGCAGCGGCAAACCATCCACCTTCATTATACCAGCGGTGTAAAGGGCGGGAGTCCGAAATCGCCGTTACAACTTGATTAAGGGCGAACCGGAGGGCTGTAACTTGTCCCACGGAATCGTCTTTACCCAGGAGTTCATCTCCTCCTCGTTCTGGAGCAGGTCGCGTAGCGTCACCTTGCGCAGCACCTGGTCGACCGCGCCCTGTATCCCGCGCCACAGCGAGCGCACCGAGCAATCCACGCTGCGCGTGCAGATGGCCGCCTGGCCCGAGTGGCTGTCGCAGAAATCGCTTTCGAAAATGCGTCCGCCGAGCAGGTCCATCACGTCGCCGATCACGATCTCTTCCGCGGGACGCGCCAAGGTGTAGCCGCCCTCCTTGCCTCGTGCGGCTTTCACGAAGCCGCCTTTGCGCAGCACGCGGAGGATTTTGGCGGCGTAGGCCGGCGAGACACCTTCCGCCTGGCTCATTTCGGGAATCGTGAGGCTGCCTCCCCGGCCGGCATACCCGATGCGCACCAGGCAGCGCAGGCCGTACTCTTCGTTGGAAGTCAGCTTCATCGGCGCAGCCTCGCGATGGGAATGATGTCTTCGATTCCGAGCGCCAGCTTGGCCGCTTCGCTCATGCGGTCCTTGGACCAGGGGGGATCGAAAGTGAGCTCCAGCTTGACGCCGGTGACGCCTGGCACACCGCGGACGGCCCGCTCCACTTCAGCAGGCAGCGTGCCGGCCACCGGGCAATTGGGCGCCGTGAGGGTCATGCGGACAGAGGCGGCTCCGGCGGGGTCGACTTCGAGCCCGTAGATCAGCCCAAGCTCGTAGATGTTGACCGGCATCTCGGGGTCGTAGACCTTCTTGAGGGCGGCGATGATTTGATCTTTCAGCGTCATTTCTCGGGCGCGAAGCGCGCCTACGGCGCGGGGCAGGCCAGGAGGCCTACCCCACAAACACATCACTCAGTACTCGCAACCTCCGAGGTATTGTTCAACGCGCTCTTCAGCGTGTGCCATGCCAGGGTCGCGCACTTGACCCGCGCCGGATAGTCGCGCACACCGCAGAACACCACCAGCTTGCCCAGATCCTTGCTCACTGCGGCATCGGTGGTCAACAGCTCGTGAAACCGGTCGAGCATCTTGAGCGCTTCTTCGCGCGTCTTGCCCTTGAGACTCTCCGTCATCAGCGACGCCGATGCCGTGGAAATGGCGCATCCGGAGCCGACGAAACTGACGTCCTTGACGATGTCGCCTTCCATCTTGAGAAACAGTTTCAGCTTGTCGCCGCAGAGAGGATTGTAGCCCTCGGCCTGGCGGGTGGCGTCCTGCATCGGATGACAGTTCCGTGGACGCTTGCTGTGATCGAGTATGGTTTCTTCGTAGAGATCGTGGACCATCAGGCAAAGATCTCCCTGACCTTGTGAAGACCGGCGACCAGGGCGTCGATCTCACCGAAGGTGTTGTAGAACGCGAGCGACGCGCGCGTGGTGGCGGGCACGTTGAAGAAATCCATCACCGGCTGCGCGCAGTGATGGCCGGTGCGGACCGCGATGCCCTGCTTGTCCAGCACCGTGCCGATATCGTGCGGGTGAATGCCTTCCATCACGAACGAAAGCACCGCCGCTTTCTCCCGGGCGGTGCCGATGATGCGCAGACCCGGCACGGCGGAGAGCGCCTCCGTGCCGTATTCCAGAAGCTGGTGCTCGTAGCCGGCGATCTGATCGATGCCGAGACGGTTGACGTAGTCTAGCGCGGCGCCCAGTCCGATGCCGCCCGCGATATTCGGCGTGCCCGCCTCGAACTTGTACGGCAGATCGTTGTACGTGGTCTTGGCGAATGTCACCACCTTGATCATGTCGCCGCCGCCCTGGTAGGGAGGCATGGCGTTCAGCAGTTTCGCCTTGCCGTAGAGG
>DATJYJ010000566.1:0-10711 GCA_035578025.1 Verrucomicrobiia bacterium
GCGAAATCGAAATCCACCAGCGACAGGGCAAGGGTGTGGAACGCCAGATCCCACGCGGCGTACCACGGGTATTCCCATTTGTCGGGCATGGAAATGATGTCGGCGTTGAGCATGTGGAACCACTCTGTGTTCCGTCCGCCAATGCCGCCGGTGTCCAGAAGCGGATGGTTCTTGTGTTCGGCCAGCCATCGTTCCAGGTCGAAGTAGTAGAACTGCTTGCTCCACAGCATGCCCGCCAGGGCCTGACGGTGCAATCGGCGCTGATCTTCGTTCAGCGATCGAGGCGTGATCCGATCGTAGAACTCGTTCGCCTCCGTGATCTGCTTCTCGAAGCCTGCTTGGAAACCGCCGAAAGCATTAGTAACCGGGTTGTTGGTCAGACGTAAGCGGAGTGTCGCGCTGCCGCCCGCGGGAACTTCCAGGGAATAGTGAGCCGCGGCTTTCGTCCCTACGTGTGCCGGATTCACGGCACTGCCGTCTCCCCCGATTACGCAGGCGTGAAACGCATCCTTCACGTACGGCGACGGGTTCGGCTGGCCCCAGAGCCGCTGCGCATTCGTCTCGTTCTCCGTGAACAGCAGTTCCGGACTGCCGTCACAGTACAGCCAGTACTCCCCGAGGTCCTCGTGTGAGGCGTGGATCACGCCCGGCGCAGACTTGCGCAGAGCGGGCTTCCGGTGATCGTCGCCCCACGACCACGTATTCCGGTACCACAGCGTGGGTAGCACCCGCACACGCGCGGTTTCCGGTCCCCGATTGTGAACCGTGACCCGGATCAGCACGTCTTCCGGGCCGTTCTTCGCGTACTCTACGAACACGTCGAAATAGCGGTTGTCGTCGAAGATACCGCTGTCCAACAGCTCATATTCGAAATCTTCCCGCGACCGCCCCCGGTTGGTCTCCACCAGGTCGCGATAGGGAAACTCGCGCTGCGGGTACTTGTACAAGTACTTCATGTAGGAGTGAGTGGGGGTGCTGTCCACGTAGAAGTAATACTCCTTGACATCCTCGCCGTGGTTCCCTTCACTGTTGGTCAGGCCGAAGAGGCGCTCCTTCAGAATCGGGTCGCGCTCGTTCCACAGCGCGACGGCAAAGCAGAGCCGCTGCTTGTCGTCCGAAATGCCTCCTAGGCCGTCTTCGCCCCAGTGGTATGCCCGGGATCGCGACTGGTCGTGCGAGAAGTAATCCCACGCGTTGCCGTCGTTGCTATAGTCCTCGCGGACGGTCCCCCACTGCCTTTCGCTGAGATAGGGTCCCCACTTTTTCCATGGAATGCCCGCGTCGCGCGCGTCATTCAACCGTTTCTGTTCCGCCACATCGACGATGTCACTTGTTGGCATGGTTCTCTCCTCCATCGGCTCCTGCGCAGGACTGATGCGGACAGCCGCGGCCGCGCTGTATTTTGTTCGCGTGCCGCTCCAGGGCGGGACGATTCGGTTCGCAGCGTCACTACCTGGCCGGCGGCAGCGTCAACGGCGCTGCGAGCGTGAAACTGAGCGGCGTCTCGGCGGGAATCTCAATCTGTTTGTTTCCCGTAAGCGCGCCGCCTACGAATCCGGCGCCAGCGCCTACCAGAGCGCCGATGCCCGCGCCCTTGCCTCCTCCGGCGACGCCCCCGATCAGCGCCCCGGCTGCTGCTCCGCCACCGGTAGTGGCGGCCGTCCGTTTACCTTTTCCCTTGACCGTGCTGTCCAGAACATTCGTCTGGATCGGATAGGTGTGGCCGCCGACCGAGATGCTGGTCAGTTCGACCGCCAGTTGGCCTTCGCCCTTGATCTTCCCTTTCTCCTTGGCGGTCACCACCCTGCCGCTAACGGTCGCTCGCGCCGGCAGCGCCGGCTTTCCCTTTACGCCCACCGGCTGGGCCAGCGTGGCAAGGAAGGTCTGGCCTTCCTGACTCGTCTTGGAACTCAAAGCTTGGCCTGTTCTTACGGTCAGCACAGTTCCAGCCGGCACTACGATTGGCTTGGGAGCTTCGGCAGGAGCTTGGGGAGGCGCGGCTTGAGCCGTACTGGTTGGCTCCTGGCCGGGCGCGGGCGCGGCCTCAGGCTGTACGGTGACCTGGTCATCCACGCCGGCAGCCCCGGATTCCGCGCGGGCGATCTGCTCCAGCTTTTGCCTGGCCGAGGCTGTTTTCACCGTTCCGGTCAACGTGACTTTGCCGTCCTTGCTCGCCACCTGGACCGGGACCTCTTTCGTTTCCGGATCCGCGGCGATCTTCGCCTGAATGCCCGTGGCGATGGCCTCGTCGCTGGGCCGGCTCGAGCATCCGGCCAGAATCGCCATCAGCACGCTCAGAAGTGCCAAAACGACCCGATATCGTAGACTTCGCATGCAGCCTCCTATTTGCAGCGGCTCAATCGCGGGCGAACGCGACGCGTGCGATCCGGTACACCAATAGAACACGCCCGCCGCTGGCGATTCTTCGACGCTGCACACGCCTCGGCAGGTGCATTTTCTTGCGGCGCCGCCCGTTAACAGAATCCCGGCGGTGCCAGGAGTTATATTGATGTTCCGGCGGCGATCTTCGGTGCGGCGATCCGTCCAACTCGGGCGTGTGCAGGAGACGGCATTAGTGCCGCTCTATGCTCGTGCCCTGGAAAGCCGAAGGCCTCTGCCGATCCTGGAGGACCCCAAGGCCGTCGAGATCGTAGACGCGATCGACTGGGATTTCCGCCGCTTCGGACAGCGGCGCAGGGTGGTCGGGTGCACACTGCGGACCGCCATGTTCGACGTATGGGTGCGTGACTTTTTACAGCGGCATCCGGAAGGCACCGTGGTGGAAATTGGCGCCGGATTGAACACCCGCTTCGAGCGGCTCGACAATGGCAGGCTCCACTGGTACGACCTCGATCTTCCGGACATGGTCGAGCTTCGACGAAAATTCTTTTCCGATTCCGAGAGACGCGCGACACTCGCGGCGTCGGTTCTGGACGCGGATTGGATCGAGACTGTGCGCCGGAGCCCCGGGCCGTACTTCCTGGTTGCCGAGACCGTGTTCGCCTACCTGGAAGAGGCGCAGGTGAAAGCGGCACTGGGGCAGATTGCGAGCGGCTTTCCGAGCGTCACGATCGCACTCGACACGCTGGGACGCCGGGCGGCGGATAGCGGAAACAAGGATTTTGTGCGGCGGAAACTGGCGGCCCGGTTCGCGTGGATCTGCGAAGATCCGATCGCGATTGAACAATGGAACATCGGCCTGCGCCTGGTGGAATCGCGCACCATGGCGGACGTTCCCGGTTGCCTGTGGCCGCGCCTGTCCCTGCCGCTGCGAGCCAGTTTGCGACTCTTAGGCAGGGTCTTTCCCAAGCTGATGAAGGTATATCAGCTCAGCGTATTCGAACGATGATCCCTGTTCCGCCGCCGGCGGACAGTTCCTGTGGCGCCGGAACTACTGATTTGTGCTGGCCGGCGTCTCCCACAAGAACCTGTGCAGGAAGGTCTCCATACGCCCGAGCGTGTACATCCAGCGGCTGTGCAGCAGCGACTCGTGCGTGTCGTCCGGAAACACGATCAGCTCGTAATACACGTCGCGCTGCCGCAGCAACTGCACCAGGCCGGTCATCTGTTGAAACGCCACGTTGCGGTCGTCGTCGCCCTGGATGAGCAGCACCGGCGATTTCCAGCCGTCGATGGCGCCGATGGTGGAAGACTGGTAAGACACGGCCGCGGGATCGAGCGAACTGCCCCACAGGTGCACGCCCGCAAGGTCGACGCCGGCCTTGAAGATATCGGAATTCCGCGCCAGGGCCTGCGATGTGAGCACACCGCCGTAGGACAGCCCCCAGATCCCGATCCGGTTCGGATCCACATCGGGCCTGCTTTGCAGATACTTGCCGCCGGCGACGACGTCCTGATATTCGCTGTTGCCCGCCCCGCCGGTGTTGGGTGCCGCGCGGAACGATCGGCCGTAGCCGACGCCGCCGCGGTAGTTGATCGACATCACCACGTAGCCCTGGTTCGCCAGCCACTGATTAATGCCGTACGCCCAGTGGTAGAACTGCATGTAGTGATAGGCCGGCATCATTTGCCGCACCGGTCCGCCGTGTACGAAGACGATGGCCGGGCGCCGCTCGCCCGGTTTCAAATCCTTCGGCAGGAACAGTTGATTGTGAATCTCCAGCCCGTCGGCCGCCTTGGTGATCACCACTTCCGGTTTCACGTGCGCTTCTATCGGGAAGCCCGGCCGCTGTGCCGGGAAGATGATCTTCTGCGCCTGTGCCGGACCCACAGGGCCCTCCGCACCGATCTTCCACATTCCCAGCGATTGCGGCATCCTCCAATCCGCGCTCAGTGTCGCCAGGTACTTGCCGGACGCGAGCGGAGCCGGGTACGTCTCGACGCCCTCGCCCGTAGTGATCTGTACCGGTGTCCCGCCGGCCGCCGGCACCGCCCAGATGTGGCGCCGCTCAATATCCTTGGCATTCGTGCAGTAGTAGAAGGTCTTGCCGTCCGCCGAAAGCGCGACCGACGTCTGGTTTTCAATCAACCCGTCGGTCGTGGTCAGCAGCACCGGCCGCGCCGATGCATCCGTGATGTGCAGGGCGTAGTAGCGATCCCACTCGTCCTGGGGCGTCTGGTTTGCCGGGGGCGCCTGGTTTTCCGTAGCCGCGGGTGCCGCGCCGTTGCCCCGCCCGCCTCTGCCGCCGCGTCCCCCGCCCACGCCGAACGGGAAGATCACGTATTCGCCCGCCAGTTGGGCGCTGCCAATGTTGGCCGCGATGGTGTCGTTGGGCTGGTTGTGCCACACCTCCTGCGCGTCGCCCGTGGTGACGTCCGCTTTGTAAACGGCGAGCGTGTAGCCGCCCCTGAACGTGGCCCGCATCAGGCCCGGAGAGTTGTTGGTCGCTGCCGGCGCGGTGGCAGGCGGGTTGGTGGCCGCCTGCGCCGTGGTGGCAGAAGCGCCGCGGCCGCCCCGTCCTCCGCCTCGACCACCAGTCGCCGCCGTCGCGGGGCTGGCCGGCGCCGCCTGGAACGCCGGTCCGTTGGGCAACCCGAGTGCGCCCGAACCTGCTTGCGACTGCTGTCCGAACGGCAGTCCCGGCCGCCGCACAAATACCAGGTGCTTGCTGTCGGGCATCCACATCGGCATCGTGTCAAAGTCCACGCTCGGCGACATGTACTTCACCAATCGCGTCGCCACGTCATACACGGCGATGAAGCTGTGATCGGTACGGGTGCTCACGAACGCGATCCTGCGTCCGTCGGGCGACCATTTCGGGTCGCTCTGCACGCCCCATTCGGTGATCAAGGCCTTCTCGCCGCGATCGGCCTCGCTTGCCGGCTTCACCGGTGTGACTTTCGCGCGAAAGATCTGTCCCGCCTTTACGAACAGAATCGCGCTGCCATCCGGCGCGAGTTCCGGGTTAGTCGCTTCGGCGACGCGCCACGCCCCGCCGGCGCCATTGGTGCGTGCCGCCCAGACTGCGTGTTCCGGACCGGTGGGGTCCGCGGTGGGGTTGGCGAACCATCCGTCGCGGTTCGGCGCTCCGCCACGGATGAAGATCACGGTGCTGCCGTCGTCGGAGATCCGGATCCCCGACATCATGATGCCGTCGTCCTTCTGAAAGTTCGTCAGCCGCACCGGCGTGAACAGCGGCGCCACGGCGGTGTAGGCGTTTCGCTTTCCTTCGGCATAGTCCACCCAGGCAACCCGGTCGGCCTTGCGCGCGGCAACCACTTCCTGCGGCGACGCCGGGCTCAGGAACTGCTGGTAAAGGGGAACTTCGGCTGCAATACAGACGGCTGCAGCAAGCGGGACGACCGAGAGACGGGTCAGGATAGGCATAGACACCTCTGAGTGAAACGAGGACACGAACGATGAGGGAGTATATCACGAGTAGCCGCGCCTATCGGCGGCTACTCGTACCGCAACGCGGTCAGGGGATCGATGAGCGTGGCCTTGCGTGCCGGCACGTAGCTGGCCACGCCTGAGACCGCCACCAGCAGTAGGGGCACAGCCGCGAATACCAGCGGATCGGTGGCCGTGACGCCGTAGAGCATGCCCGACAACGCGCGCGTCAACTCGAATGCGGCCGCCAGGCCGACGCACGCGCCGATCAGCGCGGTTGCCAGGCCGCGCGCCACAACCAGCCGCAGGATCTGCGACTGGTTCGCGCCAAGCGCCACCCGCAGTCCGATCTCGTGCGTGCGGCGGCTCACCGAATACGCCGTCAGCCCGTAGATTCCGACCGTGGCCAGAGTCAGCGCCAGCCCGGCAAATATGGTGAGCATCAGCATGGAGACGCGCCGCAGCATGAGCGAATCCGAAAGCACCTGCTCCATGGTGCGCACGTTGGAGATGGGCTGCTCGGCGTCGAGCTTCCGAATCTCCTGCCGCACCGCAAAGGCCATTGCCTCGGGATCTCCGTCCGTCCTGATTGCCAGCCCCATGGAATCGCTGGGGTGCTGCATGTGCGGCACATAAATAGCGGGCTCGATGGGAGCGTCCAGGCCGTACAGTTTGGCATCCGCCACTACACCCACAATCTCCGAAGCCTGCCCGCCTACGGTGATCCGGCGGCCGAGTGGATTCTCGCGCGGAAAATGCCTGCGAACCATGGCCTCGTTCACCACCGCCACGCGTTTCGCGTCCAGGTCGTCGTGCTGGTCAAACATACGGCCTTGCTTCAACGCGATCCCCATCGTGTTGAAGTAACCCGGCGTCGCCAGGCGGTAATCCGCCGTCGGCTCCTGGCCCGGTGGAAAGAACGGGCGCCCCTCGATCTGGAAACCGCTGACGCCAATCCGAAAAGAGAGCAGCGAGACGCGCAAGGGCAGGAACAGCACGGCGCCGGCGGAGCGAACACCGGGCAGTGTTTGCACGCGATCGAGGAGGTCCTGATAGAAATGGGCCCGCTTCAGCGGCGTGCCATATTTCACGCCGGACAGGCTCAGGTTCATGGTCAGAATATTCGCCACGCGAATGCCCGGGTCCACTGCCGCCACGCGCGCGAAACTCCGCAGCAGCAGGCCTGCGCTCACCGCGAGGAGCACCGCCAGCGCCACCTCCGACGCCAGCAGGACACCGCGCAGGCGATAGGACCCACCGGCGCTTTCCGAACGGCCCGCAGCCTCTTTGAGAGTCGTGTTGAGATCGGTGCGCGACGATTTCCAGGCTGGAACCAGTCCGAAGAGCAGGCCGGTTACGATCGAGAGTCCCAGCGTGAAAGCCAGTACCGGCGGATCGACGCTCATGTGCTGCAGCAGCGGCAACATGGCCGGCATCACACTGCGCAGCGCGTGCACGCTCCACACCGCCAACAGCAGGCCCAACACACCGCCGGCGATGGCCAGCACCAGGCTTTCGGTCAACAATTGACGGACAATCCGGACCCGCCCCGCACCCAGCGCGGACCGCACCGCGATCTCCTTCTCGCGAGTGGCGGCGCGCGCCAGCAGCAGGTTGGCCAGGTTGGCGCAGGCAATCAGCAGCAACAGGCCCACGGCGCCGAGCAGGATGATCAGTACCGGCCGGATGCGGCCGGCAAACATCTCGGCGAGCGGAAACAACGTGGTGCCCCAGCCTGTGTTCGTGGCCGGATAGGCCTGCTCGAGGCGCCGCGCGATCACGGTCATCTCGGCGCGCGCCTTCGCCGCGGTCACTCCCGGCTTCAGATGCGCCACGATTCCGAAAGTGTGATTCCCACGCTCGGTCGTGTTGGGATCGATGGCCGTGGGGAGCACCAGGTCCACCGCCAGGATTTCGCCGAATTCGTGCGGCACCACTCCGACGATGGTGCGCGCCGCGCCGTCCACGGTCAGTGTCCGTCCGATGGCCGAGGGATCCGCGTGAAAACGCCGCTGCCAGAATGCCTTGCTGATCAGCAGCGCCGGCGCTCCGCCCGGGCGGTCCTCCTCGGGCAGAAAATTCCGGCCGGCGATCGGCTTAAGCCCGAGTGCCGGCAAAAACTCCCTGGACGCCAGGGCCGCCGCCACACGCTCCGGGTCGCCCGTTCCGCTCACGTTCAGGCCGTACTCGGGAATCGCGAACGCCGCCGCCATCTGGTCGAACGAGGTGGCTTGTTTCTTCCAATCCAGGTAATCGGCGGCGGAGGCCGGGAGTTGATCGAAGCCCGATTTGAGCCTCGTTCCCCAGATCATCACCACGCGGTCCGGCTCCGGAATCGGCAGCGGCTTCAGCAATACCGCGTTGACCATCGTGAAGATGGCGGTGTTCGGTCCGATCCCCAAGGCCAGCGCCAGGATCGCCACGGCGCAGAACCCCGGGTTCCGGCGCAGGGTCCGCAAGCCGTATCGAAGGTCTTGCCATAAGAGCTGCACGGCCGCTCCTTATCGACAAGAGTAACGCGCGCCGAGGCCGATTTGTTCCCGGGAGGGTTCGTGACCCGCGTCCGACCTCAGAACAGGATTTTTGCCGCTAGCTGCAACTGCCGCGCCGGGAAGGTAGAAGTGATGCTGCCGAACGCAGAGCTGCTGACGTTACTGTTGGGCGCCTGGAAATTCGTCTGGTTGAACAAATTGAACGCCTCCGCGCGGAACTCCAGGCGGGTGCGCTCCTTCCAGATCGGGAACTGCTTGTGCATGCCGATATCGAGCTGATAGAAAGGATAGCCGCGCACGCTGTTGCGGCTGGCATTGCCCCACGGCTGGCTCGGATCGGTGGGAGCGGCGACGCAGTTGCGGTTGAGATAGTTGAGGGTGGTGCGCTGGCCTTCCGGCGTCACCGGATTGCACGTGACGTTCGGACGGTAGTTCGGCGCCGTGCTCACCTGGAACTGCGACGTCGGGCTGTAGGTAAGATTGATCGGCAGCCCGCTGGCCGCTGTGTTGATGGCGGTAAACTGCCATCCGCCGAGAACCCCCTGCATCACACCCGAAGCGTTGGAGCCGAAACGGCGGCCCTTCCCGTAAGGCAGCTCCCAAACGATCGAAAGAGTGTCGTTCAACGGCTGATTGTAGTTCGAGTAACCCTTGTCGTTGGCTATGTTAGCGTAATTCACGCGGGTCTGGTCGCCATTGTAGGCTTCCAGGTGGCCGGGTGCGTCGTCCAGCGCCTTGGACCAAGTGAACGAGTTGAGAAGATAGAGGCCGTGGGAGAAGCGCTTCTCCAGCTTGGCCTGGAATGCGTTGTACCAGGAATTGCCTGCCCCGAAGGCCACCTCGATGTAAGCGAAATTGGGAATCGGCCGGCGCGCCTGCAAGGTGAGGTTTTGTCCGTTCTGATTGGGCACGGCCTGGTTGTAATCCGCCAGGATCATGAGGTGCACGCCGCGATTGCCGACGTACGCGACATCGAGTACCAAGTCTTTGGCCAGCTCGCGCTGCACCGTGAAATGCCAGCTCTGCACGTAGCCGGTGGGGTTGCCGTTCGGAATGTACCGCGCCTGTGCGCGCAGCGGATCGAAGTTGGCCGGCGTGGCGAAGTTGTCCGGAAAACCGAACGCCGTCGGCCGGAAGCAGCTCTGCGGCAAATCGCTGGGCGATTTGCAGATTCCCTGGCTCGGTATCTGATCTACCTGCGCGTCGACAATGTTAGGGCCGTTGTAGGCCAGCAGGTTTTCCCCTCCCAACCGGTTGAACTGCTGATAGCTGATGCCGTAGGCCGTGCGAATCACCGTCTTCGATCCGAAGGGACGCCAAGCCAGCCCGATGCGCGGCGCGAAATTATGGAGCTGTGGCTCCTGTAGGGAACGGTCGTAAAGGTCGCCCGCGTGAGCCTGGATCAAGCTCTTGGTGGCCGGATTGAAATTGGCCAGCCGGTAATCGGAAACCCACTGCGGCGACGCGAATTCATAGCGCAGGCCCAGATCCAGAGTAAGGCGGTCGGTCACCTTCCATCCGTCCTGCAGATACAGAAAGTGCATGAACTGTTTGTAGTTCACTACCGCGATATTGTTCAGCTCGTAGTGGCTCGGGGCGCCGATCATGAAGTCGGCCATGCCCCAAACCTGGGTCTGGACCGTGGACGGCAGGCTCGATCCCGCCACCTTGCTGAACCCGCCGTTGTACTGGAAGAGTCCGTAAGCCGGATTGAAATCGTCGATCTCGGTACCGAGGTGCAGGTATTCGTAGCCCGCCTTCAGGGTATGGCGGGAGACGATCCGCGAGTAGTTGACCTTCGGATTGATACTGGTCGGATTCTGGAACTGCGGATTTGAGGTCTGCCTCCCGAACTGGTCGAAGCCGTTCACCGCGATCGAATTCAGCGCGCCCGCCACGCGCGGATCGGTGGGGATATTCGGTATCCCGGTCAGCAGGCTGGGCTGGCCCAGGCCCAGCGGAGTCTTGCCGCCCTGCACCCAACCGAAGCCCAGGCGCGCGTCGATGGTGGACTTGCCGCTGAACAGGTACGTTACGCCCGGGTCGAGCTGTTTGTTCAATACGTGAACATTCCCGTTGTTATTGCCGCCCGCCGGTCCCGGTATGTTGCCCGGCACGAAGATATCGGCGACGCGGTGGCTGTAACGTGTAAAGGCTGTCAGTTTGTCGTTGGCATAATAGTCCACCCGGAAATCGCCCTTGTTGTCGGTGACCGTGCCTTTGGGAAGCGATTCAAAATTGTTGGCGTTGTTCACCGCCGTCGGATTGTTGGGCAGGGGCAGCGCGCTCAGGATGTTCTGCGAGGACGGCAGAATCACCGACGAGGGGATAATGCCGTTGTTGTAGACGTCGCCGGTGAGTGGATTCATCACCGGGGTGCCCATGTTTCCCTTCCGCTGATCCACGCTGGGAAGGGTGGCGAAGGTAA
>DATJYJ010000567.1:0-23378 GCA_035578025.1 Verrucomicrobiia bacterium
TGGAAGTTATGCCGCCAGTTTCGCTTCGCAAACCACGGTAACCATTCCCGGCACAGTGCATCAGCTCGGCACGTCGAATCTGTTGGTCGCGTGCTACGACACGTCGACTCCCAGCCAGCAGGTGCAGCCCAATTCGGTGGGTGTGAATACGGCAACTTACGACGTGACAGTGACATTTTCGGTTGCCCAGAGCGGACGGTGCGTGGTGACGGCGGGAGGCGCCGGCGGCGGAGGCACCGGAGGCGGCGTCTCGATGGTTTCGCAGCTCGGCGACTTCAGCGTGACTTGGACGAGCGGAGCCATGCTGACGGTGGGACCGAACTGCTCCGCCGCCACGCCGTGCAACGTGAGGGTAGGAAACAACGTGCGCCACTTTGTCGGCGGCACATCGATCACCATCAGCGCAGGTACGGGCACTGCCTATGTCTATGTCGACGCCAATGGAGTGCTGACCGTCGGGCACAATCTGACGGTTGCGTGCTCCGCCCCGTGCTCGGCGATGCCGGGGATCACTGCCTTTCCGGTCAACTCGATTCCCCTGTACACGTGGACCGCGACCGGAGGCGCCTGGGATGCGAGCGGAGGCGTAGATCAGAGGGCGGCGCTGAGCGGCAAGGTAATCACAGCGGGCACGGGCGTCGTCACCCTGGAAACAGCGTCCGGCACAAACATCTCGCTGGACACGGCAGTCGTGCCGCGATACATGACCGCGACGGTGTCGCTCACGTTCGGTGCGATTGCGGCGGGGACATGCTCGGCCGACCAGACCTTCAGCCTGTCGGGCGCGTCGGTGGGAGATTCTGTGGCGCCTGGCTGGCCTGGTCCCGTTGCGCCGGGCTTGATTGGAAACATGTGGGTCAGCTCGGCGAATACCGTGGCAGTGAGGCTCTGCAATGTCTCCGGCGGCACAGTGACCCCGGCGGCGGCGACCTATCGCGGCACGGTCGTGAGGAGTTTCTGACCATGCGAAGGTACACTGGAGGAAGCTTGAAGCCCATACGCGCAGGTCTGCCCGCCACGTTGTTGGTTTTGAGTTTCACGGCGATAGCCGATGTCACCAATGTCGCCGTGCAAGGCACCACATCGACGCAAGCCGTGCTGCGATACACGGCTCCGGATTCGGGAGCATGTACCGTCGAGGTGAGCGAATCCGCCAGCTTCAGCCCGCTGGTGCACGATGTGGATCCGGCGCTGTTCGCCGGAGCCAACCTCGACAATCGGGTCGAAAGTGCGTCCAACGGCAGCGAGCGGACGTTCGTGATCGGCAAACGCCGGGCGGAGCGGGCGCTGAACGGCTATTGGTATTCGCGCGCGCTGCAGGCCTACACCGCCCATTATTTCCGAATTACCTGCGGATCGGACCAGGCGGCCGGCAGCTTCTCGACGGCCAACATCCCCTTGGGTAACACGTACAACGACGAGCTGCCCGGCGTGCCTAACCCCTCGGCTACAAGCTACTTTGTCAACGCGGGTCAGTACGCCTGGCCGGATTTTGTGAATTGGGACCCCGCCACCGGCCGAAGCGAGACGGTAGTGGATCCCCAAACTGGAATGCTGCTCAAGCGGATGACCATGCCGGGCGACCAGGTGACAGGCAACCGGCCGGCGGGCGATCATACCTTCGGGCTGGCGGCCAGTCCGGATGGCGCCTGGAACAATCCCACCAACGTTCTGGCCGACGATGGGTCTTCGGCAACTTTCTCGGGGACCGGACGGAACTGGCTGTTGATGACCGACCCGAGTCTGGACTACAACGGCTACCCGCTGGAATCTCTTACGTTGTCGCTCAAAGCCTGGTGCAGCGGCGCGTGCGCGGGAGATGACGCCAAGGTCCAGGCCTGCCTGACGGTGAACGGCGTTTCGTGTTGGCCGGACCAGAACAACGCGGTCGACATTGCGCTGGGGACAAGCAGCAACCCGGGTTCGTTTGTGACCGCGGGCAGCAGCAAGGCGATCATGGCAGCGTGGACGCCGGCGGGAGTTTCGCCGCTGAACGTAACCGATACGAGGCCGCGCTCCGGAAGCGTGAACGTCGACGGCGCCGGCAATGTCGCTTACGTGAATGGGGATTTCTTCTATCCGAACTGGACTGCGGGCAGCAAGTTCACGGTCGCCGGGTCGGTCTGCAACATTACGAGCGTGGCGCATCCGAAGGCCCTGGCGATCGACCCGGCATCCTGCTCTCCTTCCCTCTCGCTACCCCTGACCAACGCGGCTTACAGCGCCATGAACTTCGGCGTGATGATTCGCAAAAAAACGGCGAGCTCGGACACCATCTTTGTGCAGTTTGCGAAATACACGATGACGGAGACCAACGCTCCGGGTTGGACGGCTTCGGGATCGCCCCAATATTGCAGCGATACACTGACCCAGAACACGGTCACGGGAGGCATGGGCTATCACTGCATCATGCAGGGAAATCAGGCCTATTGGGTGGATCGCGCGACGGGAGACGCGAGCTACCTCGGCCTGTGGTTTTTCGGCAACAAATCCGGGCCCGACGGATGGTCCAACGGAGGGTGCGGGGCCGCATCGGTCACGCTGATCGGGAAGGGGCCTCTCGATCCCGAGCAGTTCTTTTGTCTCACCGGCGACAACAGCGGCCACTCCATCATTCTTTCGTGCACGATGACGAGCAGTAATCAACCGAACGACCTCGGAATCAATTGCACGAACATGACGCTTGGCTCGCTCGGGCAGGACTTCTATACCTTGATCTCGCAATTCACGGCCGGGCAGACGCCGTCGTTCGATCCGGCCAGGTTCGGGGGCTGCTCCATCACGGGAATGCAGAACAACCAATTGATCCTCGGGTGCTACCGGGGATATCAGGACACGATCGGGTGGGTGATTGTGTTCGACCCGGCGAAGGTGGATTCTTCCGCCGGCTGCGTAGGGAACGGAAAACCGGGCTGCGTCGTGGCGGCCCAATCGAGCTGGGCCACGCAGCCGGCACGGTGGTGCACCTTACACACAATCTTCATGGCCGGCAATTCCAATACGGCCTGGGTGCTGGGGAAGTTCCTGGGAGATTGGGAAGGCATGCCGGGCGGAGGCGCCCACCTTTCGACCGTGGTCTCGGGTTCGCTCACCACGCAGCCCTCGATTCCGGCAGGAACCGGCGGCTGCCCCGCGGGCAGCAACGGATGCGATTGGGTGACCGTGGATGGCGAACCGTGCAATCCCAATCCTGCGCCGTCGGTTGGAGGCCATCCCGCGGAGGGCGGGAACTGCCCGAAGAACCCGGCCTGGGAGTACCTTCAAGACACGCAGCCGGGAGACGTGCTGCTCATTCCCGGCAATCCCCAGGAGTACGTCGTGCTGATCGCCAAAAACGGCAACTCGTGGCTGATTCAGCGCGGCTACGGCTTTACGTCAGTGACGACTCCGTCGACGCCGGTCCAGTTGGAGCCGCGGTGCTCGTCGCGGAGATTCGATTATGATGCGTCGAGCTCCGGGTGGACCTGGGACTTTCTGGCTGATCCGCACGGGTTGAACACCAGCGGCGCCACCATGCGAATGGCACCGGACTACGCCCATCCGCTCCCCCGCCCGAACCTGGTGGTCGGGACCGTGAACTGGGTGGACCACGTGGGCTATGGCTACGCGGTTACGGACGGCGCCGGATACGGCCCGCCGAACAAGTACGTCGAGATCGGGCCGGCATTCGCGGGAGCCACGGGAGTCACTCCGTACCTGGAGTCTTCGCAGGAGCATCCCAGCCATCCTCAGGACACCGCGCCAACCAGCGAGCAGCGTTGGTTTGCGGATGCGCGTCCGTTGAGCGGCCCGGGCCCTGGGCTGGTGGACCAGGCGACTAGAGTATCGGGGCAACTGTACAAGTTCAGTTCGACCACGACCGACGGCGACAACCTCACCGGTATTGGCGGACCGGCCGCGTCCGGCGGCTTGAACCGAAAGCTGCAGCCGACTATGGCGTTTTGCGGCGCGCAGCCGCTGAAAGACATGAGTTCGCCGGCGCAAGGCAACGCCATCGCCGATGACGCGTCGAGCGCGTATCGATACTGCGTGGCGCGCAAGGCCGGCGAATGCCGGACCGGCTCCGCGCAGGGTGACGTCTACGTGAACTGCCCCTACGTGATGCCGAGGCCGGATAACACCCTCGGGTGCGACTTCGGACGCAGCGAGCCGTCACTTGCCAACGACATCTGTGTGTACAACACGGGCGCTTATCTGAACGCGGCCATTCAACTGGGCTACGAGCGTTGGGACCCGAATGGCAGCTTGGGCCGGTCGTTGACCAAAGGCCTGATCCGCTACCGCGTGGTGGACGTGAATGAAAACGTGCACGGGCTGCCGGACGGCTCCTGGCTCTTGCTGGAGGCAAACGCGCTCCAGGGAAGCCGGCAGGAGGTGCTGGCGGCGAAGCTGCCGCCCTATCCGGAAGTCGACTCCATCGACCGCAGTACGTTCATCCCACTGGTGCTCAACCTGACGCCGCCCGGCGGCCTCGCCGTGGACAACGCCGTCGTGCAGTTCGGCTATGCGGAGTATGGGACGCCGGATCAGTTCTATTGCACGAGCCGGCAGGAATCCTGCCTGGCAGTCTCCGGGAGCGTTTCGCAAAGCAGCCCTTTCCTGTTCGGCACGGATGGAAACGGCGGTACGGCCGCAGGAGTTACCGGCGTCTCCTGCAGCACGGGATGCAGCATCGCGATCCCCGCGCTTCCGCAGCACGTGGTCTACTACCAGGTGTTGTATCGAGACGGCAACAACCAGGTGATCGCGCAGACGAAGACGCTGATCGCGCCGACGCTGTAGACGGCGGCGTCGCCGCGCCCCGGGCAAAAAAGGGGGAGGGCACGATGGCTCCTCCCCGTAACATCCAGAGTCACGTGGGTGCCCGGCGTCGCGAGCACCGTCCGTATGGTGATTCGAACCCCCAAAACGTCACAGGCGAAATTTCGAGATCTTGGTGCTAACCTGTTCGGCATGGTGCCGAAAAGCCGCAGAGATTTTGTTACCGCGGGACTGGCCGCCTCCACGTTCCTGAACCTCAACCCGCGCGCGATGGGCGCCAACGAGAAGGTCACGCTGGCCCTGATCGGCGGGCGCAACCAGGGTAAAGGCGATGCCACGCGCGCGATCAAAGCCGGCGCGCTCATCAAGACCTACTGCGATATCGACGAGGCCATCGCCGCGGAGGTCAATCCCGAGCTGGCCAAGGCGCAAGGGAGCACACCCGGGTTCGTGAAAGACTTCCGGCGGGTCCTCGACGACAAAGATATCGACGGCGTGATCGTGGCCACTCCCGACCACTGGCACACCCATATCGCCTTGCAGGCGCTCAGCGCGCGCAAGGACCTCTACATCGAAAAGCCCCTCTCGCAGACCATTCGCGAAGGGCAGCTCATCCGCGACGCCGCGCACAAGTTCGACCGCGTGGTGCAGGTGGGCACCCAGCGGCGCAGCGAGGAGCACATCCAATCGGCCACGGATTACGTGGCCAGCGGCAAGCTCGGCAAAATCTGCCTGGTGAAGGCGTGGATGTGCCAGGTCCGCCCGAGCATCGGCAATCCGCCCGACGGAACGCCGCCGGCAAGCGTCGATTACGACGTGTGGCTCGGGCCCGCGCCGCTGCGTTCGTTCAATCCGAACCGCTTCCATTACAACTGGCGCTTCTTCTGGGACTACTGCAACGCCGAGATCGGCAACCAGGGAATTCACCTGCTGGATGTCGCGCTCCAGGGAATTCAGAAACTGCGCAAGCAGGAAAGGGTTTTGCCGAAGAAGATCTCGGGTCACGCCGGCATCTATTGGCTGGATGACGCCAAGGAGGTGCCGGACACGCAGGTGGTCACGTTCGATTTCGGCGACCTGATGCTGACCTGGGAGCTGCGCAGTTTCGGCAGCCACCGCCCCGAGGAGGGCGCCACCAGCGGAACGGCATTCTATGGGACGGATGCCAGCATCGTGATCGACTCGCGCGGGTGGAATGTATACGCCAAGGGCGCGACAGCGCCGGTGGAAACACGGAAGGCGAGCGGCGGCTCCCACGAGAAGAACTTCATTGATTGCATCAGGAGCCGGCAGCGTCCCAACGCCGATATCGAGATCGGCAGGCTCTCCACCACGCTGTGCCACCTCGGAAACATCTCCCAGCGCCTGGGCCGCGACGTTCACTTCGACACGGAAGCGGAAACTTTCGGGCTGGACAGCATCGCAAACTCGTGGTTGACGAAGACGTATCGAAGCCAGTATCCGCTGCCGAAGGTATAGGGCCTAGTCTTCCGCCATCGACTTCTGCGCCAGATCGCCGAACAGGGGCAGCGAATAGGCCTCATCGTGCGACGCTTTGACCATCATGAAGATGGACGCGCCGAGCAGCAAGGCCTGAATCAGGCCGTGGAGGTGCATGCCGGGAATGCGGGAGAACAGAGGACGCATGACCTGGTCTTCCAGGAGCCAGGCCACGAACAGGTAAAGGCCCTGGAATCCGTGGAAACGGACGACACGATTCTGGCGGAAGCGGTCGGCGGCCAGCACGATAATGGAGGCGATCCAGCCGATGCCCGGGACGTAGCACAGGATGGAGGCGGTGCGCGGCTGAATACCGGTGAGAATGTCCTGGGCCGTGGCGGCGCCGCCCGCGGGCCGCGAGCCTGCAGAAGGCCCCTCCAGGGGCTGCTTGGCGCCGCAACGTCGGCAGAAGACGTCGTTGTCTCCCACCTGGTTCCCGCACTGGCTGCAAAAAGGCATCTGTCCATACATACGCTAGTCGAGTCAGGTGTGTTCCCGCAAGTGCATGCGGGTCAGTTGGCGAGCTTGATAGCCGCCAGGTCTCGAACCACCATCAAATCTTCGGGAGTGCGAACCTGGATGCGGATGGCGGTGCCTTCCGGGTACCGCTTGGCATCGCGCAGGAACTCGCGGGCGACAGCGGGCGACCGGCCGCGCCACGCGGCCACGGCTTTGTCGCCAAGCGC
Organism: Verrucomicrobiia bacterium; assembly: GCA_035578025.1. GTDB lineage: Bacteria > Acidobacteriota > Terriglobia > Bryobacterales > Bryobacteraceae > Solibacter. Next base: position 6,948 of record DATJYJ010000567.1, read on the forward strand.
GAAAGACGCCAGGAAGAAGCCGTGACCCGGGGCAAGGTAGACAATCCTGCGCTTGGCGAGCCGCAGAGGGAGCGACCAGCCGGCCTTCGGCGAGTAGGACTTCCAGGGTTCGGGCTCGATGCCCTGCTCCCGCGCCAGCAGGGTTAAGAGCTCGTCCCACAGGGGTTTCACAGAGCCCAGGACGACGGCAAGATCGGCTTCTGTGGGCGGCACTTTCCTGCCAATAAAGCCGAGATCAAATATGGCGGCCATACGCCGAGGTCTTCAACTGGACAGCGTGTCCAGCACTTCTCCCGCGGGCGAGACCAGCTCGATGCGCATGGGCACGATGCCGTCCGCATGCGTCGAGCAGCTCAGGCAAGGGTCGTAGGCGCGGACCACGGCCGAGACCCGATTGAGCATACCCTCTTCCAGGCGGTTGCCCTTCACGTAATACCGGCTCACCTGCTCGATGCTCCGATTCATGGCGAGGTTGTTGTGGCCGGTGGCGATGATCAGGTTGGCCCACTGCATGGCGCCGCGGTCATCCACCTTGTAATGGTGAATCAGGATGCCGCGCGGGGCTTCGGCCACTCCGATGCCTTCCAGCGCGTTCACTTCCGCGCGCGCGCGGACGTGCCGGTCGAGGATCGCGGGCGTTTCGAGCAGGATCTCGAGGCGCTCCAGGGCATAGATCGCTTCGATCAGGCGGGCGTAGTGGTAGTGGAAGCTGCTATCCACCACCGGTCCGAAACGCTCGCGGAAATCGCGCAGTTCGGCGTCGGCGTCCGGCGTGCCGCAGCGGTCGGCGGCGTTCAGGCGGGCCAGCGGACCCACACGGTAGATCCCGGTCGGATAGCCGAGCGGCTTGTAGTACGGCGCCTTGAGGTACGAATCCGTGAGCGATGCCTCGCCGATGAAGGTGGCATAGTCGGCTGCGTCGCACTCCGCCGCGATTGCGCCGTTCGCGGTCTTGAAGCGGATGCGCCCGTCGTAGAGGCGTAGCTCGCCGCCGGGCCCAACCAGGCCCGCGTACATCGTCGGCATCTTGCCGAAGGTCTCGATCTCGGTTGGGAAACCGTCGAGGATACACTTGAAAAGATCGAGCGTGCGCCAGGCGATTCCGCGGGCCTCGCGAATGTCTTTCAGGATGGAGTCGCGAGTGGCGACGGTGAGCGGCGTGGCGACGCCGCCCGGCACGATGCCCGACGGATGAATCCGCTCGCCGGCCAGAAGCTCGATGACGCGCTGGCCGAATTTGCGGAGGGCGATGCCGTCGCGCGCGATCTCGGGATGCTTTTCGGCGAGGCCGAGAACGTTGCGCGCGGCGGGATCGGAATCCATGCCGAGCAGCAAGTCCGGCGCGGACAGGTGGAAGAAGCTGAGCGCGTGCGATTGCACGATCTGGCCGCAGTGGATGGCCTCGCGCAGCAGGGCCGCGGCGGGCGGGATGCGGACCGCCATGATGGCGTCACAGGCCTTGGCCGAGGCCAACAGGTGGCTGATGGGACAGATGCCGCAGATGCGCGCGGTAATGCCGGGCATTTCATAGTACGGCCGGCCTTCGGTGAATTTTTCGAAGCCGCGCACCTGGGTGACGTGGAAGTGCGTGCGCTCGACCTTGCCGTCTTCGCCCACCTGGATGGTGATCTTGGCGTGCCCTTCGATGCGGGTTACGGGATCGATGGTGATTTTTCGCATGCGGGATCTCCTATCCGAACTTCACTTCGGCCGGCCTGGTGAGACGGCCCTCCAGCAGTTCGCCGACCACGGCCAGGATCGCCTTGGGACTCGGCGGGCAGCCGGGCAGATGCAGATCCACCTTGACGAACTCGTGCAGCGGGCGGGCCTGCGGCAACAGCGGCGGCACGCCCGCGCTGGGGATGACGGGGCTGGAATCGGCGCCCTCGATGTAGATGCGCTGCAGAATCTGCTGCACCGGGACGGTGTTGCGCATCGAGGGCACATTGCCCGTGATCGAGCAGTCCCCGAGTGCAACCAGAACCCGCGTGCGGGCGCGGACGGTACGCAGGCGTGCGACATCCTCCTGCGACGAAACCGCGCCCTCGACGAGCGTGACATCGACGCCTTCGGGGAACTCCTGGGCGTCGACGAGCGGCCCGTAGACGAGATCGGCCTTCTGGGCCACCGCCAGGATGCCTTCGTCGAGATCGAGCAGCGACATGTGGCAGCCCGCGCAGCCATCCAGCCAGATTGTGGCGAGTTTCACTTTGCTCATAGTTCAGCCCCCTTGCGCGCGGCGGCGAGCGCCACCGCGTCGGTGCGCTTGATCATCTCTTCCACTGCCCGGCCCTTCTCGGCCATAGCGCCGGTGGGGCAGGCTTGCACGCACTTTCCGCAGCGGGTGCAGCTCGCGGCATCGGTCCACGGCTGATTGAGCTCGCTCACCAGCCGCGAGTGGATGCCGCGGCCCATGATGTCCCAGACGTGCACGCCTTCCACCTCGGCGCACACGCGTACGCACCGTGAGCAGAGGATGCAGCGGTTGTGATCCAGCACGTACCGCTCCTGCGAGAGGTCCACCGGCATGCGCGGGTAGCGGTATGGGAAGCGGACGCTGGTCACGCCGAGCGAGGAGGCCAGCGCCTGCAGCTCGCAGTGGCCGTTGGAGACACAAATGGAGCAGATGTGATTGCGCTCGGCCAGCAGCATCTCGATGATCATGCGCCGGTAGGCCGCCAGTCGCGGCGAATTGATCACCACGGAGAGCCCTTCCTGAACGGGCGTGGTGCACGCGGGCGCAAGGCGCCCGCTGCCGCCGACTTCGACGATGCAGAGCCGGCAGGCGCCCACGTCCTGCAGGCCGTCGAGATGGCAGAGGGTGGGAATGGTGCGGCCCGCCTCGCGCGCGGCTTCCAGAATGGTCTTGCCCTCGCGCGTGGGAACCAGCTCGCCTTCGATTCGGATGGAGATTGATTTTTGCGCCATGTTCGTCACCCCTTCACGTCGCACCGCAGACAGCGGTGGCACTCTTCCACCGCGTCCGTGATGGTCAATCCAACTACGACTTCCTCATCGCTCTTGACCCGCAGCCCCGGATCGAGCTCACTGGACCGGTGCCGGCGTCTTTGGCTGGGATGCTCCGGGGGCTCCTGCGAGTATTCAAAGCCGCCGAAAAGCTGGGCGAAGCGCTTGGCACCCATCAGCTTCTCGTCGATCTTGCGCGCCGCCTTCTTGCCGTAGCCCATGGCGTTGGAGACGTTGGAAGCGCCGGTGATCACGTCGCCGCCCGCGTAGAACTTGGGCCGGCTGGTGGCCAGCGTGTAGCGGTCGACCACAAACGTGCCGGCTTCGGCCAGCGTCAGGCCCGAAGCACGGCAGAAGTCCAGATCCACCGTCTCGCCGACCGCCAGGACCACGGTGTCGCAATCGAAGCGGACAATCTCTCCGGTGCCTACCGGCTTGCGGCGTCCGGAGTGGTCGTACTCGCCGAGCCGGGTCTTCTCGATTTCCAGGGCGCGGACGTTACCGTGAGCATCGCCGAGGATGCGGTGCGGCGTGGAGAGGAAGGAAAGCCGGACACCCTCCTTCTCGGCGGCATCCACCTCCTCTTTGATGGCCGGCATGTCTTTGCGCTGGCGGCGGTAGATGATGGTCGCCTCCGCGCCCAGGCGGCGCGCCGTTCGCGCCGAATCGACGGCCGCGTTGCCGCCGCCGATGATGGCCACGCGGCGCCCCGTGGCGGTCGCCTTACCGGACGCAATGGATTCCAGGAAGGGCAGTGCGGGGATCACACCCTTTAGCTCGGTGCCCGCCAGGTAGACCCAGGATTCCTTCCAGGTGCCGATGGAGAGGAACACGGCATCGAACTGTTCGTCCAACTGGTTCAGCGTGGGGCAGGTTTCCGACCTGCCCACCTCCGCGTTGAACACAAACGTCACGCCCAGCCGCTCGATCAGCTCGACCTCGCGCGCCAGGACTTTCTTGGGCAGCCGGTATTCGGGTATGGCGTAGCGGAGCATGCCGCCCGCCTCCGGCTTGCTCTCGAACACCGTAACCTCGTGCCCGAGCAGCGCCAGGTAGAACGCGCACGTCAGGCCCGCGGGACCGCCCCCGATCACCGCGATGCTCTTGCCGGTGGGCGCCATCTTGCGCGAGGCGAAGCGGCCCGCGATGGACTCGAAATCGTCCGAGAGCAGGACGGAATCGGCGATGAAACGATGGACCTCGCGCATGTTCACCGGCGCATCGACCGTCTGGCGCCGGCAGCGGTTGTCGCACGGGTGCTGGCAGACGCGTCCGGTGGAGGCGGGCAGCGGGTTATCCAGGATCACCGACTCGAATGCGTCGGCCATGCGGCCCTGCTGCAGAAGGTCGAGGAAGCGCGGGATGTTCATGTGCAGCGGGCAACTGTTTTCGCAAGGCGAGAGCGCCAGGTTCTCGCATACGCCGGCCCGGCAGCGCTTGGCGATCATGTGATCGTCGAACTCGTGCCGGAAGTGGCGCATGGTGGTGAGCACCGGGTTGGGCGCGCTCTGGCCCAGGCCGCAGAGCGACGTGTCGCGGATCATGCGCCCGAGCTCATCCAACAGCTCGAGCTGCGCCCCGGTCCCCTGGCCTTTGGTCAGGCCGTTGAGGATGGTGAGCGCCTGGTCCAGACCCACGCGGCACGGGACGCACTTGCCGCAGCTTTCCGAGTGGGTGAACTCGATGAAGTAGCGCGCGATATCCACCATGCAATTGTCTTCATCCATCACCACCATGCCGCCCGAGCCCATGATCGAGCCGAGCTGCGCAAGAGTCTCGTAATCGACGGGTGTGTCGAACATCTCGTGGGGGATGCAGCCGCCGGAAGGCCCGCCGGTCTGGACCGCTTTGATCTGCCGGTCCTTCAGGGGGCCGCCGCCGACATCGTAGACAAAGCGGGAGAGCGGGGTGCCCAGCGGCATCTCGACCAGGCCGGTGTTGGTAATCTTGCCCACCAGCGAGAAGACCTTGGTGCCCGCGCTCTTGGTGCTGCCGGTCTCGGTGAACCACGCCGGGCCCTTGAGCACGATGGGCGCAACGTTGTACCAGGTCTCGACGTTGTTGATGTTGGTGGGCTTGCCGAAGAGGCCCTTGTTGGCGGGGAACGGCGGGCGCGGCCGGGGGCGGCCCGCGAGCCCCTCGAGCGAGGCGATCAGCGCCGTCTCCTCGCCGCAGACGAATGCTCCGGCGCCTTCCACCAGCTCGATATCGAAATGGAACGGGCGGCCAAGGATATTGTTGCCGATGACGCCATATTCGCGCGCCTGCTCGAGCGCGCGCACCAGTCGGTGCACCGCCAGCGGGTACTCGGCGCGCACATAGATAATGCCTTTCGAGGCGCCGGTGACGAAACCGGCGATGATCATGCCTTCGAGCAGAGCGTGGGGATCGCTTTCGATCTCGTTCCGGTTCATGTAAGCGCCGGGGTCGCCCTCGTCGGCGTTGCAGATGATGTATTTCGGGCTGCCGGTCGCCTTGGAGAGGAACTCCCACTTGAGCCCGGTGGAGTATCCGGCGCCGCCGCGGCCGCGCAGCTTGGCGGCCTTGATCTGCTCGATCACCACGTCGGGCTTGCCGTCGATCAGTACCTTATATAACGCCTGGTAGCCGCCGACCGCGATGTACTCGTCGATATCGTCGGGCGAGATCAGCCCGCAATTGCGCAGCACGATCCGCTTCTGCCCGGCGAAAAAGGGGACGTCGGACCAGAGCGGGATCTCCGGAAACCCGGTCCCATATCGGACGTGAGCGGTAAGGTGGTCCCACTCCTCGATGCGGCACCAGGCGAGATCGGCGGGTATGGTTCCCTGGTTGACACCGGCCAGGATGCGTTCGGCGTCGCTGGCCTGCACACGGCGCAGCATGACCAGGGGCTTGCCGGGAATCCAGACATTGACCATGGTCTCCTGCGAGCAGGCGCCGAAACAGCCGGTGGAAGCGAGCCGGATGTCCATGCCTTCGCGCTGGATGGCGTCGCTGAGCGCATGGTGCACCGCCTCCGCGCCGTTGCCGCGCCCGCAGGTCCCCATGCCGACGGCGATGCGCGGCGCGTTCGGCGTGAGCTTGGCGAGACCGGTTTCCCGAACCGCGTTGAATGTGCCGAAATCCTCGATGCGGCTCATTGGTGTTGCTCCTCTCCCAAGGCTCCGACCTCGCGCACCAGGGCGCCCTCGTTCATGTGGCCGCAGATGCGATGGTCGAGTTCCACCACCGGCGCCAGGGCGCACTGCCCAAAGCAGGCCACGGTGCGGATGGTGAACTTGCCGTCGGCGGTGGTGAGCATCAGCTTGTCGGCGGTGCCTTCCCCGTGGTTTTCCTGCAGGCCCAGCTCCAGCCGGATCGTCTCCAGCAGGTTGCGCGATCCGCGCGCGTGGCAGGCGGTGCCGCGGCAGATGCAGATGGTGTGATCGCCCTGCGGGAGCAGATTGAACAGGGCGTAAAACGTGACCACGCTGAAGATCTGCGCCACGGGGATTTTGGTCTTTGCCGCGATGTAGCGCAACTCGTCAGCGCACAGGTATTTGCGTGGATTGTGTTCCTGGACGGCTTCGAGGATGCCGAGCAGTGCCCCGGCGCGTCCGCGATGACGTGCGATAACGTCGTCTATGAAGGCGAGTTTCTTAGAATTGTCTTCCACACCATATTTTAGGAACTGTTTATCTTATTTGCAAACGGGGGAGCGGCGCAGCTAGACTGTTTTGGAGCACGCATGGCGATTGAAATCACTACGCGGCAGGTAACCGGCGTTACGATTCTCGATGTCAGCGGGCGCATGGTGGCCGGCCCCGAAGGCCAGAAGCTTTATTCGGCGCTGATGGACGCCTTTGAAAAGGGACACCATTGGCTCCTCATCAACTGCGCGGACCTCGGGTTCATCGACAGCTCCGGCCTCGGGGACCTCGTGGCGGCGCATGCTTCAATCGTGCGGCGCGGCGGTGTGGCTCGCCTGCTGAACCCGGGGCATGCGCTCGTGCACGCACTCTCCAGAACCAGGCTGGATTCCCTCTTCGACGTGTACGAGGATGAATCGGCCGCGCTCGCCAGCTTTACGGACATGAACAACAAACGTACCCGGCAGAAGCTGGCTACCTATCTTCAGCGGGAGGCATGAGAGCGCGAACGGCCGCCTGGGTTGCGTCGGCGCTCGTGTCGGTGTCCTGCCGCCCGGCAGGTCCGCCGCCGGCGATCGATCCGCAGCTTGCGCGAGCGGTGCCCGGGGACGCGTCGGCCATCGCGGGCTTCAAACCGGAAGCGCTGCGCGGACTCGCCGGCGGGTTCGCGGCCGACCGCTACGTCGTGATCGCTGTCCGGGGATCCGAGGTCCTTACCCTCACGCTCAGCCCTGCGGGCGCCGTGGGAGCACGGACGGCGCCCGGTGCCATGTCGCCGCTTCTGAGCGAGGCCGAACCCCTGGCCGCACACTACCCCGCCTGGGCAGTCATCAGGGGCGGTACGACGCTACCACTGGAAGGAAATCTCGCCAACTTCAACCGGCTGTTCCGCGATACGGAGCTGGTCACCATCGCCGCGCAATTCGGCGATCGCGTCGCGCTGGAATTGAACGCGCGCTGTTCCACTCCCCAGGACGCCAGCCGCTTTGAAGGAAGTTTACGGGCCATCCTGCTTCTCACCAGACTGGCCCCATCGACCCAGGTCCAGCGAGACGACCGAAAGGTGCATGCCTCCCTGGTCGCCTCACCCGAATCTGTATCGCGTCTCCTGCACTGAGCTGGGCCTCTCTAGGCTACGAACCGCTGGCAATGCTGTTCGCGGACGACAGTTGGCTGTTGCTCGTGCTCCAGATGCCCGAAATGCTGCCACCGGCGCCCAGAAACAGGGCCGCCGAAGCCAGTGCCACAAATGCCATGAGCAGGGTGTACTCGATCAGGTCCTGCCCGTTATCTTCGTTCCACAGTCTGCGAAGTGCGTTCATCGTGTTCTCCTTTGTATGGCGCCCGTCATGTACTTTGAGCATATGGGGTATGTTGTCTTAAGAAAACAGGGGATGGTTAACTAGGGGGACTAGGGGGGTCCCTAGGGTACCTGATGGGATTCTCGGTAATTCGCGGCAGAAGTACTACTTAGATAAGAACTCTAGCCCGCCGCACCGCCCGAAACCAGAAGCGAGGCAACCCCGGCCTTACGACACTTCTTCGCGCGCCGCAGCGGCGTATCTCCGGCTGTGTCTCGTGCGTTCATGTCCGCGCCGCAGTCCAGCAGAGCCTCGGCAACCTCAGCATTCCCTCGCCGGGCCGCCATGTGGAGCGCCGTGCACCGTTTGGAGTCGCTTCGCGCATCCACCTGCGCTCCCGCCCGAACCAGTGCGCGGACGATATTGCCGCCTCCCGACGCCTGGCATTCGTTCGCCACGCAGTACAGAGGAGCGTGTCCGCCCGTGCTCTTCGCGTTGGGGTCGGCGCCAAGGCGAAGCAGCAACTCGACCATCCGCAGGTTCCCCCACGCCGACGCGTCGTGCAGAAGCGTTCGGCCGTACCTGCCAGAGATGCCGGCCAGTGCCGGATCGGCCGATACTTCCCGTTCGGCATATTCCAGGAAATCATCGTTGCCGCATCCCATCATCAGCCCCAGCACGTGTGCAAACACCGCGCGATCGCGCGCGAAGCGGGCCCGCAGCGCCGGACTCTCCGCCAGCTCGAGTCCGCGGCCTGCATCGCCAAGGCGAATGGCCGCCAAAAGATCATCCAACGCCCGCTGTTCGGCCCATCGTTGCGCCATTTCGCGGTGGATGCGGTCGTCTGGCGGATTCTCTGCCGCAGCCGCCTCACCCCGGCCGTCGCCAGTGTTTACGATATAGGCGGATGATCGCTCAAAGAGGTCGCGCAATGCCCGGCGAACCGGCTCGTCAACCGGCACATCCTGGAGAGCCTGAACCATGTGGCTCATCCAGGCGTGCCGTTCTCGCGGTCCGATCTTGAAACGCAGATGCGATTCGCGCAGGCTCAGCCACCATCGCTCCTGAGCGTCCTCGGCAGGCCCGCCCAGGAACTGGGCGAGAAAGGCCGCGAACGCATTCACCGCGCACCGCAGGCTCTTGCCCGGAAACAACGGCCGCAGCACAGGGTCGCGTTTCACCCGGCCGTAAAACGCCTCCGACAGCCGCCGGCACCCGCTCCGGCCGCCCACCGCCTGGTAGAGATCAACGGAATCCATACGTGCTTGCACGCGCCGGCGCGGCATTGGCGTCATTTTATCGCGGCCGTGCGTTTCACCGCGGAAACCGGTCCGCCCCCCTCCAGACGATTGCAGACCGATTTTGAACCCTTCTCCCCTACTCCGTCCTGAGTGCCACCATCGGCTCCACTCCCGCCGCGCGCCACGCCGGAATCATCGACGCCGCCAGCGCCGCCACACCGAGTAACAACGTCGCCAGCGCCAGCACCACCGGATCCCACGGACTCACCCCGAACAACTGAGAAGTCATCAGCGTCCCCGCCCCGATCGCGGCGGGAATGCCGATCGCGAGTCCCACACCCACCTGCCACAAGGCGCCGCCGAGCACCATCCCCATGACGCGCCCGCGATCCGCGCCCAGCGCCATCCGCACGCCGATCTCTCCCGTCCGCCGCTCTACGATGTACGCCAGCACTCCATACAACCCTACCGCCGCCAGCACCAGCCCGAGCACGCCGAAAAGCGTGGTCAGCGTGGCAATCATGTTCTGCTGCTGGAAATCCGAGCTCACCACCCTAATATACGGGTCCACCCCGTAGAGCACTAAGTTGGGATCCACGCCGGCCAGCGCCTTGCGCACCTGCTCCTCCAGTCCCGGCCGGCTGCCCGGCGCCCAAAGCACGATGTTGTACAGATACAGCGACCAGATTTCCCCGCTCGTGTAGGCCGGATCGTCATACTGCACCCTCTGCGCTTCCGGCACCCAAAACATGGGCCGCACCGGCTTGCTGTACCCGTAAGTCATATAACGCACGTCGTTGGTAACTCCGACGATCTCGTAGGTCGCCGAATACTTCATCTTGCCCGGGCCGAAGTGCTGCCCGATCGGGTTCTGGTCCTTGAAGAATCTCTTCGCGAAAGCCTGGTTCACCACGGCTACCTTGCGCGTCGCAGCCGTGTCCCGATCCTCGATGGGTCGCCCCAGCATGATCTTCGCACCGATGGCTTCGAAGAACCCCGGCATCACGCGCGCCCACCCGGCGCCGGTGTCTTCTTTCGCGCCCGGCTCCGGCCTGCCTTCGACGCGAATGCCGTCATTCCAACTGTCGCCCGTCATGGGCGCATAGAGCGCGGGCGCCGCCATCCGCATACCGGGAATGCGCAGCAGGGCCTCGTCAATCTGCCGGAACATCGGCTCCAGTTGCTCCGGTTTGTAGTTGCCCAGCATGGGATTGATCCAGGCGATATACCGGTCCTGGGTTTCGAATCCGAAATTCTGGTGCTCCAGGTTGCGCAGGCTCTGGCCCAGCAGCGCCGCCGCGGACAGCAACACCACCGAGACCGCGATCTGGGCAATCACCAGCGACTTCTGGGCCCACGAGCGCCCGGCGCCGATCGTACGGCCGGCGCCGCGCAGCGCATCCGCCGGGTCGGTGCGCGAGGTCATCCACGCCGGAGCGATCCCGAAGAATACCCCGGTCAGCACCGATACGGCCAGCGTGAACAGCAGGATCGGCCAGGAGGGCGCCGCCTCGATCGGGACGTAGTTGTTGGGACCGCCGTTCTGGAAGGCCAGGTGCACGATCAGCCTGGTCCCCCCATACGCGACTCCGATGCCCAAAACTCCGCCGACCACCGCCAGTAGCATGGACTCCACCAGCACCTTGCGCACCAGGCGCCCTCGCGAAGCACCCAGCGCGACCCGGATTGACATCTGCGCGCGATCCTTCAGGCCGCGCGCCAGCATCAGGTTTGCCAGGTTCGCGCAAGCTACCAGCAGCACGCACCCGGCTGCGATCAGCAGCAGCTTGAGGCCGTCCCGGTATTGATCCCTCATCGACGCGACTCCCGCGCCTCCCGGAATCAGGTGCAGGGTCTGCTGCTGCCAGAGCTGCTTCTCGCCCGGCCCCATGTCCGGCACATGGCTGGCCAGCCAGTCGTGGAGCTCCACCCTCAGTTTGGCTTCGAGCGACTTCGGGTTCACTCCCGGGCGCACCCTTCCGATCAGGTCCAGAAAGTTGCCGTTGGGCCGCTTCAACCGCGCCGTGTCCCCGTCGATCAATGGCTCCGTGGTCAACGGCAGCCAAAAATCCGGCATGCCCCATCCCGCCAGCTTGGCTCCGTAGAATCCCGGCGCAGCCACGCCGATGATTGTGAACGGGTGGCCATTGATCTGGTAAGTAGCCCCAACCATCGAGGGGTCGGCGCCGTACTTCTCGTGCCAGATGCGGTAGCTCAAGACCGCGACCGGCGGCGCACCCTCCTGGTCGTCGGCGTCGGTCATCAGGCGCCCGATCCAGGGCTGCACGCCGAAAGTCCGGAAAAAATTGCCGGACACATACTCGCCGTTGCGCGTGTCCGCCTGCGCCGGCGATCCCGTTTTGCGGATGCCGAGCGGCGCATTGCCCGCCTGCAGCGCCGCCAGTTCGACGAACTCCGCCGTTTGCGCCCGGAAGTTCTTGTATGCCTCCCAGGAGAACAGCGAAAAATTCCCGTCATCGCCCTGCGTGTACCCGCCCCAATTGCAGCAGCGAACTTTGTCTCCGATCCTCCACAGTTCGTCCGGGTTCGCCACCGGCAGCGACTTCAGCATCACCTGGTGCACCAGCGTGAAGATGGCCGACGTCGCGCCGATCCCCAGCGTCAGGGTGATCACCGCCGTGGTTGTAACCGCCGGCGTCTTCCGTAGTTGCCGCAACGCGTCGCGCAGATCAGCCAGCACTGGTCCTCCCAATCCGGTCCGTGAGATTTGAACTCTCTGTCTTATACTGATCTGCGAGGAAAAAGTTACGTGATGCCGGTTGGTAACGCGGCGCGCTACATCGGAGTGAGGCGTCTCTCATTCCTCCCGCAGCGCCGTCACCGGCTCGATTCGAGTTGCCCGGCGCGCCGGCAGGTAGCAGGCCAGCATCGTCAGGCTGGCCAGAACCACCGGCGCTCCCACCATGAGTAGCGGCCCGCTCACCGGCCGGTCGAACGTCCGCGCCAGCATCTCGCTGTAGGCCGTAAGCAGGCGCCACAGCGCGAATGCGCCGCCAAACCCCAGCATCGAACCCACGGCCACCAGCGCCGCCCCTTCCCTCAGCACCAGGCTCTGCACCTGGCTGCCGCGGGCGCCCAATGCCATCCGGATGCCGATCTCTTTGCGCCGCCGCGCCACCGCGTACGCCGTGACGCCGCCCAGCCCGATGCAGGCCAGCAACAACGCGAACACGCCCAGGACCACGAAGATTGTGGATTGCCACTCGACGAACGAGCTCCAATCGTCGAGGTCCGCTTCCACCGTGCGCGCGTGAAACACCGTGAGATCGGGGTGAAGCGCTGCCAGTTCTCGCCGCACGCCCGCCAGAACGTCGCGGCCTCCCGCGGCGCGCAGCACCACCGTGATGCCTTGCGCCGGGTTCGCGCGGAATGCAGCCGCCGTGAATGGCAGGAACATCATGCCTACCGGTTTCGACCTCAGCAATCCGGGCTGGCTGTCGCGGGCAAGACCCACCACGGTGTAATTCGTCTCCCCTTCGCGAATGCGCCGCCCGATCGGATTCTCCGGGCCGAACAACGCCCGCGCGGCAGTCTGATTCAGGATCGCCGGCACCGGTGTGCCTGGTTCGAAGGCAGGTCGCTGCTCTCGCGGTTCGAACTCACGCCCGCCGGCCAGGGGCGCCCCCAGGGTAGCGAAGTAATTGGCGCCGATGCGTTCGGTGAGGACCGCCTGGATCACGGCTCCCCTCCGGCCTTCGCCATCGGAAGCGGACACCCGGCTGCTCGGCTTGTCGGCCGAAAGCCAGGCCACCGGCGCGGCATCGCTCACCGAAACGGCGGCCACTCCCCGCACGCGCGATAACTCGTCCGGCAGTACCTCCAGCAGCCTCGCCGTCTGCGTGACCGAGTAACCGTCACGGATCGGATCCAGCGAAACCAGGCTGAGCCCCGCCAGGTCGAACCCCGGGCTGACGCGGCCGCTCAGCAGAAAGGCCGCCGCGGCCAGGCCGGTCACCAGAACCAGCATCAGCGATGCCGCCATCTGGCAGGCCACGAACAGATTGCGCAAGCCGAACCGCCCATAGCCGCGCAGAGGCGTCTGCGCCCCCTCTTTCAGGGAGCGGCCGATGTCGGTGCGGGCGCAGGACAGCGCCGGCGCCAGGCCGAAGCCGACGCCCGCGGCCATCGCAATCGCCACCGTCCACCCAAGCGTCCGCAAATCGAGACGGCTCTGCAATTCGATCGGAATCGGCAAAGGCGCCGGCAGCGACGAGAGCACGCGCATGAAGCCATAGCCCAGCACGGCCCCGATGGCTCCGCCGGCAGCCGAAAGCAGCACGCTCTCCGTGAGCAACTGCCGCACCAGCCGCGGCCTGCTGGCTCCCACCGATAAACGCACGGCGATCTCCCTCCGCCTTTCCCCGCCGCGCGCCAGCAGCAGGTTCGCCAGGTTGGCGCAGACCAGCGCCAGGACGAGCGCCCACAGCACCACGTTGAACGTGTTCGTGAACCTCACCTGCTCGGGAGTGGAGTACAGGACCATGCCCGCCGGCATGAGCTGCATGGTCCGGTCGTGAGTGGGATTCCGGCCGCGCTCCCGGTCGAAATTGCGCGTCACGGCATTTAGGGCGGCTTCGGCCTCCTTCGGCGTCACGCCGCGCGCCAGCCGGAACACCACGCGGAAGATCTCGCGGTCGGGATTGTGCAGCGCATCTCCGGCCAGTTCCGGAGCCAGAGTCACGCCGCAGGTCACCGGCACAAACAGGTCCGCCGGGTTTCCGGGAAACAGACCCAGGAAGTCCTTCGGTCCGATGCCGACGATCGTCGCCGGCCGGCCGTTCAGCCGCAGCGTGCGCCCCACCGCCTGTGGGTCGGCGCCAAGCTGCCTGCGCCAGAAGCGGTCGCTTACCACCACGACCGGAGGCATCCCGGGTTTCTCCGTCTCCGCGCTGAAGAATCGCCCCGCCGCCGGCGCCACGCCCAAGGTGGAGAAATACTCGGGCGAAACCAGGTGTCCGTAGATCCGCGCCGCTCTCTGGTTCTTGTCCGGTGTCAGCGCCACCGCGAAGGACACCAGCCGCAGAAGGGCCGTCGCAGCCGCCACCGTCTCGCGCTGATCCCGATAGCGCTCGAAATACGGATAGGAGACGTTGGTCCAATGAAAGGTCACCAGCGACCCCGGGTTGGGCAAGCCCGTGGCCGGCCCCGTAATCGACTGAATCTCGCTGCGCACCGCCGAGCACATGCCGATCCCGATGGCCACGGAAAGCACCGCCACCGCGGTAAACCCCGGCGACTTGGCCAGCACTCGCAGCGCGTAGACGACATCCTGTCGAACTTCGGCCAGATACGTAGCGGGCAGCCGGACGGCGATATCGGCCAGCAGACGGAGGACCCCGCGCACCCCATATTGCCGCCAGACTTCCGGAATGGCGTCTTCGCCCAACCGGTCCAGGTCCGCGCCGTACAGCATTCGGAACTCGTGGGGATAGGCGCTCGCCAGGCGGCGGTAGAGCGCCAGGCCGATCCTCGGAAAATCCATCAATACGCCTCCTGCCTGCGCTTTCTCTGTGCCATCCGGAGCATCTCTCGCAAGCGTTCGCACTCCCGATCCAGCACCGTTCGTCCGAGCCGCGTCAACCGGTAATAGCGGCGGCGCGCGTCGTCCAGCTCCGGCGCCGGCCGCTCTACGGATTCTTCGATCAGCCCGTCGGCGATCATCCGCTGCAACGCGCCGTAGAGCGTGGCCGGCCAGATGCGCACGGCCCCGTTGGTCCTCTCCAGCACCTCCTGCATGATCCCGTAGCCGTGCTGCTCGCTGCCCACCAGCGATAGCAGGATATGGAACCAGTTGTGATGAAGCGGGAGAAAGGCATCCGGATTTGCTTCTTCCATCACTCATTTATATATGCCGGCATATATATCGATGTCAAGCCAAATCTGCACGCCCCGGACGGCGAGCCGGCGGCTGACGCACGACCCGGCTCTATTTTTATTCGGAATAATCCGCGGTATCGGCTGCGGGGGCCGGCGACTGCTCATGAAGCAAACTGGAGTGGAGGTCGCGTGGCAGGACTTCTTGAGCAGCAAGCCGGACGTATGCGCCGGTGAAATCTGCGCAACCGGGACGAGGATTCCGGTCACCGTAATCCTGGACAACCTGGCGGAAGGCGCCAGCTCCGAGGAGATCCTGACAAGCTATCCGTCCCTTCGGCCGGAGCACATCAAAGCCGCATTGGCCTATGCCGCGGAACTGGCGCACGAGGAAAAGCTCGTGCCGATCAGGCCCGTGTGAGGTTCAAGCTCGATGAAAACCTCCCGGTTGAGTTGGCGGCGGAACTTCGCGCCATCGGACACGACACCGACACCGTCGCCGGCGAGGGACTCTGCGGCGAGGCGGATCCGGCCGTTGTGGAAGCCGCGCCGATTGCTGATCGAATTCTGCTAACGCTCGACAAAGGGATCGCCGATGTGCGCAGCCAACGGCGCGCGGGAGTCGTTCTATTTCGCCCGGATTCTGCCGGCCGTCGGGCCGTCCTTTCGTTCGTGCTCGAGCGGATTCCCACGATCACATCGATGGACCTCGCGGGTCGGCTGACCGTCGTCGGCCCCGCCCGCATCCGGCTGCGGTAAATCACGCGAGCATTCGCCGAAAGAAGGGCGTTTCTCGTTCCCTATTTCTCGGACTGGGGAGCTCGCGGGGAATCTCGAAGCGGCCAGCTGAGCCGTGCGACCCGCTGTCCTGCACCGAAATATTAGATCTGAAAGGCCGGATTCTCGAAGATGATCTTTTGAATGTCCGAAAAAAACGACATGAGATTGTACTCTGTTACCGGGGCTTCACCCGGATGCGCGCACTGGCAGCGCATTTCGAAACAACTCCTCAGCCGCATATGCTGGTTTACGTCAATCAGGTTCATGCCCTCGATAATCCAGAGGACAACGGTATCGAACGTTTCACGGAGTTCGCTTAGACTCGCGACAGACTGTTTTTGGTTGAAGTGCTTGAAACGACCCTTCGTCTGGGCCGCCATCTGGGCGGAAACCGTGTTGAACGCTGCAAATCCTAATTGCTCGACCTTACGATGTATCCGGTCAATTGCGGCAGACCAGCCCATGACAGCGGCGGCCCTAAGGAACCCGCTGTCAGCGCAGTCCAGAGCCTCCTTGAAGTAAGTGCTTTCGTCCACATCTGAGAGACCAGCCACGAAGGTTGCGAATGCGCTCTTGACGGTCTGCTTAACCTCGTTACGCTGCACCGGAAGTATTAGGTCTTCCCGAAATCTTCGGCGCTGCGCAGGAGTGACCCGGTACCGCTTGGCTGAAGTGACCCAGGCCGGGAACCGGATT
>DATJYJ010000568.1:0-10980 GCA_035578025.1 Verrucomicrobiia bacterium
CGAGCCCGGTTCGCGGCGCGGCCGGCGGCTTCGAAGGACTCGCCGGCAAAACCGCCGTTGCCGAACATGTAGAGGCGGCCGTTCCAGAGCGTCGGCAGGTTGACTTCGATATTGATGTCGGGCTGGACGAGCAGGCCGGCGCGGCAGTGTTCGGGCGCGTTGTCGGAGACGGGGACGATGCGAGCCGAATAGACGGAAAACTCGTACCCGGTCAGGGCTACCAGCCCGGCGCAGGAGGAGCGCGGCTTGAAAGTGGGAGCCGGCGCCTTGTAATCGCGGAACTGAACGCCTCCGCCGCCCTGGGGGAACAGCGGAGCGGCGAGGATGAGGGCGGCCTGAGCGAGGCGGACCAGGGTGCGCATGAACGCCGATTGTACATCATGAGGGACGAATCTCGTCGCGTGACTGAAGTCACAGCACCATGACACCGCCCGGCCTTAGCATCAACGTGAAGAGGGAGGCTGAAATGCCCAGTAAGGATGCCGTAGTGCCTCGCCGGGGTCGCCGTACCGCAATGCAAGCAGTTCCGATGGGCTCGCGTCTGAACGAGAGTGAGGATTTCCGCGTACGTCAGCAGATCACCGACCAGACAATTCGGGCACTGCCCGGTTTGCATCATTTCGGGCGCAAGAAGCGGAAACCCGGGAGCGCGGCGCCGGTTAGCAAGTAAGCAGCACGACCATGAGAGCCGCGCTGGCTTTTTTCCTGCTTGGGAATTGCATCCCGGGCGCGTTCGCGCAGTCCGCTTCCTCTCCGCCGGTCAGGATCGGCGATGTCGAAGTCGCAGGTTCCTTGCGCACACGGGTCGAAGCGTGGGACTGGTTTCAGGGGAACGCCAATAACGATTACACCTTTCCCGGTTCGATTGCCCGTTTCAGCCTGTCGCAGACCACCAAAGCCTTCGACTGGCAGTTCGAATTGGCGGTCCCTTTTCTGCTGGGGTTGCCGGACGACGCCATCGCTCCCGGGGCTCAAGGCCAATTGGGCTTCGGTGCAAGCTATTTCGCCGCGAATCAGCGCGAGACCAACGTGGGCATGGCGTTTCCCAAGCAAGGATTCCTTCGGTTCAAAAAGCTGGCTGGAGTTGAAGGACAATCCCTCCGGCTGGGCCGGTTCGAACTGATCGACGGCGCCGAGGTTGCGCCGAAGGAGAGTACCCTGGCCGCGCTCAAGCGCGACCGGATCGCGCACCGGCTGATCGGAAACTTCGGATTTAGCGACGTGGGCCGCAGTTTCGACGGCGTGCACTACGTGCGGAATGGGCGGAAGCTCAACCTGACCTTGTTCGGCGGCCGGCCGACGCGGGGTGTCTTCCAGGTGGATGGATGGGGCGAACTCAACATCAACGTCTTCTACGGAGCCTTGACCGGCCAGGTGGGAGGAACGCAAAGCGCCGGCGAGTGGCGAATCTTCGGCCTCGGCTATCAGGACCTGCGCGATGGAGTGCTGAAGACGGATAACCGGCCCACCGCCGTCCGGACCGCCGATACCGCCCACATCAACATCGGCACATTCGGGGGCCACTACCTTCACGCGCTGCAAACGGCCATGGGGCAGTTCGACATGCTCGGCTGGATCGCGCTGCAGACCGGTTCCTGGGGCAACCTGAATCACCGCGCGGGAGCGATCGCGGCGGAAGCCGGCTGGCAGCCGCGAATGCTGCCGCAATGGAGGCCGTGGCTTCGCGCCGGATACGACTACGGTTCCGGCGACAAAAACGGTGCCGACACGACCCATGGCACGTTTTTCCAGGTGCTGCCGACGCCCCGAGTCTATGCACGCTTCCCGTTCTTCAACATGATGAACAACCGGGATGTGTTCGGCGAACTCTTGCTCCGGCCATCGAAGGTAGTAACCATCCGCTCCGACATCCACTCTCTCCGGCTGGCCAATCGCAACGACCTCTGGTACTCGGGAGGAGGAGCCTACCAACCATGGACGTTCGGCTATACCGGGCGAGCGTCCAATGGACAATCCGGATTGGCGACCCTCTACGACGTCAGCGCGGACCTCAGCGTCAATAGCCACGTGGCCATGGGCACGTATTATGCGCACGCGGCCGGGAAGCTGGTCGTGCAGTCAATCTATCCCGCCGGCCCACGCGCCAATTTCGGATTTCTCGAATTGACCTTCAAGTTCTGAGGCCGGACTCCACTTCTCTGGCCAGGGCTTCCAGGAGTTGCGCATAGCAACCTCCGCCCGCGCTCTCCGCGAGATGAGCCAGGTTACCCACCCAGTGCGACAAATGCCGTTCCAGGAAATCCTCGCGCGCGCGCCGCAGGGATTGCAAGTCCCGGTTGCCGGCCGCTTCGCAATGGTCCAGCCAGGCCAGGAATTCCAACTGCGTGAGCAGGTGGTCGGGCGCGGCACGGCCGTCGATCTCCAGGCCGAAGTTCTGGTAGTAAAGCTTGTTTTCGAGCACTACTTCGCCGGCCGGGCGATTCAACAGCCAGGCGCTTTCCAGGAGCGGACATCGCGGCTGGGGCAGTCCGGCTTCGAAAAGGCCGATATAGAGCGAGCGCAGTTCTTCGAGCGCAGAGGGTGCGTTCTCGCAGAGTTCGGCCAGGGGCCCGAGATGGCGCTCATCGGGATAGCCCAGCGCGAACCGGAAGACTGCCCACGTGTTTATTGCGCCCGATACCATATGCTGAAGTACTTTCTGCCGTCGCGATCCTGCTGCGAACCGTTCCAGATGGCCACCGCGAAGGGCGTGCCGGCTTTCAGTCCGGGAACCTGCAAAGTCACCACCCACTTGCCTGCGACATACCGGGACTGCGCGGGAAAGGACTGTCCGGTTCGTTTGGTCGTCTCCCGTCCGCTCGCCTCCATCACGGCCGCGCCGCGCGTAGAATCCCAGAAGAAGATCTGGACGGGATGCTCGGGATCGCCCATTTGAAGTGAGGGGTTCAGATCGCCGGCGGTGGGCCGGGCGGGGATCATGACGGCGCAGGCATCGGAAAACCGGTCGGTCGCCGCCGATTGTGCCACCAGGTGGTCGCCTTGCCAGGAGCGCTCGGCCTTCGGCAGGTCTGCGGTGTCGTGGGTTTTGTCGGCCCATTCCAGCCTGACGAAGTTGCCTGCCGCGCTATGGAGCACCTGCGCCTGAACCGATTGCACCTCGTTCGATGCCGGGGCGTCCGTAGAGTAGAGAGGCGGCGTGCGATGCAACGCCAGGATCATGGTCGCGGCCGATCTCCATTCGGCGGATGTCGGATCGAGCAGGTTCTGCGCCCAAGCCGGCGCGCAGCAGATGAGTAGACCGATGACGCTTCTCATACTTTGTGCGCTCCCTGAATCTGTACCAAAGTCTCGTGTCGGGGGATCTGATAGCGGACGTGCTCGTCGCGCCCGATCAGCAGTTGCAGCACGTCGCTGGTCCCACCGTTCTGGGCATGGCGCAACTCGGCCTCCAGGCGGCGGATTACGTCCACTACCTCGTCGCCGAAGAGGTATTTCAAATAGTCCATCGGCATGCGCGGATCGTCCAGCACGCTCTTGCCGTAGTTGCCGCTTCGCGGCGGGTTGAACGGAGGCACGTAGAATACGTTCGGCT
This sequence comes from Verrucomicrobiia bacterium, assembly GCA_035578025.1. Lineage (GTDB taxonomy): Bacteria > Acidobacteriota > Terriglobia > Bryobacterales > Bryobacteraceae > Solibacter. The sequence continues at coordinate 3,554 of DATJYJ010000568.1, forward strand.
CCGTGCCTTTCTCGGGAAACAGCCCCAGCGCCACCTTGTGGACATGGACTAATTTGTGAACGGCGGACGATGGGTCATCAAGGAAGCCGACAAAGCGGAGGCGGCCGGGGCATTGCCTCGCGCAGGCGTTCACCTCGCCCTTTTCGATGCGCGGATAGCAAAAAATGCACTTCTGAGCTTTGCCGAGAAGTTCGTTGAAGTAGATCTTCTTGTACGGGCAGGCCTTCATGCAGTAGCGGTAACCCTCGCAGCGCTCCTGGTCGACCAGCACGATGCCGTCTTCTTCGCGCTTGTAGATGGCCTTGCGCGGGCAGGCCTCCAGGCACGCCGGATTGGTGCAGTGATTACATAGACGGGGCAGATAGAAGTAGTAGTTCTCGCCGAGCATCAGCGCACCCACGTCTTCGTCCCAGTTCGGCGTGTTGCGCGTCTCCTCCTGCGGCATGGCTTGCAGACCGCCTTGAAAGAGACGCTCGGCGTAGTTGTATTCGAAGGTCTGGCCGTAGTCTTCCTTACTCGGCAATTCGGAGGGGCGCAGTTTGCCATCCTCGAAGCCCCCGCCGATTTTGTCCCAATTCCGCGGATACCCCTGGCCGGGACGGGTCTCGACATTGTTCCAGTACATGTAGTCCATGCCGTCGCCATCGGTCCACAGCTTCTTACAGGCCATGGTGCAGGTCTGGCAGCCCAGGCACTTGTTCAGGTCCAGCACCATGGAAATTTGATGTTGAGACATGGCTATGCCTGCCCTTTCCCGGTTCTGCGGATGGCCCTCAGGTCGGCCGCGGTGGGCGTGTATTTGACGATGTCCACGCGCACGTCGCGATTGTTGCCGGTCGGACCCCAGTAATTCAGCCGGAAGTTGACGTGCCCGTAGCCGCCGACGAGCTGCGTGGGCTTGATCTTGATCACCGTGGGCGATTGCCAACCGCCCTGGAGGAAGCCCAGGTAACGCTCCCAGCCGTGATACATGGTCAGGCGCTTCCGCTTTTCGCCCGGCAGGATCTGCACCTTGCTGACGAAGCTGCCGTTCTCGTTGAACACCTTGACCCAGTCGTTGTCCTGGATATTGCGCACCTTGGCATCCTCCGGGTGCATGTAGCAGATGGGGATGCCGCGTTGCAGGCGCAATTGGTAGCGCGCGTCGCGCCACGTGGAATGGATGGACCACCGGCCGTGCGGGGTGTTCCAGAAGAACGGGTATTTTGCGCTGTCGGACAGCGGCTCTTTGTATACGGGAAGCTGCTCGCCGAACTCGATGAACCAGGGGTGATCCAGGTAGAACTGCTGGCGTCCGGTGAGCGTTCGCCATGGCCGCTTATTTTCTACCTGGTGCTGGAAGGGCGTGTATGCCTGCCCTTCCCTGATCTCACTGTTCCAGGCCTCTTCGTCGATCTTCTTGAAGCGCTGCGGATGCTGGCTCAGTTGTTCGAACGTCATTCCTTTGGTCTCGGGCGATCCATCGAGAATGAAGTTGGCGCCGTCTTCCGGCCGCTGGAATTTTCCGTTGGCGCTCCAGGAGTCGTAGGTCTTGGTGTAATCGCGATGCCAGTCGAACTGCTGATCGTGATATGGCGCCAGATGCCGCTCGGCGGCAAGCTGGGACATCTTCTTCGCCAGGTCGCGGAAAATCTCCCAATCGGGCTTGGAATCGTAGAGCGGGTCCAGAACCTTGTTGAACGGGTGAACGAAGCTGTGGCAGTCGGTGGTATTGATATCGGACTTTTCGTAGTAACTCGCCGCGGGCAGCACGACGTCCGAGTGCAATGCCGTGGTGTCCATCCGGTAGTTGAGATCGACGATCAGGTCCAGGTCTTTCCAGAGCGACTTCAGGATGTATTCGTTGCCCTTGGCCTGGTTCAGATAGTTCGCGCGCCACACGATCAGCGCGCGCGGTTTCTGCTCCCGCTTCTTCGGATAGAGGGGCATCCATCCGTTCTTCACGCTCTCCTCGATGTAGTGCTCGATGGGCTTGCCGTTGTAGAGATGCGGGTCCTTGTTGGACGAATGGATGTACGTCCAGAGCGTCATGTTCTGCATGCGCTGCGTCTTGACGCCTTCGGGAAACGCGTATGCGCGGAAGCCGCGCTCCGGCCAGACGCGCTCCTGGCCCACGTAGTGATTGAAGCCGCCTCCGTTCCTGCCGGTGTTCCCTGTTAGCGCCACCAGGAGGATCAGGGAGCGGTTGATCAGGTCGTTGTGGAACCAGTGATTGAGCCCGGCACCGTGGATGATCATGGCCGGCTTTCGCGTGGCGAACTCGTGAGCGAACTGCCGGATGTCGCTGAGCGCCAGCCCCGTCGTCTGTGCGACCGATTCCAGCGTGTAGGGGGCAAGCTTCTCCTTCATCAGCTCGAAAACGGTACTCACGTCGCCATCGGAGTAGTGCAGGTCGGGCTCGGCGCCGTTCAGGGCGATGGTCTTCTCCTTCGACCCCATTGCGCCCGGCGCTTCGCGGCGCTGGCCACTCCTGGCGTCATGGAAGAAGAAACGGTCGGCTGCTCCCTCGGGACGGACGAAACGATTGGTCCGCTTGTCCACCAGCAAGGGCAGGTCGGTCTGTTCCTTGACGTAGGCTGCGTCGTAGAGATTGTTGTCCACGATGTACCTGGCGACGCCCAACGCCAGCGCGGCATCGGTGCCGGGTTGGATCGGGAGGAACAGGTCCGTGTGGATCATCGACGAGTTGAAATCCGGCGAGATGCCGACAACCTTGGCCCCGTTGTAGCGCGCTTCCCAGGCGAAGTGGGCGTCTGGAATGCGCGTCTGTGAGATATTGCTGCCCCAGAGCACGATGTACTTGGAGTTGAACCAATCGGCGGTTTCGCACGATTCGGTCTGCACTCCCCAGGTGAGCGGCTCGCCCGGCGGCAGGTCGCAATACCAGTCGTAGAAGGAGCAGAAGACGCCGCCGGTGTAGTGCGCGAAACGCGAGCCGGCGCAAAAAGAGACCGGACTCATGGCGGGAATCACGCTGAAGTAGGTATTGGTGTCCGGGCCGTACTGGTAGATGTTGTCGAGCAATTTGCCGGCGACCAGAGTCAGCGCTTCGTCCCACGTGGCCTTGCGCCACTTGCCTTCACCCCGTTCGCCGGCCCGGATGAGCGGCGAGCGCAGCCGTTGAGGCCCGTACACATACTCGGTGAAGCACGCTCCTTTCTGGCAGCCGCGCGGATTGTAGTCGGGAAGATCCGCGGAGATCCGTGGATAGTCGGCAGCCTGCTCCTCGCGAATCATCACGCCGTTACGCACGTAGACATTCCAACTGCAGGACCCGGTGCAATTGGCGGAATGCGTGGAGCGGACCACCTTGTCCCAGGTCCACTGCTTGCGGTAAAGGTCCTCCCACCCCCGGTACGGGTAAGCCCGCAGCGGATCGAGCGGGCCGGTGAAGGCCTCGAACTGCGGTTTTTCAGCCTTGCGGCAGCCTGGGATGGACGCCCCCAACGCCGCCAGTGCTCCGAGCTTGAGAAAGTCGCGTCGGTTCTTCATGGTGTAACGCGACCCTCCTGGGTCGCATGGCGGCCCGGGAGGGCCGCGTTACGGACTGGCGGCTGCCATTTCCGTATGTACGCGAGCAGGTCGCCGATTTGCCCTTCGCTGAAGCCTGCCCGGCCGAATGCCGGCATAGGCGTGTTTTCACGGCCCGCGCGAATGGTCTGCGCGAGAAAGGCGTCGGTGGCCGCCTGTTGGAATACCGGGTTCGCCAGCGCTGGCGCGATCAGTCCTTTGCCGTCCATCCCATGACAGCCGGCGCATTCCTGTGCGAACAGCGCCCCGCCGCGAGCGGCATCTCCGCGCGGCGGGGCAGCGGGCAGTGCGATCGCCGGCGCCGACGTCCGAAGGTATGCCACCAGGGCGGCAACTTCAGCTTCACTCAAACCTCCCGCCTTCGGGCCCCAACCCGGCATCCGCGTTCCCGGACGGCCCTCGCGGATGTTCTCCGCCAGGCATTCGTCGTCCTCCGTTCGGACGAAGGCCGCATTGCGGATTCCCGGCACAAAGCGCGCGAACTTCTTGTCCCACCGGGTGTGGAGTCCGGTATCGTGGCAGGCCGCGCAGTAGCGGTGGTAAATGGCGGCGCCGTCCGGAGCGGGCGGATGCAGGCGCGCATACTGCTCGTCGATCTTGTCCGGCGCCAGGTACTCCGCCGGAAAATCGCGCTGGCGCAGGGAGAGCATGAAAACTGTCAGCGCCTCTACCTGCGGCTGGGAGAGCGCGGGCATGGGCATCAGGCTCCCGGCTACAATGCCCGATGGATCGCGAAAGTGCTCCGCGAACCAATTCCAATTGGTCTGCGACCCCTTGAGGCTGGCGCGGACCAGCTCGTGCTTGGTCTTGAATCCTTCATTATCGAGCGCGGGGCCAAGCGGCCCACCCTTGCCGTTGAGTTTGTGGCATCCGTTGCAGCCCTTCTGCTCGAACAGTTTCATCCCGAGCACCAGCTTGTCCGCCGAACCAGCGGGCAGCGCGCGGGGATCGTGGCACGACCCGCAGGTGGCCTCGGTGTACTTAGCTGGCAGCAGGGGGTAGTCCCAGAAATATTCCTCCGCCTTGGCTTCCTGGAAGTTCAGAGCCGCGCCCTGTCCCTGGTGGCAGACCGTGCACCCGAACTTCTCCACGCGATGAATGGCAAGCAGCTTCCTGGGATGCGTCCGGTGGGGATTGGGCTGGTCCGTCATGCGAGGGTCGTCGATCCCCAGATGGCAGGACACACACCGGTCTACCGTGTGCAGCGCGGGTACCACTATCTGCCGGATCTCGATCGGAAGATTGCGCGCGGTCGCGCGCGCGGCGTCGCCGGTGGCCTTCGCCTCCAGAATGCCTCGGAACCCTACCTGGTATCCGCGCCAGTCCGCGGAGATGTTCTCGCGCACCGCCGCTGCGGCCAGGAACCCGATGGTCACGACCGAGCACACGGCCGTAATCCACTTGAAGGGACGGGATGGATCGCCTGACATCATGTCTCCTAATGCACGGGCCACTGGCTGGGCCACCAGTAGAAATGCCAGTTCGGTCCCCGGAAGATGGAACCCATCGCGGTCAAAACGATGAAACCCGCCAGAAAGCAGGTGAACAACGCGATCGCGGACATGCGGATGCTGCTGGTTCGCCTCAAGACCCACAGCGACCACGCGGCATACAACGCCACGATCACGGTGGCCGGGTTGAAGATGATGATCGCGATCTGCGGGATGGTGGGAAACCACGTGCGCAGCCACCCGTAGTTCACGGTGACCGCCAGCAGCGCCAGAACACTGACAAGCCCGTACCCCGCCGACTGCCAGAACGTGCGCCGCCCGGCGGGACCGCCGAACCAGATTCCCACGCCGCTGGGATCGCGGTCGAGGTAAGGAATCAGTCCAAGCCCGAGCAACACCACGCTCGGGATACCCACGCCGCCCATGAACGCGGAGTACGAAACCAGCTCCTGCAGTCCTAGAAAGTACCATGGCGCCTTCGCCGGATTCTCCGGGATCGCCGGGTTGGCCATCTCCTTCAGCGGCGCATCGAAAAAGTAGCTCAGCACCAGGGTAACCGCGACCGTGAACATGAATGCCGCGATCTCGGCCCACAGCAGGTTGGGCCAACTCGGCACCGATCCTTCCGGCGCCCTCCCGACCACGGGTGTGCGGCCGCGGACCACCGCCATGAGGCCGTAGGTCTTGGTAGGGGCGAACACCTCCACGTCGCGGCCGCCGATGCGCGCGGGAGGCGCGGGTAGCGATTCATCGCGGGAAAGGCCGCCATCCTTGCGTACCCGCCAGAAATGCAGCCCCATGAAGGCCGTAATCGCCATGGGCAGCAGGGCGACGTGGAGTACGTAGAAGCGGATGAGAGATTCCTGGCCGACGTAGTTCGCGCCCAGCAGCAGTTGTTTCTGGAATCGGCCGGGATCGAACCAGGCGGTGACGCCGATGGCGTCGGTCACTTCGCGTGGCGAGTTTGCGATGTTCGCGCCGATGGTGACCGCCCAATAGGCCAACTGATCCCAGGGCAGAAGGTAGCCGGTGAAGCTGAGCCCCAGGGTCAGCACCAGCAGCACGAGCCCGATCAGCCAGTTGAATTCGCGAGGCCGCTTATAGGATCCCGTATAAAAGACGCGCGCCATGTGCAGGAACACCGCCAGCACCATCAGGTGGGCGCTCCACCGGTGGATGTTCCGGATGAAGCGGCCCGCGGGCACAACGAAGTGAATATCTTTCACCGAGTGATACGCCAGCTCCACACCGGGTTTGTAGTAGACCATCAGCAGAATTCCGGTGATAGTGAGGACCACGAAAGAGGCGGTGAGGATCAGGCCGAGGCCGAAGGTGTAGGCGAAGCGCAGCGACCGGCGGTCCGTGCGCACGCTTTGCAGATGGAGAAAGAGATTGTGGAAGGTGCTCTGCGACCGTTCGCGATCCGTCTCGGGCGCCTTGCCGGTGCGCATCGCGGATTCGCGCAGGTGCTGCGGCGTCTGCTTGAGGTTTTCCAGAAATTCCTGAATGGGCGTCATACTGTTACACCCGGAAGCGGGTCCCTTTCGGTACCGGCGATTCGGCGTTCACCTGCAACTGGCCGTCCGGCGAGAGCGCAATTTCGAGCCATGGCAGCGCCGCAGGCGCCGGCCCTCCGACCACCGAGCCGTCGGTGGAAAAACGTGATCCGTGGCATGGGCAGGCGAACCCTTCGCCCTCGTTATGGGCGACGATGCATCCCAGGTGTGTGCAAACCGACGAGATGGCGTGGAAGCCCTGCTCTTCGCGGAACAGGAAGAAATTGCCGGCTTCGATGCGGGTCGCCGAACCCACGGCGAATTGACCGGGGTCGCCGAGCTTGAAGACGCGCAACGGGCCGGGCTGCACCGCGGGTTTGGGCAGACGCATCACGCCGGCGAGCGCGGTCCCCATGGCGATCACCGCGCTCCATATCGCAGCCAGTCCCAGAAAATCGCGGCGTTTGGGAGAATCATGCATAGGTCCACTCCTGGCGGAACAGGAATCGCTCCATGGTGATGGCGTGGGTCGGGCAGCGCTGCGCGCACAGGGCGCAGCGGATACAGCGGTCTTCGTCCTTGAGAATGGCAGAGTCCCCGGGACCCGCACTGCTCGCGGCCAGCAGCGCGTCGATCTCGGGCGAAGGCTCCAGGTTCTTCAAGGCCACCAGTTTCAGGCAAAGGGTAGGACAGACATCCACGCATCCGCCGCAGAGAATGCACTTCTCTCCGTCGAAGATGGTGTTGACACCGCAGTCCAGGCAGCGGCCGGCCTCGCCGGCGGCCAGCACTTCGGTGTAGCCGGTCTCGACCAGGCGCTTCGGGTCGGCCAGCCGCTCTTGGGCCGGCGCTACCGGGATGTGCGCGCGCCGGCGCCTTTCGTACCCTGCCTCCCGGCGGTAGCCTTCGATCTCGACGTGAAGCTGTACTTCGTGCCGGCGGATTTCGC
>DATJYJ010000569.1:0-9387 GCA_035578025.1 Verrucomicrobiia bacterium
ACGCGCTTCTTCGGCACCGATTTCAGCTTCGAAGATCTCGAAGAGCGCGACGTGGATCAATACGAGTTCCGCCTGCTCGGCGAGGACCCCATCGACGGCGCCGCGTGCTGGCGCATCGAGGCCCGCCCGCGCCAGACCAAAACCAGCCAGTACACGCTCTCCCATTTGTGGATCCGCAAAGATCACTACGTGGCCGCGCAATACGAGAACTTCATCAAGGACCAACTCGTCCGCCGGCTGCACGCCACCGACATCCAGGACGTGCAGGGCATCTGGACCGCGCGCACGCTCGAGATGACCGACCTCCGCCGCAAGAGCCGCACCATCCTGCGCATGCAGAAGCTCGAGTACAACGTGCCGCTGAAAGACGAGGAGTTCACGGTGCAAGCCCTCCGGCGCGAGCAATGAAGCCCCCCTCGTGGGACAGGCTTCAGCCTGTCCTGGTCTTCGCGGCACTTGCCCACTTCGCCCCCGCCCAATCCTTCACGCAACGCGGCTTCCTCGAAACCACCGGCGTCTTCTACCCTCAAACCGCGCCCAACGATTCCGGCGAGGCCGTCGGCGAGTCGCTCTTCCGTTACGAAGCCTTCTTCAAGCTCACCGACCTGCGCTTCGCCGCCGGCATCGACGCCCGCTTCGACACCCACCAGCAGACCGGCCGCAGCCTCGACTTCTCCTGGTTCGACCGCACCCGCCGCCGGCAGCTACTCGCCGTGCGCAGTCTCAGCGCGACCTACAGCCACGGCAAGCTCACCGTCGAAGCCGGCAAGCAGCTCATCCGCTGGGGCAAGGCCGACGCCCTCACGCCCACCGACCGCTTCGCCCCCGCCGACTTCCTCAACGTGGTCGAGAGCGATTTCCTGCCCATCACCGCCGCGCGCCTCACCTACGGCACGCAATCCGACACCATCGACCTGGTCTTCGAGCCGCGACTCACCCCCAGCCGCATTCCGCTGCTCAACCAGCGCTGGGGCGTTCCGATTCCCATTCCCATCCCGGAAGCGCCGCCCGATTTCCCCGGTGCCCCGCAGTACGGCGCGCGCTGGAACCACAACGGCAGCGTCGCCGAATACAGCTTCTCCTTCTACAACGGCTTCGACCACCTCCCGCTGTTCCGCCTCACGCCCGCCTTCGCGCTCCAGCGATTCTACCCGCAGCTCCGCATGTACGGCGCGGATGCCGCCGTCCCGCTCGGCCCCGTCACGGTAAAGAGCGAGGCGGCGTACTTCACCTCCACCAACCCGCAATCCGACGAGTACGTGCTCTACGTGCTTCAGCTCGAGCGCCAGGCCGGCGAATGGAGCTTCGTCGCCGGGTACGCCGGCCAGGCCGTCACCGACCATCGCAGCACTGTTGGGTATTCGCCCATCCGCGGCTTCACGCGGTCCATCGTGGCGCACGCTTCCTACACCATCGACACCAACCGCTCGGTGACGTTCGAGGCCGTCATCCACCAGAACGGGCAGGGCGAGTGGCTGCGCGCCGTATACTCGCAGGCCTTCGGGCAGCACTGGCGCGCCACCGCCGGTTTCGCGCTGATTCGCGGCAACCCGTCCGACTTCATCGGCCAGTACAACCGCAATTCCCACGCGCTGCTGACCCTGCGTTACAGTTTCTGATTAACTTCCGGCATCTTGCACCGCGCCGGAACTCCCGGCAACATCGACAATGGAATGAAGCGCCCGCTCGCCGTGACCGCACCGAGGCGGCAGTATTGAGAGGAGTCCCGTCGTGATTGCTACCCTCACCACTATGAAAAAAACACTTTGCGCCACCCTCTGTGCCGCTCCGGCTCTGGTTGCCCAATATGCTCCCGCCCCCACCGCTTACTCCGCGACCGTTGTCAACTCGATGATGGGCCCGGCGGTGACTATGCAGGTCCACCGCGACGGCAACAAGGCGGTAGTCGACCAATCCTATTCCGGAGGCCACACTCACACGTTCTATGACCTCCAGACGCACCAGACTTACTCCTGGGACCCCGCGAATCCGAGCGGATCGTGCAGCCGCGGAACGTTCGGCGGCGATTGGGGCGATCCCTTCGCTACGTCCGCCGGAATGACCGCCGAAATGAATTCGCAGCATCCCAGGGAACTCGGGAGCGAGACCATCAACGGATTCGCCGCCAAGGTCTACGAGAGTGCCGGCCCCGCGGGCGCGCTCACTGCCAAGGTCTGGCTGGACCCCAAATACGGCCTGATCGTCAAGCTGGAAATGACGCAGAAGGGCAGCCCCACGCGGACCATCATGGAGACCAAACAGCTCACCCTGGCCCGGCCTGCGGCGTCGCTCTTCACGATGCCCGCCGCGTGCGGCCAGGCTCCCGCACCCCCGCCTCCGGCATCGCAGAGCGACGGCATGGCCGACGCCATCATGCCGCCGGCGTCGCGCACCTCCTGCTCGGTGCAGTTCAAGATCGTCCGCGCCGGTTCCATGACGCCGATCGCCAGTGGATTCCAGGTCGCGGCCGACATGAACGTGAACCCGGAACACGCCGCCAGCTATCAGATCGGCGCCGGGCCCAACGGAGCTACATTTTCCGGCGGCAGCCTGCGTGAGATAACCGCCCGGTTTCGCAACGGCGTCCTCAAGCTGGACAACGTCCCGGCACAATGGGACATGGAAGTCTATTCCGCCAAGGCAGGCTCGGCCTCGGCCCTGATCTACCGTCAATGCTTCGGCGCCCAACCGACCCTGCTGTTGGTGCTCAAGAACCCGGAAAAGGTCTCGGACGGCGCCGACTGGCGCTGGGTCAAGTAGCCGCGGCGTGACAGTCACAGCCAATTCCAAAAAATCAAAGTCAGCCCTAATCCGCTGAATTTGTGGACTTTAACTCCTCCGTGACAGCCTCCGTATTTCCCTGCCCGTTCAGCCCGCCACGCTAGACTGATCTCGGGAGGTAGCTTCCACCCGTGAGCGCGGCCAGCCGGCCGCGCTTTTTGCTTTCAGGAGGTATGATGATTTCGCGTTCGCTCATTGCGGCCGGCTTGCTGGCGACTTCGGCATTCGCCCTCCCGCCGCTCACCACCATTCAGGACACTCTGTACAAAGCCGACGGCACTCGCTTCAACGGAACCCTGACCATCAGTTGGACCAGCTTCGAGGCGATCGACCGCTCGGCGGTCGCCCAGCAAACCACGACCGTTACCGTCGTGGATGGGAACCTCTGGGTCCAGTTGGTGCCCACAACCACGGCCACGCCGCAATCGTTCTATTCGGTCAACTACTCGAGTGACGGCAAGATCCAGTTCGGTGAAACCTGGGCCGTGCCATCGAGCACGCAGCCCTTGCGGGTGCGCGATGTCCGCGTGGCCAATTCCGCCGCGGTCAGCGCCGATACCACTTCTACAACCGTAAACGAGTCCGACATCGTCGGGTTGATCAGCGATCTCGGCGCCCGTCCCTTGAAGGGGCCGGCCTACGCCGCCGGGCGCGTGGCGTTGGTCAACGCCACCGGCGCGTTGGAGAGCGTCGCCGGGACCCCCACCGACTGCGTCCGCGTCGACGGCTCTTCGGGGCCGTGCGGCGGCACGACACCATCGTTTGTGGACAATGACTCGCTTACCGGCCTGGTCGATGGCTCCAACACCACGTTCACTCTTTCCGGCGTTCCCAACCCCGCCGGCAGCCTGGCTCTGTACCGCAACGGCATCCTGCTCGAAGCCGGCCAGGACTACACGCTCTCGAATAACACCGTGCAGTTCCTTGCGGCCGCGCTGCCGCAGCCCGGTGACACACTGCTCGCCAGTTATCGCCTGAACGGCACTGGTTCTACCGGCACCCCGCAGTTGTTCCCGAATCCCGACGTGGTGTGCAGCGGAACCGGCTCCGCCACCAATTCGACCACGCTGGCCAGCCTGGGCACTTGCATCATTCCCGCAGGCTACCTGATGGGCGGCAACCGGATCGAAATCCATTTCGACCTGGCCCACGGAAACTCGGCCGGCGGTTTCAGCTTCGAGCTCCATTGGGGCACAACCACCGTCCTGCATCGCGACGCCGCGGCGGCCGACGTCTTCGCCACGGTTCGCGCCGAGGGCGCGCTTGGAGCATCCAGCGCGCAGTTGAGCCACCAGTCGTGGGGCACCGTTCTGCCTCTCGGCACGGGAGTCGGATCGGCGGCGGACGACTTCACCGCCGGGCTCACGCTCGATTTTCAGGCGATGGTGGCCCAGGCGGGAGACACCGTCACTCTCAAGAACTACACGGTCGTCCGCTACCCGTAGTCAAACCTACCGGGGAAAGCTGCTCCGGCGGCCTGATCTGCCGCCGGCCTTCCCCACTCCTTCCCCACCCGGCGATTCCCGCTACTTCGTCAGGCCCTGCACGTAGATCGCACGGTAGCCGCCCACGCTCGCCTCGGTCCCATTGACCTCGACGATATGACCCATATGATCCGACAGCGAAGCTTTGGCGTCCACCCCGCCGTCGCGCCGCGGGTCGTGCTCTTCCGGCATCAGCATGTAGAGCGCGCCGGTCTGCGTGAGCAATCCGCCCGGCTGATTGTTGGCAATGCACTTCTGCCCGCACGAGCGGTGCTTATCGCCGTGTTTGCCAAGCTGCAAATAACAGGAAAAATCGACCACCTCGCCGACCACGGTGATCGGCCTGCCGGGCTGCGGCTTATTGTCCACGCCTGCCGCCACGGTGGTCGCGGTCCATGGCTGCGCCGGCTTGGTGCCGATGGTTGCCATCGGCTTGTCCCAGGTGCCCGCTCCCGGCGTCATCTCCGGATGAAGGATCGCGCTCTTCATCGGAGCCTTTTTGGCTTCCTGTCCCGTCAACGAAAACGCGGCCAGCGCCGCGATGGCCAAAGTGAGAACTTTCAATCTCAAAGTGGTGCCTCCGTTCTGAGAGCGTATCACACCGTGGGGCAGGTTCCCGGCCTGGCCTGAAGCGTCAGCGGTGAAACGGCTCCCCGGCCTTCCAATCCGGCAGCCTCTCCTGGTTGGCGATGTCTTTGCCCAACAGCAACCCGTACTCCGCCGCCTGCGCCAGTGCCGTGAAGTCCCACGTCTCCTGAAACTCGTCCGACGGCCGGTGATAGTGCCCGCTGTTGTACTCCTGGTAGGCCTGCTGGCCGAAGCCCGCCGGCTTGCCCGCGAATTCCGTGGCGTGGCCGATACTGAAAGCCGGCACTCCGGCCTTCGACAGCGAAAAATGGTCCGAGCGGAAATAATGGCCGGCCTCCGGCTGCGCGTCCTCGGCGATGGCCAGGTTCAGTCGTTTCGCGATCTGCTGCGCCAGCGGATACACGGTCGTGCGCTCGGCGCCCGTGATCACCACGTCGGCGGCGCGCCCGAACGGATACAGCGCGTCGTAGTTCAGGTCGATCGCCGTGCGCGCCAGCGGCACTAGCGGATGCGCGCCGTAATACTCGCTCCCCTTGAGCCCCGCCTCTTCCGCCGTCACGAACAGGAAGAGCGCGCTCCGGCGCGGCTTCTGCGGCAGGCTCGCCCATACTCGCGCCAGCTCCAGCACGATGGCGCAGCCGGTGGCGTTGTCGATCGCGCCGTTGTAGATCGCGTCCCCGTTCACCGGCTCCCCGATGCCGAAATGGTCCCAGTGCGCGGTGAACAGCACGTACTCTTCTTTGAGCTTCGGATCGCTGCCGGCAACCGCCGCCGCCACGTTGCGCGACTCGATCGGCCGGATCTTCGATTCCACCCGCATCCTCATCCGCACCCCGAGATCCACGGCCTTGAACCCCGGCTTGTCGCTCGCCGCCAGCAGCTCGTCCGCGTGTTTGCCGGCCAGCCCGAGCAGCTTCTCTCCCGCTTCGTGCGACATCCATCCCTGGAACGAGAGCGCCTTGCCGCCGGGCTCCAGCTTCACAAAAGGCGTCTCATGACCCCAGGAATGCTGCACCACGTCCCACCCGTAGCTCGCCGTCGGCGTGGTGTGGATGATGATGCACGCCAGCGCTCCGTGGCGCAGCGCCTCCTCGTACTTGTAGGTCCAGCGGCCGTAATACGTGAGCGCCCGTCCCGCGAAAAACTTCGGGTCGGTGGACGGCGGCTCGTTGGTGAACACCAGCACCACCTTGCCCGCTACGTCGATGCCTTGGTAGTCGTCCCAGCGATACTCCGGCGCGCTAATCCCGTGCCCCGCGAACACCACGTCTGCCGTGAATTCGACCTCCGGCGTCTGCAACTGGCTCGAGCCCACGAAGTCCTCGCCGAGCTTGAATTCCGCGGCCTTGCCTCCCGCCGCGCCGCTCATCGTCGAGCCCGCCTCCGTCTCGATCCCCACCAGCGGCACCGCCTGGTAGTAGCTCCCGCTCTCGCCGGCAGGCTTGGCGCCGGACAGGGCAAGCTGATTGGCGATATACTCCGTCGCCAGTTGGCCGCCGCGCGCGCCGACGCCGCGGCCCTCCAGCAGGTCGCTCGAAAGGTATCGCGTGTACTCGCGAATGCGCGCCCCGGAAATCGCGGAGTCCTGGCACACCGCCGGCAGCGCCACAATCATGACTAATCCGATAGACTTCAGCATGATTTGGTATCCTTGAGATAATCAGCAACGTAGCACATCTCCCATGACCGACCGGACCCTGACCCACCTGCGCGCCCTCGAAGCCGAAAGCATCCACATCATCCGCGAGGTCGCGGCCGAATTCGAGCGCCCGGTCATGCTCTACTCCATCGGCAAGGATTCCTCGGTCATGGTCCGCCTGGCGCAGAAGGCCTTCCATCCGGGCCCGATCCCGTTCCCGCTGTTGCACGTCGACACCACCTACAAGTTCGAAGAGATGATCGGGTTCCGCGACCGTTTCTGTGCCCGGATCGGCGCCCGCCTCATCGTCCATACCAACCGCGCGGCCATCGCCGACGGCGCCAACCCGTTCCGCCTCGGCACGCAGAAGTGCTGTGCCCTGCTCAAGACCCGCGCCCTGCTGGATGCGCTCAGCGAAGGCCGCTTCGACGCCGCGTTCGGGGGCGCCCGCCGCGACGAGGAAAAATCGCGCGCCAAGGAGCGCGTCTACAGCTTCCGCGACTCCTTCGGCCAGTGGGACCCGAAGAACCAGCGGCCCGAGCTCTGGAACCTCTTCAACAGCCGCATCGGACAGGGCGAGAGCATCCGCGTCTTTCCCCTCTCCAATTGGACCGAGCTCGACGTCTGGCACTACATCTACCTGGAGAACATCCCCATCGTGCCGCTCTATTTCGCCAAATTGCGGCCGATGGTAGTCCGCGGCGATACGCTCATTCCCACCGAGCACAACATGCCCCTGCTTCCCGGCGAGCAGCCGCAGATGGTGATGTGCCGCATGCGCTCGCTGGGCTGCACCTACTGCACGGGCGCGATCCGCAGCGACGCCGACACGCTCCCGAAAATCATCGAAGAGATGATCCGGTTCCGGCGCAGCGAACGCGAAAACCGCGTCATCGATCACGACCAGGAAGGCTCCATGGAACTCAAGAAGCGCGAGGGCTACTTCTGATGACTGCCGGCGCCGCCACGCCCTCCATCACCGAGTTCCTCGAATCCACCGCCCGCACCGGCCTCTTGCGTTTCACCACCGCAGGCAGCGTCGACGACGGCAAGAGCACCCTCATCGGCCGCCTGCTCTACGATTCCAAGGGCGTCTACGAAGATCAGCTCGCCAGCGTCCGCAAAGCCACCCGCAACCTCGGCACCAACGGCCTCGACCTCTCCCTGGTCACCGACGGCTTGCGCGCGGAGCGCGAGCAGGGCATCACCATCGACGTCGCCTACCGCTATTTCTCCACCCCGAAGCGCAAGTTCATCATCGCCGACACGCCCGGCCACGAGCAGTACACGCGCAACATGGCGACTGGCGCCTCCACCGCCGATCTCGCCATCGTCTTGATCGACGCGCGCTACGGCGTCCTTCCCCAGTCGCGCCGCCACGCCTTCATCGCCAGCCTGCTGCAGATTCCTCATCTGGTAGTGGCGGTGAACAAGATGGACCTGGTGGACTTCGACGAGGAGGTCTTCACCGCCATCCGCGACGAGTTCAGCGCCTTTGCGCGGCAACTGGAGCTCGACGAAGTCACCTTCATCCCGATATCCGCGCTCGATGGCGACAACGTGGTCAAGCCCAGCCGCCGCACGCCCTGGTACACCGGCCAGTCCCTCCTGGATCACCTGGAGACGGTTCCCATCGCTCACGACCGCAACCTCGCGGACCTGCGCTTCCCCGTGCAGTACGTGATCCGCCCCAACCTCGACTTCCGCGGATTCGCCGGCCAGGTCGCCTCCGGAGTCATTCGCCGCGGCGACCCGGTCGCGGTGCTGCCCGGCGGCCGCGCCAGCCGCGTGAAATCCATAGTTACGTGGGAAGGCGAACTGGAAGAAGCGTTCGCGCCGATGTCCGTGACCGTCTGCCTGGAAGACGAAATCGATGTCAGCCGCGGCGACATGCTGGTGCATGATCACAACCAGCCGCACGCCGGCCGCCGCTTCGATGCCAGCCTGGTGTGGATGAACCAGAAGCCGCTGGCGCCGAACCGGCCTTACCTCATCAAGCACACGACCCAGGTGGCCCAGGCCCGCGTGCGCGAGATCCGCGCCCGCATCGACGTCAATACCTTGCAGCACGAGCCCGCCAACGAACTGGACCTGAACGAAATCGGCGTGGTGGCCGTGGAGGTCCAGCGGCCCCTCTTTTTCGATCCGTACCGGCGCAACCGTTCTACCGGCAGCTTCATCCTGATCGACCCGATCACCAACGAAACCCTGGGTGCCGGGATGATCCTCCAGGCGCATCAGGGGCCGCGTCGCACCGGACGCGTCACCTCCGCCGAGCGCGAGTCTGCCCGCGGCCACGCCGCACTCGCGATTTGCCTCGAAGGCGGCGATCCGGAAGTGGCTTGGGCGCTGGAGCGGCGCTTGTTCGAGCACGGGTACGCGGTTCACGTCATCCACCTGCCGGAGAGCTTGGGCCAGGCGGTCCGGACCGCCCTGGAAGCCGGGCTGGCCGCGATATTCACCGTGCGCGATCCCCAAGAACGGGAAACGGTCCGCCGTGCCGCCGGGGCTGCCCTGGTGGAGTACCAGCCGATGCCGGGTCCTCCCGACGAGGCAGCCAGGGCCATCTGGATGGAACTGGACTCGAGCGGCAGGCTGAACCGTCCGCAAGGGCCCCTGACGGGCGGCGCCGGTATTTGAGTACCGCACCTTTTTGGGGCGGGCGCGTGTTTTCATGGTAGATGCGTACTCGGGAGGCGCCGTTATGACGTCAAAGGGCATTGTGATGATGAAATCTGCGCGAGCGCTCCTGCTCGTTTTCGCCGCGGCCGCCCTCCCGGCCGGCGCTCAAACCACCGGTTGGGACAATACCGGAAACAACAAGCTGAACGGAACCTACTACTTCCGCCAGGTGATTTACCAGCTCAGCAACGCGGGCGATGGCTCCCTGGCCGA
>DATJYJ010000570.1:0-7324 GCA_035578025.1 Verrucomicrobiia bacterium
CGCATCCTTGAGCTGGGCCTCGTTGGCGCGCAGCCGGTCTTCCATCAGCTTGCGCTCGGTGACGTCGATGCAGGAGCCGATATAGCCGGTGAACTCGCCTTCCCGGTAGCGCGGAATCCCGTGATCGATGATCCAGCGATACTGGCCGTCGGCGCGACGCAGCCGGTACTCTATGCGGAAGCTGCACTGGGCATCGAACGAGGAGGAATATGTCGCGAGGCAGTGCTCCAGATCGTCGGGATGCACGCCTGCGGACCAGCCGTCGCCCAACTCCTGTTCCAGGGTACGGCCCGTGAAATCGAGCCAGGGCTTGTTGAAGAAGGTACAAAGCTTATCTGGGCCGGATACCCAAATCATGACGGGCGCGGTGTCGGCCATATTGCGGAAGCGCTCTTCGCTTTCGCGCAGGGCGGCCTCGGTCCGCATGCGTTCGGTAACGTCGGTGTCGGCGCCGCGGTATCCGAGCAGCGTGCCATCGGCGTCGAGGACGGGCGTTCCGGTGGTTTCCAGGGCCACCACGGCTCCGTCTTTCCTCACGTTCCAGTTCAGGAACGCGCGGAACGGTTCGCGGCGCCCAAACACTTCGAATGCGGCCGCTTTCATCTCCTCGCGGGTCTCGGGGACGAAGAGATCGTAGAAGTGCAACTTGCCGACGATTTCTTCCGGCGTGTAACCAAGAATCTGTTCCGCGAGCTGGTTGGCGTAGAGGTAGAGCCCTTTCGAATCCACCTCCCAGACGAAGGCGCCGGCAGCCTCGGCGACCTGGCGGAGACGCTCCTCGCTGCGCCGCAACGCCTCGCGCGCAGCGCTGCTCTCGGTGATATCCCGAAAAACGCCGATGAGCAAGGGCCTTCCATCGGGGCTGGTGAAGTGGCTTGTCGAGATCTCGACGGGAATCCTCCGGCCGTCCTTGTGCAGGACGGACCTATCCCGCACCCCGGGATTCCGCACATGCTCCGCAAACCCGCGCTGGACATTCTCCCGGTTTTCAGGCGGGTGCAACTCGGTATGATGAAGCGACCGGAGCTCCGAGAGCGTGCGGCCGACCAATGCTTCGGCGGCGGGATTCGCGTCCACGATCATGCCGGTTTCGCAGTCCGCCAGGAAGATGGCGTCGCGTACAGCGTCCATGACAGCTCGATGCCTGATCATGCCGTGCTCCGCTGTTCAATCGTGTGCATGGCGTGCCGGCGCTGGGAATTCCCTCACGTCACGAGATTTTAACGCAAAGCGGCCAGAATTCTCATTTCATCGCGGCGGCATAGACGTCGAAGGCCGGCTTGCCGAACAGGACGAAGATCACAGTTTCCACGGAGGCATCCGGGCGCTCGAGGTGCTGTTTGACTTCGCGCAGAGCGATGGCGGCGGCCTCTGATGCAGGATAGCCGTAGACGCCGGTGCTGATGGCGGGAAAGCTGATGGTGCGCACGCCGCGCTCTTCGGCGAGCTCGAGGCATTTGCGGTAGCAGGCGGCCAGGAGCTCGGGTTCGCCGTGCTTGCCGTCGCGGTAGACGGGGCCGACGGCGTGAAAGACGAATTTGGCGGGGAGATTTCCGGCTCCGGTGGCGACGGCGCTGCCGGTGGGGCAGCCGCCCTGCACGCGGCGGATGGCATCGAGCTCGCGCATGATGGCGGGACCGCCGGCGCGGTGGATGGCGCCATCCACGCCGCCACCTCCGGCGAGCGCCGCATTGGCGGCGTTCGCCATGGCGTCAACCGGGATGCGCGTGATGTCTCCCTCCTTTAGGGCTATTTTGCGGCCGGTGCGGCTTGTCCATTCCATATCTTTATTACAATCGTTCTATGACGAGGCGGCAATTGCTGGCGGCTGCGGCCGCGGCGGGCGTGGGGAGCGTGTCCAGACTGTCTGCGAAGACGCGGATCGACAAGTCGCGGATCAGCGCGATTACGGACGAGATCGGGCTTTCCACGGAAGAGTCCATCGCGTTCGCGCATCATTACGGATTGCAGAACGTGGAGATCAGGAATCCGCCGGGGAAGAGGGAATACTTCACGCTGACGGAGGCGGAGATCAAGGCGGACGCGGACCTGTTCGCCAAAGAGGGGCTGAAGGTTTCGTTTGTGAACACCAGCCTGCTGAAGTTCACCTGGCCGGGGATGGACCCGGCGCGCAAGCGGCAGGAGACTCCGGAAGCGCGCGAGAAGCGGCTGGCGGCGGAGAAGGCGCGCTGGGACCGGCGGGCGGAAGACGCCATGAAGGCGCTGCGCTGCGCGCAGATCATGGGCTGCGACAAGGTGCGGGTGTTCGCCGGGACGCGGGTGGAAGATCCGAAATCGGTGTACCAGCGGGTGGCGGACGAGATCGGCGAGCTTTCCAAGCTGGCGGAGCGGGAGAAGATTTACCTGCTGCTGGAGAACGAGGGCTCGCAGAACGTGGCGACTTCGCAGGAGCTGGCGGACATCATGAAGATGATTCCGTCGAAGCGGGTGGGGTTCAATTGGGATCCGCACAACGCGTACGGGCGGGAGAACTCGTATCCGGATGGGTATTCGGTGCTGCCGAAAGAGCGCATGCTGAACCTGCAGATCAAGGGCAAGGGTGTGATGCCGGACAGCAAGGAAAAGGAAGACTGGCGCGCCATCATGAAGGCCCTGGGAGACGACGGGTACGAAAACAAGATCGGCCTGGAAACCCACCTGTTCGACGGCACGTTGATTACGGCAGCGCACAAAAGCATGGACGAGATATTGAAGATCGTCAGCGAAATGTGAGTCCAATATGAGAAGCAACTTCGCGGTTGCATTCGCCATCGGGCTCGCTTGCATTGCGATTGCGGTGGCCGGGATCTTCTACATGCAAAGGGGCAGCCGGATCGAGCTGCCGGGGAAGATCCTCAAGGTGCGGACGGCGGCCTTGGACGACCAGAGCTCGATTGCGGTGATCGATTTCCGGATCAGCAATCCCAGCAACATTCTGTTCGAAGTGCGCACGGTGACGGCGCAAATGGAGGGCTCCGACGGGAGCATTTCCGAGGGGCAGGTTACCAGCGACAGCGACGCCGCGCGCGTGATGCAGGTGTTGCCGGTGCTGGGAGAGAAGTACAACAAGACGCTGATGGTGAAAGAGAGGATCGGCGCGCACGGGTCGGCGGACCGCATGGCGGCGGTGCGCTTTGAGGTGCCGCTGGAGAAACTCGAAGCGCGGCGGCGCCTGACGGTACGGATCGAGGAAGTAGATGGGAAGGTGTTCGAGTACGCGGATAGGTAAGACAGAAGACAGAATTCAGAAGTCAGAATTCAGAATAAGAAAACTAGCGGCTTCGGGAGTCGTGGTCGGGATTCTGGTCTGCCGGGCGGCTTTTGGACTGACGGTGCCGGTGGGGACGGAGGTGGAGATCCGGCTCAAGACCAAGGTATCGACACAGACGGCGAAGGCTAACGATCCGGTAGAGGCGGTGGTGATTGCGCCGGTGATGGTGGACGGGCAATTTGTGATTCCGGCGGGGGCGGCGGTCCGGGGGACGGTGGAGAAAGCAACCCAGTCTGCGAAGGGCGATGAACGCTCGACGCTAGTGCTGACGTTTTCGGGACTCGAGATCGAGGGGGCGAAATCGAAGATCGCGGCACGCGTGTCGGCGGTGGATAATGCGCGCGAATCGGTGGACGAGCAGGGGCAAATTACCGGGATCGTCGCATCGGAGACGATCAGCGGGCAACTGGATTCGGGTCTGAGCAAGCTGGCGGACCGGGCCTCGGGATTCGCGGGCGTTTTGAGCCAGGTGAAGAACGCGGTGTTGAAGGCGCCGGAGAGCGACATCACTTACGATACGGGCGTGGAGATGACGCTGAAGCTGACGGCGGCGCTGGAGGTGAAGGGGCCCTCGGGGCCGGGGCCGGCGTCGAAGCTGACGCCGATCGCGGACGAGAACGGGCTGGCCGACCTGGTGAACCGCGAGCCGTTCCAGACGTGGGCGCAGAATCCTTCCAAGCCGAGCGACATCACCAACATCATGCTGGTGGGAACGGCGGAACAGGTGCGGCAGGCGTTCACGAGCGCGGGCTGGTCGAGCGCGGCGGGGTTGAGCACGCAGGCGAAGCTGGAGACGTTCAAGGCGATCGCGGAGCAGCGCGGGTACAAGGAAGCGCCGGTGAGCGTGCTGCTGCTTGAGAACAAGCCGCCGGACCTCGTGTTCGAAAAACTGAACAACACATTCGCACAGCGGCACCATCTGCGGGTGTGGCAGCGGCCGGATACGTTCGGGGGACATGCGGTGTGGGTTGTGGCGGCGACGCACGACACGGGGATCGACTTTTCGCAGGAGAACCGGACGTTTATACATAAGATCGACTCGCAGATCGATCGGGAGCGGGCGAAGGTGGTGAACGACCTGCTGCTTTCGGGGCACGTGCGAAGCATGGCGCTGGTGGAGCGGCCGAGAGTGCCCCAGAAGGGGCAGAATGCGACCGGGGACAACATCGTGACGGACGGGAAGATGGCGGTGATGGTGCTGCAGTAGGCCTACTTCCTGAGCACGGCCTGGTGGGGGTCGAGAGTTACTTTTAGTGGCGGGGATTGCAGCGCGACGGTGAAGGTGGCGGGGGAACTGCTGGCGCGCACCCAGCGGGTGATGGCGCGGCCGCGGGCGACCTGGATTTCGACCGGGACCATGGCGGTGAAGTCCTCGTCGACGCCGGATTGGCTAACGGTCCCGGTAAGCTTGATGTTGGGAGCGGTTCCTTTGAGGGAGTGGGTCAACTTCAGAGTGGGGATGCCGGTGCCGTAGACCCAGCAATCAAAGAAGGTCTCGAGCTTGGGGTCCTCGGATTTCGGCGGGAGAAAATCGGCGGCGAGGAGGCGGAACTGCTCGGTGGAGAGCTCTTTGCGGTCGTAGCGCTTGCAGAGCTCCGCCAGCATGGAGAGGAAACGCTCGTCGCCCATGCGGCGGCGGAGCATCTGCATGATCCACGAGCCCTTGCCGTAGGTGATGGCGCGCCAGCCGCGTGGTTCCTGCGAGCTTTCCAGGCGCGTGCCGAGCACGATGGGTCCGGCGGAATCCACGATCTGCCCGGTCTCGCTCTTGGCGAGGAGGCTGTCGCGGTAGCTATCGAGCATGACTTCGAGCGAGTGCGGGCCGCTGCGTTTCTCCAGGTAGAGCAGCGCGGAATAGTTGGCGAGCGCCTCCATGAGCCAATTGTCGCGATAGGTGGCGTTGACGACTCGATTTCCCCACCACTGATGCGCGACCTCGTGGGCCTGGAGCATGTCCTGAAAGAAGATCTCGGTGGGACGGGGTGGTGCGGGGCGGGTCCCGGGAGGGTTGCTGACGTAGGAGAGGGTGGAGAGATAGATCAACCCGGGGAAGCCCTGTCCGAAGGTGCCGGGGATGGGAGAGACGGTGAGGTGCGGAAGGGCTGGGGGGCCGAACCTGGAAGACATGAATTCGAGCGCGGAGGCGACATCGGCGGCGAGCGTTTTCAGGCGATCGGAAGGATCGGGGAGGGCACTTTCCATGCTCAGGGTACCCAGGGAATCAGGGCGGCGGCGGGAGCCGGGAGTGGTGGGAAGCTGGAAAGGTATCACCGGCGCGCGGGTTTGGAGGGCGCGCTCCAGGTGGCGGTTGGCGCAGACATCGACTACGTATGGGCCGCGCTCCAGCCGGGCATGGCGGTAATCGCCGAGGTTGAAGGCGGCCATGCGAACGGGCGCGCTGGTGCGGCGATGGGAGATGCGCCAGTCGCCGTCGGTGGATTCGTCGAGCAGCTCGCCGGCGCTGACGAGGTCGAACTCGCGCGGGTAGCGGAAGCGCATGTCGAAGGTGGAGAAATGGATGCCGCTGGTGGGATACCAGGCGCCGCGCGCGCTCACGTAGAAGACACGCTCGCCGGCATCGTGAATGACCTTGCCGGAGTGGTGGAATTGGAATTCGTATTCGGTGCCGGCGCGCAACGGCTCGGGGGGAACGACCAGGAACAGGCTGCCCGCGCGCGTGAGATTGAAGCGGAGGCTCTCGTTGGCGAGCACTTCGGCGGGGCGGCCATCGACCTTGACGTCGCTGATGTTCATGGCTGACGCCATATCGAACGCGACGACGGGCAGGCGATCGGCGACGGGCACGCCCTTGACGCGCGTCACGACGTCCATGGAGAGATCGGGATTGACGGTGGCTTCGATGCGGTAGTCGCGGAGGTCGAGGTCGCTCTGCGGGGCGACGGGATTGCGGCGCATGGAGCGCGCGGCGAAGCTGGTCCAGGTATCGAAGAAGAGATGATTCTCGCGGGCGACGAGCTGTCCGGCGAAGATCTGTTCGAGGCTGGCGGGCTCATAGACGATGTCGAAGTTTCCGAGTTTGGATCCGGCGAGCATGGTGGCGAAGAGGCCGGTGCGGCTGGCCTGTCCGCCCAGGAGATCGTAGGTAAGGCGGGTCTGGTAGCTGGCGCCGAGGTTGCGGAGGATGGGGCCCCAGTAATCGTCGAGAATCGGCGCAATCTCCGGGGCCTTACGGTTGGTGGGGTTGACGGCGAGCTGGGCTTTCAACTGGGCGTAGGTATCGCCGGTGAAGAGCATGAGGGCGGCGCGGATGTGCTCGTCGAGGTTGGGCGAATCGGTGTAGAGGGCGAGGGAGCGGCGCTCGGCGCGGTCGGGCGGGAAGAGAATGACTTCGCCATCGCCGCCTTCGACATCGGCGGAGAAGACGGCGGCGAAGGGACGGCCGGCGACGGGCTTGCTGAAGATGAGGTAGCCCTGGGTGAAGTAGAGGCGCAGGTCTTCCTTGGTGAAGGAGACGTCGCGGATGCGGTAGCACTCGTCGCGGTCGAGGCTGCTTGCGCGGATGGCGGCGGCAACGTCGGCAGCGGTGGCCGCGGCGAGGCAGGTGGAGAACAGGACGGCGATGACGAGGGCTCGCCCGATCATAGCTTCAGGATAGACGTTTCGGCGGGCGGCGGCGTTAGGGGCGCCGGGGCTGGTACAATGGGAACACACGTCCGAAACGCGCCGGTGGCGCGATCCTCAAAGTGCGGTGAGGTGCGAGAGTGGTTGAATCGGGCGGTCTCGAAAACCGTTGAACCTTTGCGGGTTCCGTGGGTTCGAATCCCACCCTCACCGCCAGTTATCAAAATTGACGGCTTTCGCGCCGAAGTCCCAGGAAACTCTTATAGTTGCGGAGTTCGAAAGTCGCAAATTCTCAAACGGCCCGCGCAGCAACATCCGCAACTTTTTCCCCTTCCAGGAGGCCTCCTCTAGCACCAGCTGCAGCAACTCGCGTCGTTCTTTCGCCGACTGCTGTGAAAATACTTGGGCTGCCCTGCTGATGCGCAGCATGAAAGCAAGTGCCTCGCTTGCGGCTGGAAGAGCGTTCTCCTC
>DATJYJ010000571.1:0-16536 GCA_035578025.1 Verrucomicrobiia bacterium
TGCTCAGCGAGTTTGCGGTCCAGCAGTTCCTCGGCCTGAGCCATCTGGGCGAGCTGATGGGTCAGGCGAGCGCGCGATTCGGCCAGGTCGAACTCCTTGCGCGCCAGGTCCAGCTCCGAAAGGTAGTCTGACAACGAGAGCAGGGACGCCACGCCGTTGTCCACCAGCTTCTTGCCATCCTCGTAGGCCTGGCGCCGGCGGTCGACGCGGCGCTGCGCCGCGGCCAGCATCTCGCCGGCCTGCTCCTCTGTGAGTTCGGTGCCGTACAATGTCCGCCGCAAAGTCGCGGCGTCCTCGGCGTCTGCGACGGCTGCCTCGGCTTTTTCCAATTGGGCCCTGGCAATCG
The DNA here is from genome assembly GCA_035578025.1 of Verrucomicrobiia bacterium. Taxonomy (GTDB): domain Bacteria; phylum Acidobacteriota; class Terriglobia; order Bryobacterales; family Bryobacteraceae; genus Solibacter. Next base: position 347 of record DATJYJ010000571.1, read on the forward strand.
CGCCGGTTTGCACCAGCGCCCGGAGCTTCTCCACTTCCGCCTTGGCTCGCGCGACTTCGGGAGGATCCGCGGATTGCGCGAAAACACAGCTCGCGCACACCAAGAGTACGACACCCGAAAAATTGCGCATTACCTTCCTATTGTAATACGGAGGCCATCGCAACCAGTTATGCTGAACGTTTCATGAGGAAGAAACTACTTCTCGCGCTGGGCCTGCTTCTGGCCCTCACGCTCGCCGCGCAGCAAGGCCGGATCTTCTCCATCCTGAAAAGCGTGGTGCAGCTCGGCAAACAGCCCGACGGCATGTATCTCGTCTCTACCAACCAGTTGCTGGCGCCCTGGGGCGAGCAGACCGTGATACCGGGCCGGCCGGTCGACATGGCGTGGGACAGCGCCCGGCGTTTCCTGGCGGTACTCAATACCCGCGGCATCGTGCTGCTGGATGGCTCGACCGGAACCAAGCTGGCCGATATCGAGACCCGCCAGACCTCTTACGCCGGCATCGCGTTTCGTCCCGGCGACCGGCAGCTTTGGGCCAGCGAGACCGCGCGCAACGGACCGGACAGCATCCTGATCGCCGAACTCTCCGAGACCGGCAAGCCCGGGAAGACCAGCCGCATCGGGCTGAATGGTCATCCGCTGCCCACCGGGATCGCGTTCTCCGCGGGCGGGAAGATCGCGTACGTGGCGTTCAGCCGATCGAACATGCTCGCCGTGATCGATGCGGAGACCCTGGAGCTGGTGAAGGAGATCGAGGTGGGGATCGCTCCCTTCGGTGTGGCCGTCGCGGGCGATCGGGTGTTCGTCACCAACCGTGGCGGGCGGCGCGCAGGCTCGGATGACACTGTGGCTCCGTCTTCCGGTACAAACATTGTCACCGATGTCGTTACCGGCTCCTCGATCACAGGGACGCTAAGTGCCGTTGACACACGAACTGGCGCCGTGAAAGAGATCCTGGTGGGACTGGCGCCCTCACTCATGGCGGTTCACCCAAAGGGTACGCTGATCGCGGTGGCGAACAGCCACTCGGACACGGTCTCGCTCGTCGATACGAAGACTCTGGCGCGCACCGACGTCAAGATTCCCACCTATCCCGATGCGGCACTCGGCAGCCAGCCGGTGGCACTGGCGTTTTCCGCCGACGGGGCGACGCTATACACAGCTTGCGGCGGCAACAATGCGGTCGCCATTTTGCGCGAAAGCGCGGGCCAATGGAAGGTGGCCGGCGCGATCCCTACGGCCTGGTTCCCTACCTCGGTAGCAGTGGCCCCCGACGGCTCGCTGCGTGTGCTGAACCTGAAGGGCGTCGGCAACACAGCTAACAACCGCGGCAGCTTCAATTCGAAACAGTACCAGGGCACGCTGGAGCGCTTCCCCGCCCCAACGCCCGCGCAGCTTGCGGCCGGCACACGGGAAGTGATCGCGGCCAACAGCCCGAAGCTCGAGCCGGCGGGCGGCGTGGCGAACCTGACGTCGCTCGGCATCCGCCACGTGTTCCTCATCGTGAAGGAGAACCGCACCTACGACCAGGTACTCGGCGACATCGGCAAGGGCAACAGCGATCCCAAACTGACCATGTACGGCCGCGAGATCACGCCCAACCACCACGCACTGGCGGAACAGTACGTGCTGCTCGACAACTTCTACACCGGCGGCGCGATCAGCTTCGACGGCCACCAATGGCTGATGCAGGGTTTCGTCAGCGATTACGTGGAGCGCGCGTTCGCCGCCGCCCCGCGCGGCTACGCCTACAACATGGCAGACGCGCTGGTGGTGGCGCCCACCGGCTTCTTCTGGCAGGCCGCCACCAAGCCGCTCGACCTGCGCATTTACGGCGAGTTCCAGCTCGCCGCGCGCTGGGACCCCCAAACCGAGAACGTCGTGGACATAAACGAGCGCGACGACCTGAGCTGGATCACTTACTGGCAGGGGTACAAGGAAGGCCGCTGGCAGACCATGGTCGGCTCGCGCAGCGGCGTGCCCGCGCTCGCGAAGTATGTCGACAAGCGCTATCCCTACCCCACGTTGTCCATCAACGACCAGATCCGCGCCGAGGAGTTTCTGCGGGAATTCGCCGAATTCGAAAAGAAGGGCGAACTGCCCAACCTGGTGATTCTGTCGCTGAACAGCGACCACACCAACGGCACTCGGCCGGGGGTGCCCACGCCGCGCGCCATGGTCGCGGACAACGATCTCGCGCTGGGCCGCATCGTAGAGGCCATTTCGAAAAGCCGATTCTGGGCCAACAGCCTGATCCTGGTGACCGAGGACGACGCGCAGGACGGCGTGGATCACGTGGACGGGCACCGCACCGTCGGGCTGGCCATCGGACCGCGCATCCGCCGCGGCGTCGTCGATTCCAACAATTACAACCACACGAGCATGATCCGCACCATCCAGGAAATTTTCCGGATTCCGCAGAAGACCCGGGCGCTGGAAGCCGCTCGCGCCATGACGAGCGTGTTCGCTGCCAAACCGGACCTGACGCCGTACCAGCACCTGGTGCCGGGCGTTGCCCTGGACGAGATGAATCCGCCGCTGAAGGCGCTCGGCGGCCGTCAGTTGTGGGGCGCCCGGCAATCCATGGCGATGAACTTCAAAGACCTGGACGACGCGCCGCCCCAGACTCTGAACCGTATTCTCTGGTGGGACGCAAAAGGCTGGAACACGCCATATCCGAAGTAGTAGGATACGAACAGGAGCGCTAACTGACTCACGCCGACCTGAAATCGCCTCGCGAAATCCGAACCGAAGCGCCCACCTGGCTCATCGCCGTGCGCGCGGCAGAATCGAAAAAAGCCACCGACATCAAGGTGCTGGATCTTACCGCGGTGACCAGCTTTGCCGATTACTTTGTCATCTGCACCGGCGCCAACCAGCGCCAGATCCAGGCCATCAGCGATGAGATCGGCATGCAACTCAAACAGCATGCCCGTGAACTGCCGAAGAGCGTGGAAGGTTACAACCAGGCGGAATGGGTGCTGGCCGATTACGGCGATCTGCTGATTCACATTTTTTCGCCGCGGGCGCGCGAATACTACGATCTCGAACGCCTGTGGCGCTCCGCGAAGACGGTCGAAGTTCCGGCTGAGTGAAGATCTACCTTTATTTCATCGGCAAGCCGAAGGACGCGCACACGAATGCCGTGGCGGCGGATTTCGTTTCTCGCATCGCGCGCTATTGCCCGTGTGAGATGCGGGAAATCCGGCCAGACCGCAACGATCCATGGGAGCGGCATCCATCGGCCCGGAAGATCCTGCTTGATCCGGCGGGCAAAGCGATGGATTCTGCCGCCTTCGCCGGCCTGATCTCCAGGGCTGAGATGGAAGGCCGCAATCAGGTGTTCCTGATCGGCGGCCACGACGGTCTTCCCTCGGAGTGGAAGGCTCGCGCTGACGTGTTGCTGTCTCTTTCGGCGATGACGTTTCCGCACGAGCTGACGCGGGCGATGCTGGCCGAGCAGATCTACCGCGCATTTGCGACGCTGCGGCGGCATCCGTACCCGCGGTGACCGTATGTTTTTCAACCTTGCAGCCGTATCCCAACCCGCGGTACTGTAGGTTTTCCATGTCTTGGTTCAAACGGGATAAACCCGAAGGCGACAAACTGCCGCCTTTGGGCGACGGCGAGCGCCGCGTCCGCACGGAGGGCCTGTGGCAAAAGTGTGAAGGCTGCCGCCAGATCATCTGGAAGAAGGAACTTGAGGCCAACTGGCAGGTCTGTCCGAAGTGCGGCACCCACAGCCGCATCGACGCCTGCACGCGTCTCCGCCTCCTCCTGGATGACGCCCAATACACGCGCTACGATGCCGACCTGCGCTCCAGCGACCCGCTGGGCTTCGTCGACAGCAAGCCCTACAGCGAACGCCTCCAGGCGATGCAGCAGGCTACCGATCTGAATGACGCCATGATGGCCGCCGAGGGCCGGCTGTGCGGCCGCACGGTGCAGATCTGCGCCATGGAGCCGCGCTTCATCGGCGGCAGCATGGGCTCGGTAGTGGGCGAGATGATCATGCGCGCCATCGAACGCGCGATCGCGAAGAATCAGCCGCTGATCATCGTCTCGGCATCGGGCGGCGCGCGCATGCAGGAAGGCGCGGTCAGCCTGATGCAGATGGCCAAGATTTCCGCCGGCCTCATGCGCCTGGATGAGGCCCGCCTGCCTTACATCAGCGTGCTGACCGATCCGACCACCGGCGGCGTGACCGCGAGCTACGCCATGTTGGGCGATCTCAATATCGCCGAGCCGGGCGCGCTGATCGGTTTCGCCGGCCCCCGCGTCATCGAGCAGACCATCCGGCAGAAACTCCCGGAAGGTTTCCAACGCAGCGAGTTTCTGCTCAAGCACGGCATGCTCGATGCCGTGGTTCCAAGGCTGGAACTGAAACAGTACCTCGGCACGGCGCTGAAGTTCTTTGTGGACTAAGTGAACTACCCCGACTCGGTCCACTTCCTCTACGCCCTCGGCAACGAAATCAAAACCGCGAAGCTCGGCCTCGACCGCATCACCCGCGTGCTGGATGAACTCGGCCGGCCGCAGGATCGTTTCCGCATCGTTCACGTTGCCGGTACCAACGGCAAGGGATCCACCTGTGCCATGATCGAATCCGCCTTGCGCGCCGCGGGCCGGCGGACGGGCCTGTTCACGTCCCCCCACCTGGCCGAGCCGACCGAGCGCATTCAGATCGGCGGCCGTGCCATTTCGTCCGCGCGCTTTGCTGAGGCTTTCGACAAGGTGCATGCGGCCGTCGAGCGCGTATTGGACATGCACACCACCTATTTCGAGACTGTCACCGCGATGGCGCTACTGGTATTTGCCGAAGAGCGCGTCGACACGGCGGTCCTGGAAGTAGGACTCGGCGGCCGGCTCGACGCGACCAACGTGGTGACGCCCGAGCTGTGTGTGATCACTCCGATCGACTTCGACCATGAGCAGTACCTGGGCCGCAGCCTGGAGGCGATTGCGGGCGAGAAGGCGGGCATTCTCAAGCGAGGTGTGCCGGCCGTTTTCGCGCAACAGAGGCCGGAAGCCGCGCGTGTCTTGGATGGGAGAGCAGCGGAGCTGGGGATTGTTGTTACCCGCACTTCGGATTGGACGATAGGCGATCTCGATCTCGACGCGCGAGGCAGCCGCTTCGTGGGGCAGGTTTCCGACCTGCCCCGCCCCCTGCGGATCCACTGCCCCCTGGCCGGCGAGCACCAGGCTCAGAACGCTGTCACAGCCGCCGCCGCGCTGGTAGAACTGGGCATCCCCGCCGCCGCCATCGAGACCGGCATCGCCAGTGCTCGCTGGCCCGGGAGGCTCGAGCACGTCGGCGCGAACCCCGATATCATTCTCGACGGCGCGCACAATCCCTCGGGCGCGCGCTCGCTGGCCACGTACATCGACCGTTTCTATTCGGGCCGGAAGATCCGGCTGATCTTCGGCACCATGCGCGATAAAGCTGTCGACGAGATCGGCGGCATTCTGTTTCCAAAGGCTCAGCAGGTGATCGTCACCGCGCCCAAGCAGGCGCGCGCCCTGGCGCCGGAGGCCATCCGCGAGATGACCCATCATTCCGATCTCCAGGTCGCTCCCGCCGTGGAGGACGCCCTGAATCTGGTGCGCGATGCGACACCCGGCGAGGTAATCTTCATTACGGGATCGCTCTTCCTCGTGGCGGAGGCGCGAGCCGTGTTAGTAGGGTAGGCTTCCTGGCCTGCCCCCCGCCGCAGGCGCGCTGTTATCATTCGGTATTCGATGAGCCTGCTCCGGTCCCTGCTGCTCTCCACACCAATCATCGCTGTCTCCACGGTCATACTGGGCACGCTCTCGCTGCTGGTCTCCTTCGTCGACGGCACCGGCAGGACCCAGCACCGCATCGCGCGCCTCTGGGGCCGCAGCCTCCTGGCCGCCGGCTTCATTCGCGTTCGCGTCGAAGGTCTGGAAAAGCTGGAACCAAACGGCGTGTACGTGTTCGTCGCCAATCATGCCAGCCTCATGGATATTCCCGCGTTCCTCGCCTGTCTTCCCTATCAGTTCCGTTTCTTCGCCAAACTCGGTCTCTACCGGATTCCCTTCATCGGCACCCACCTGAGGCGTGCCGGGCACCTGCCAGTAGATCGCTCCAGCGCTCGCGCGTCGCTCAAGAGCATGACCGAGGGAGCGCGCATCATCGCCAAGCGCAAGGTCAGCATGCTGCTCTTCCCCGAGGGCGGACGCTGCCCGCAGGGTCTGCGCGAGTTCAAGGAAGGCGCGGCGTACATCGCGATCAAAGCCGGAGTGCCGGTGGTACCGATGGCTCTGGCCGGTATGCGCGAGAAGCTCCCCATGGGCTCAGTCCATCTTCGCACCGGCAGGGTCACCCTTCGCATCGGCGAACCGATTTCGACGGCCGGCATGGATATCGGCGACCGCGTCGAGCTCACCAAACGCCTCTATCAGGAAGTCGCCCGCCTGCTCGAAGCGCCGTCCGCGTGGTAAACTCCCGGCATCATGTCTCGCTGGGCGCAACGCGTCGCGACTCTCGGGATCGCCGCGGCCCTCTCGCTCCCGGCCGCCAACCACGATCCCTGGCTGAGACTGACCTCGGCCAACTTCGAGCTTTACACCACCGCCGGAGAGCGCGCGGGCCGCGACCTGATCCGCCATTTCGAGCAGGTCCGCAGCTTCTTCATGCAGGCGTTCGGCGGAGGGCTGCCGGAGGCGAAACCGGTGCGCGTCATCGTCTTCCGCAATGAGAAGGAATACGACCCCTACCGTCCCAACGAGTTCTCCAGTGCCTTTTTCCAGCCGGGCGAATCTCACGACTTCATCGTCATGAGCAGCGCCGCCAGAGATCGGTATCCGGTCGCGGTGCACGAGTTCACTCATCTCATGGTGCACCAGGGCGGCGCGCAGTATCCGCCTTGGCTGAATGAAGGTCTCGCCGAGCTGTTCTCGAACCTGGAGCCGGTGGGTGACAAGATCAAGGTCGGGCAGGATCTCCCGGGGCGATTGGTCGCGCTCCGCACCGAAAAGTGGATTCCCCTCTCCGTGATTCTGGCCGCCGGCCGCAATTCACCTTATTACAACGAACGCTCGAAAGCCGGCATGTTTTACGCCGAAAGCTGGGAGCTGGTCCACATGCTCTTCCTGCACCCAGCATATGCTCCACACTTGAAAGCCATGTCCGCGGCCCTGAAGCAGGGCGATGCCGAGGCCGCGTTCCAGGGCGTATACCACAAGACGATTCCGGAGATCGAGGCCGACCTGCATGGCTACATGCGCGGCGACACGATCAAGGTCTTCCTGTTCGGCATCCAGTTGCCCAAGTCGGTCGAGACCCCCGAAATTACGGCGGCGGCGGAGATGGACGCACGACTCGCGCTCGCCGAGTTGCTCGCCAATTCCCGGGGCAGGAACGACCAGGCAAACGCGGCGTACCAATCACTCGCCCACGATTACCCGGACCGTTGGGAGGCCGAGGCTGCCTGCGGCCAATGGTCCTGGCGCCAGCGCAGATTCGACGATGCCGCCCGCTGCTACGCGCGCGCGGTCGAGCTCGGTGCCAAAGACCCCCGGCTGTACCTGGCCTATTCGCGTGTGCTCGCGTATACGAATCGCCAAAGCGAGGCCATCGATGTTCTGGCCAAGGCCTCCACGCTCGATCCCGAATCCGGCGAGATTCACCTCGAGCTCGGTTCGCTCTACGTGCGCAACGGGAACTACGGCTCGGCGCTCGCGGAGTTGCACGCGATCAAGAAAGTGCAGCCGGCACAAGCTTTCCGCTATTACTACAATCAGGCTTTGGCCGAGCACTGCCTGGGTCAGGAGACAGAAGCCAGGGCGCTTGCGGCAAAGGCGCGCGCCTACACGCACAATCCCGAGGAACTGGCTGCGCTCGACCGGCTGGTCAGTTCCATGGAGTCCAAGCAACCATGAACCGTCTTGACAACATCGGCAGGCTCCGTCAGGAGACCGAACCTTGGGACCTGCTGATCATCGGCGGCGGCGCAACCGGCATCGGATGCGCCGTCGATGCGGCGTCGCGGGGTTACCGGACCGCCCTCATCGAACAATACGATTTCGGCAAGGGTACTTCGAGCCGCTCCACCAAGCTGGTTCACGGCGGAGTTCGCTACCTGGAGCAGGGCAACATCACGCTGGTGATGGAGGCTCTCAAAGAGCGCGGCATCCTGCGCGAAAACGCACCACACCTGGTGAGCGATCTGGCCTTCGTGGTTCCGAACTACGAGTGGTGGGAAGCGCCGTTTTACGGGGTCGGTCTTCGCTTGTATGACCTGCTGGCGGGCAAATATGGCTTCGGCGCCTCGGCCAATCTGAATAAGGAAGAAACGCTCGAGCGATTGCCTACGCTCAAGCAGGAAGGCCTGCGCGGCGGAGTCGTCTACTACGATGGCCAGTTCGACGACTCGCGCCTGCTGGTCCACCTGGCGATGACGGCGGTCGAGCAGGGCGCGACTTTGGTGAATTACTGTCCGGCGGTCTCGCTATTGAAGAACAGCGACGGCATGATCTCCGGCGCGGCTGTGCGCGACAGCGAATCAGGAGCTGAATTCGAGATCCGCGCGCGCGCAGTGATCAATGCCACCGGCTGCTTCAGCGACGGCATCCGCCGCATGACGGACCCCGCTGCCGCGCCCATGATCGCTCCCAGCCAGGGAACTCACCTGGTGTTCGATGCCGCGTTTCTGCGCGGGCAGTCCGCCATCATGGTGCCGCACACCACCGACGGCCGCGTGATGTTCGCTATTCCCTGGCACGGCCACGCGCTCGTGGGAACCACCGATACCCCGCTCACCGAGGTTTCGCCGGAACCGGTGCCGATGGAGCAGGAAATCGATTTTATCCTCGAGACCGCGAGCCAGTACCTCGCGCGTCCGCCGCAACGCGCGGATATCCTCAGCGCCTGGGCCGGCATCCGTCCGCTGGTGAAATCGGGGGCCGGCGGAAGCACGGCCTCGCTGTCGCGCGATCATTCGATCCACATCGACCGTAATGGTCTAATCACGATCGCGGGCGGCAAGTGGACCACCTACCGCCGCATGGCGGAAGACTGTGTAAACCAGGCCTGCATGCTGGCCGCCCTGGAGGAGCGCGATTGCGTCACGCGCCGCCTGCGGATTCATGGCTACCATCACCACACGCGCAATCTTGGGCATCTCAGCGTCTACGGGTCGGACGCGGTTGCCATCCAGGACATGATCCGCAATCATCCGGAGCGCGGCGCGCGCCTTCACCCGGCGCTGCCCTATCTGGAGGCCGAAGTGCTCTGGGCGGCGCGATGGGAGATGGCGCGCACCGTAGAGGACGTGCTTGCACGCCGCACCCGAGCCCTGCTGCTCAACGCACGCGCGGCAATCGAAGCCGCTCCGCGGGTGGCCGAACTCCTCGCCGCCGATTTCGGCTGCGACGCCGAATGGCGGGTAGCGCAAGTCGCGGAATTCCAGGCCATCGGTGCGGGCTATCTACCAAAGTGACCCACCCGCCCTTCAATCCGGGTCGAAGTGCCTGTCCACGTACATCCACACTACTCGCGCCGCGCGCGTGACCACGGGCACCAGCGGGAGATACGCCAGAAACGCCGCGAATACCGCCCGGTCGAAGCGCCATGCCAGCCCGCGCCAGAAGAGCAGCATTAGCGCCAGGACAGGGGGAATCGACACCAGATAGCTCACGTACAGGGCACCCAGAAAGTACCCCGGCTCACGCTCAAATTTCAGCCCACAGACCGGACAACGGTCATACATCGCCAGATACCCTCGCCACACCGGGACGCGAAAAATCTCCCCTTTGTGGCACACCGGACATCGCCCGTGCACCATTGCGCGCCAGTCCATCACGGCACTAGTGTACGCGTCTTCCACACGGTGCGGAAGGCTGGTGGGATGTCGAGCTTCGTGCGGCGCACAAAAAACACCGCTACGCCGGGAAGGTCAGGCAGTGTAAATCGTTCGACTGAGGTACGCGTCTGCGTGTCGAAAATCGATGGCATCGGTTGCGGCTGGCGAATTGATGTTGAGACCTGGCTGGTTGGCCCTTCTCTGCTGAGCGTCTGGGAGACTCCTCCAGACGTATCCAATTCCACCAGGTCGGCGAAGAAGCGATACCGGATTCCTCCCGATTCCACCTCAGTGAACTCAATCGCCACAACGTAGTTGGGAACCGGATCGCTATACCGCTCGAGACGCCGGATGCGCCCGCGAACACGAGACCCGGATGCGATCACCACCTGACCCTTTGTGGGGACGTCGCCGGCTACCGTGCCTTCGATTAGCGTGCCGACCGCATCGCCTGCCGAGATCCGGCTATTCAGCCGAACCGTGATCTGAAGCCCGGGCGGCAGCGGGCGAAGGGTATCGTCATTCGATGAAGCGCCGAAACGGGCCGGTTCGTCCGAAGGCACACCGACGTCGCCGAAGCTGATCTTGCTCTGAGCACCGAACAACCGGCAATGCGTGAACTCCATGTGGTTGTGATCGAATTCACCGGTGAACTTCGTCATGCTGTAGTCACCCGACACCGGCAGCAGGACGACGTGCTCCGCACCAAGACTGGTGGGTGCGTAGTTGATGACGGTGGCCGCGTCGGTCAGGGGCAAGGCAGGCGGAAAGCTGTCGGCGTCCATCTCAAGGCGGACCACATCGTAGGTCTTCGGATCGGCCCAAAAGGATCCATGCATTCCGACCGTGCCGGATCCTTCCGGCAATTGAATGTGATGCCCGCTCAAATTCAGGGGGATGCGGAAATCATAGCGCGCCGCGGTACGGCCGCCGATCTCCGTTTCGCCCTTGTACTCGTACGAGGCAACGCCATTAACCAGGACCTCCTTCAGGTACAACCCGAAAAATCCATCGCCGATCAGGCCGCTACCAATGTACCGGACCGGGTGGCCCTCGGAGAACTTGCGCTCTCCCGGCGCCGCATAAACTTCGTGGCTCCCGTTGGAGAGAACCTCGAGGCGCACGGTGTCCAACGGGCGCACCTTGGCTCCGGGCGCCTGATGCTCCCGCTGCAGCGTTTCCAGGCAACTGACGTTGGGAAGGTGCGCCAATTCCTCCCTGATGTGGCGCTGGATGCGCGAGAGCAGCAGCACACCAGGCGGAAATAACTCCTGGTCCTGCGCGGCGGCCGCCGCGAGCGTCAGGGAAACAGCGAACAGGAGGAAACGCGTCATTTCGTCCCAGCCAACACACGCCCTACGCGCGCGGGCAGGCCTAGAGGCCTACCCTACAAAGCCGGCTCAGCCAGCAAACGCTCCACCAGCTCGCGGATTTCATTTCTGACGCGAGTCAGTTCCTCGCCGCTGCCCGGCCCCGGAAACCCGGTGTGCACCATCCGGACCCGCCCGTCCTTGCCGACATAAATCGACGAAGGAAACGCGCTCAGGTTTTCGATCTGCGGCACCTGCGTTCGCAATCCCGCGGGTTCCCCCGCCAATAATGCCGGGTACTTCATCCCAAACTTTCGGACGAACGCGCGCAACTGGCCGTGCTCCGGCGCGTCGCTGGCCTCCTCAAAGCAGAGCGCAACAATCTCCAGGCCCTTGGCGTGATAACGCTCGTACAGTTCCGCCAGGAAGGGCGCCTCGTCGCGGCAGTTCGGGCACCAGCTTCCGGTGATGGTCACGATCAAGGCCTTGCCGTGAAAATCGGCCTCCGAGTAAACCCGGCCGTTCAAGTCCGGAAAACGGAAGTGGAACGGTTCGTCCGGATTCTTGGCCCGGGCATAAGTTGCCGGATCAAGCGGCGGCGCCAGGTTCCGAGCGCGCGCTTCGGCGGGCGGCAGTGCGATCAGGCTGGTGCGCCCGAGCTTCAGCTCCAGGCTCCCGTCCGGCTTCAGATCGCCCGTGAGCGACACCGGCCGGTCTCCGGAAAAATGGCTGATCGAGAGATGCGTGCCCTCGACGCGTCCCACCATCGTGCCATCGTCGCCGTCCACCCGCAGGATCGTGCCTTTGATCTCGCTGCCGGACTGCCGCAGAAGAAGCTGCCATGCCGGCGACGCGGGGCGGTCCACCACACGCGCTTCCCACTCCCCATCCAGTTTCGCCGGCGGTGCGGAAGGCGTGGGAGGCGTTTGGTGTGCGCGCGCTTCCACGTTCATATCGCGATTGCTCCGGTATAAGTGATAGACCCCTGCCAGCATCTTATCTTCCTTCGCCTCCAGCCGCAGGTCGGTTCGAAGAAAATCCCACTGGGCGACCAGCTTGCTGCCTTCGATCCGGGCCGACGTGGAACACACCGGCTGCGTGTCTTCGAAGAAGCAGACCCTGGCAGGCGCCTCGGTCACTTCCATGCGGAACGCAACCGGATCGCTGCCCGACAAAATCGTGGCATCCCAGGTCCCGTTGAAGCTGCCTGCCAGTGCCATCGCAGGCGCGGCGAGCAGAAAAAGAACGCTTGCCCTGACTCCATGCATAGGGCTAGTATACTCGCCGCCTGCTACATTGGCCGTACCATGAGACTCTCGGCCGAAGACTATCGGAACCACTACCGCTCGTTGAGTGACGAAGAACTCCTGGCCATCAATTCCGCCGACCTCGTCGAGATCGCGCGCCGCTGCTACGACGCCGAAATGGCACGGCGGTGCCTCGAGCCGCTTCCGCCCGAGGCCGAACCCGAACCGGAGGGCCCGGATGTGCCCCCCGACGGGCGCGCACCTGACGAAGACATGATTCAGATCGCTCTGCTCACCGACCGGCCATCCGCCATGGCCGCTCAGCAACTGCTCCTCGACGCCAATGTCCCCGCCGAACTGGCCACAGTCCCCGGAACGCATGCCTCCCGCGCGTTCGGATTGCTCGTTCCGGCCTCGTGCGCCGACGATGCCCGCGAGCTGATCGCCGTCTCGCTGACCGGGAGCAACCAGCTCCTGGTGCGGCGCTGGTTCGAACAGGAATGGACGCCCGAACGTATGGAGCTGTCAGATTTCAGTGTCACCATCGAAGACCTCTTCGGTGAGACCGACAAGGTGGCCGTGCGCCTTACCGCGCGGGGGCAGAACCCTCACACGGGCCGCAACGTCGAATTCGGCGGTCTTGCCATTGTGCGCGTCGCAGACGGCAGGATCGCCGAGACCTGGATCAGGCTCGATCCGTGCCCGCCGTCGTAAAATGTGGAGACAATGATCCGTATCCCCGCTCTTCTCGCGCTAGGCGCTCTGTGTCTGTCCACTTCCGCACCGCTGCCCGCACAGCGTCCGTTTTCCGGCGCCGCCGAGATCGAGCACAGGCTTCACAAGCTCAACGAACTCGGTACCGTGCTTCATATCGCCGCGCATCCCGACGACGAGCGCACCGCCGTCTTGGCCTACTTCGCGCGCGGCCGGCACATGCGCACAGCATACCTTTCGCTGACCCGCGGCGAAGGTGGCCAGAACCTCATCGGCAGCGAGCAGGGAGCGCAACTCGGGATCATCCGCACGCAGGAGCTTCTGGACGCGCGCCAGATCGACGGCGCCGAACAGTTTTTCACCCGCGCCATCGACTTCGGCTTCACCCGCACTCCCGAGGAAACACTCCAGAAGTGGGGTCACGACCGGATCCTCTCGGACGTGGTCTGGACCATCCGGCGTTATCGCCCCGACGTGATCATCAACGGCTTCAGTGGCACGCCGCGCGACGGACATGGCCAGCACCAGGCCTCCGCCATCCTGAGCAAGGAGGCATTCACCGCCGCCGCCGATCCCACGAAGTTCCCCGAGCAGCTCAAGTACGTCCAGCCCTGGCAAGCCAAGCGGTTGGTGCAGGCCGCCGGATTCGGCGGCTTCGGCTTTTTTCTGGGCCCCGCCGCGGGCCCACAGGGTGCTCAGGGCGGACGCGGAGGCCGGGGGTCCACGCCTCCACCCCCTTCGGACGGGGGGTCTGCCGAACCGGCAGGACCCCTCGCCGAAACCGGCGCTTTCAATCCGGTGCTCGGATACTCCTACGACGAGCTGGCCGTGCTCTCGCGTTCCATGCACCACTCGCAGGGGACCGGCGCAATGCGTCGCCCCGGTCCCGGACGCACCGTTTTCACGGTGATCGGCGGACCACCGGCGAAGGACGACCTCTTTGAAGGCATCGACACCACGTGGGGGCGTCTTCCCGGCGGCGCACCAGTTGGCGCGCTGTTTGCCGACGCCATCCGTGCCTATGAACCCGCGCATCCCGAGAAAGCGCTCCCCTTTCTCGTGAAAGCGCGGCCGATGGTCGCGGCAATGACCGACCCGCTGGCCAAGGCCAAGCTCATCGAGCTGGATGAGGCCATCGCCGAATGCTCCGGCCTGTGGATTGAGGCCCAGGCACACCAACCCGAGACGGCGCCGGGCGCGAATTTCAACGTAACAACCACCGTGCTCAACCGGTCGAGCGCGCGGATATCTTTCGATGCGGCTCGCATCGAAGGCATCTTCAACGAAGACCTCCCGGCAAAGCCCGCCCCGCTGAATTACAACCAGTCCGTCGCCGTCGAGTTCAGCCGTCCGGTCCCAGCCAACCAGCCTTACACGCAGCCCTACTGGCTCGTAAAGACCCCCACCGCCGATGTCTACCAGGTCGATGACCAGTTACTGATCGGGCTCGCGGATAGCCCGCCCGCCGCGCAGGTTCGCGTCCGCCTGAACGTGGACGGCGCGCCCATCGAGCTGGTCCGTCCGGTTCACTTTCGCTATGCCGACCGCGCGCTGGGAGAGCGCGTCCGCCCCGCGGTGATTGTCCCTGCAGTAGCCGTGAACTTACCCTCGCGCGTCTCGCTCTTCCCAGACTCCGCGGCTCGCAAAGTTCAGGTCTCGGTTCAGGCCAACGAGGCGAACCAGGAAGGCGAGTTGCGCCTCGAACTCCCGCACGGGTGGAAAGCGGAGCCGGCCGCTCAGCCCTTCAAGCTGGCGCGCATTGGCGAAGAAGAGGTCGTCACTTTCACCGTGACGCCGCCAGCGGGCGAGGTCACCGCGTCGCTGCTCGCGGTCGCCCGGGCCGACGGACGCGACATCGCCAACGGCACCCAGGTGATTGCATACCCTCACATCCCTTCGCAGGCGCTCTTTCCCGCCTCGTCGATCAAACTGGTGCGATCCAATATCAAGGTGACCGCGCGGAAGATCGGCTACATCATGGGTCCCGGCGACGAGATGCCAGACGCCCTTCGGCAATTCGGCCTCGACGTGACTCTGGTCAGCACCAGCGATCTCGAACAGGGCGATCTCTCGCGGTTCGATACCATTGTGGCCGGCGTGCGCTCCTACAATGTGCGCGCCGACGTTCGCGCCAACCAGTCGCGCCTGATGGATTACGTCAAGAACGGCGGCACCTACATCGTCCAATACCAGACCGGCGACAGCCCCGACCCCAACGTGCGGCCCACCAGCAACCCCACGCCCTCGCCCCAGCTCATCATGGGCCAGAACACCGCGCCGGTCACGACGAATCTCGGGCCATATCCCTTTGCCGTCCCGGGAGGCAACAAGTACCGCGTGACCGTCGAAGAAGCGCCGGTCAAATTCACCAGCCCCGACAGCCCGCTCCTGCAATATCCCAATCACATCGCACTCAAGGATTTCGACGGCTGGGTTCAGGAACGCGGCCTCTATTTCGCCGCACAATGGGACCCGCGCTACCAGACCGTGATCTCGACGCAGGACCCGGGCGAGGAGCCGCTCTCCGGCGGTGAAATCTGGACCAGGTACGGCAAGGGCGTGTACATTTTCACGGCGTTCTCCTGGTTCCGGCAGCTCCCCGCGGGCGTACCCGGCGCGTGGCGCCTGTTCGCCAATCTGCTGAGCGTCAAATGAAAAGGACCGGCCCGGCCGCGATCCTCAACAACGAAAGAGCCGGAGACGCCACACGTGCATGTTATTCTGAATGAAGCTCCACGCATTCTCAAGCCGGAGAGATGGCCGAGTGGTTGAAGGCGCACGCTTGGAAAGCGTGTATAGGGGAAACTCTATCGAGGGTTCGAATCCCTCTCTCTCCGCCAGTTATCAAAATTGACGGCTTTCGCGTCGAAGTCCCAGGAAACTCTTATAGTTGCGGAGTTCGAAAGTCGCAAATCCTCAAACGGCCCGTGCAGCAACATCCGCAACTTTTTCCGCTTCCAGGAGGCCTCCTCTAGCACCAGCTGCAGCAACTCGCGTCGTTCTTTCGCCGACTGCTGTGAAAATACTTGGGCTGCCCTGCTGATGCGCAGCATGAAAGCAAGTGCCTCGCTTGCGGCTGGAAGAGCGTTCTCCTC
>DATJYJ010000572.1:0-9757 GCA_035578025.1 Verrucomicrobiia bacterium
TCCAGCGGGCTCCGGTCGTGAGTTTCGAGATCGCCGCGCTGGATGCGCTGCAGCAGCCGGTCGGACACCTGCGAGCTCAGGTACGAGCCGCCGCGCGCCACCGTGCGCAGGGCATCCAACAGCTCCGTGCTCGACGCCTTCTTCAGCACGAACGCCCGCGCCCCGCTGCGGATTGCGCTGACCACCGAGTTCTCGTCGTCGTACATCGAGAGGATGATCACCTTGACGTTCGGACAGTGGCGCAATAGCTCGGTTGTCGCCTCGATGCCGTTCATCCCCGGCAGCCCGATATCCATCAGGACGATGTCGGGGGAAGACTTTTTGCAGAACTGCACCGCCTCGGCGCCGTTTTCAGCCTCGCCGACCACCCGGAAATCGCCCCCGCGCTCGAGAATCGTCTTCACTCCGTCCCGCACCAGTTTGTGATCATCGACAAGCACAATGTCGAACGGCATACTTATTTTTCCGACGCGCCGGACGTCGCCGCGCGTACCGTTGTTCCACCTTCCAGCGTGCTCGAAATCGAGAGCTCCAGCCCCGCCTCGGCCGCGTAATGTTCCATGCTCAACAAACCGAGGCCGCGCCGCCCCCCGGCCACATCCGCCGGGTCGAATCCGCGTCCGTTGTCCCGCACCTCCAAAAAAGTCCCGGTACGTGTGGACTTTACCGAAATTTCGATCCAAGAGCAACTGGCATGCTGGACCGCGTTTTCCACCGCTTCCTGTACGATCTGGTACAATGCCGCCGCCAGCTTCGGATCCGCCTTCAGCGACGGATCGACATTTACCCGCAGGCTTCCTGTGTACCGGGAGCGAAGGCGCCCCAGCAGGCGGTCGATCGCCGGCCGCAGCCCCGCACGCTCCACCGTCGACGGGTTCAGCTCGTAGCTGTACTCCCGCACACTCTCCATCATTTCGCCGATGATTTCCTGGATCTCGGCGACGCGGCGGCAAGTCTCCGGCGCCACCGCGTCCAGATCCATGCGTACCAGGTCCAGGCGCAGTCCGAGAGCGGTGAGCGTCTGGCCGATCGAGTCGTGCAGAAATCGCGACACCGTGTTGCGCATGAATTCCTGGGCTTTGAGCGCGCCCAGCACGGTGTGGCGGAGTTCTTCCTCGGCTGTGCCCCAGGCGGTCGCCTCCAGCGCCAGGCCGCCGATATAACGCATTTCCCCGCTTACCCGCAGTGGAAAAAGCGAGACGTTCCAGGACACGTTTCCGCGGCGCTCGCGCAGAATCAGGTTCTCGCCCGCTAGCACACGGTTGAAACGTCCGCGCCAGTGCGCCGCCTGCTCCGGCGGCAGCAGCGCCGCGAGGTCTTTTCCGATCAGATCCCGTCCGCTCTGGCCGAACAGAGAACCGCTATCGCCGAAGACGCGCAAAAACCGGCCATCCGTGCCGGCGATCCACTGGCACGCGGGGCACTGCCGAAGATAGAGTTCCCACAGCGAGCCTTCTTCGCTCATGCGCTAACGCTTGCGCGACAGAACTTTTCTGGCCGCTGCCGCAACGTCGCGCGCCACCAGCCCGTACTTTTCCAGCAACTCCTCGGTCTCTCCGCTTTCCGCATAGGTGTCGTGGATACCCACGAACTCCATCGCGCACGGATGGATCTCGGCCACCGCCTGCGCCACCCTCACGCCCAGCCCCCCGTCCACCAGGTGTTCTTCCGCCACCACGATGGCCCCGGTCTCCGCCGCCGCCCGCCCGATGGAATCGCGGTCCAGCGGCTTCACGGTGTGCAGGTCGAGCACGCGCGCGCTGATGCCTTCCGCGTCCAGTTGCTCGGCGGCCAGAATCGCCTGCGCCACCAGCAGCCCGTTCGCCATGATCGTGACGTCGCTGCCTTCCACCACCTCCACGGCTTTGCCGATTTCGAACTTCTGATCGCCGTTGTACACAATCGGCGCCTTCGGCCTGCCCGTGCGGATGAAAACCGGACCCTCGTAGGCCGCCGCCGCGCGCACCAGTGCCTTCGTCGATGCCTCGTCCGCCGGCGCAATCACTACGAATCCCGCCAGCGAGCAGGCCAGCGAGATCTCCTCGATGCTCATCTGCGAAGGCCCGTCCTCCCCGATCGAGATGCCGCTGTGCGTGCCCACCACCTTCAGGTTCGAGCGCCCGTAGGCCGCGCACACGCGCAACTGCTCGAAGCCCTTGTTCATGACGAACACGCTGAAGCTGGCCACGAACGGAATCTTGCCGCTGGCCGCCAGGCCGGCGCCGACGCCCACCATGTTGGCTTCGGCAATGCCGCAGGAGAAGAACCGGTCCGGAAACTCCTTGGCGAAATACGTGGTCATGGTCGACTTGGAAAGGTCGGCGTCCACCACCACCACGTCCTTGTTTTCGCGGCCTAGCTCCACCAGCGTCCGCCCGAAAGCTTCGCGCGTCGCCGGTCCCGGCTTCAGTTCGAATTTGGTCTTGAGAGGCATGATTAATTCAACTCCTGTAGGGCCCGTTTCAGCTCGTCCTGGGTCGGCGCCACGCCATGGAACTTGGGATTGTTTTCCATGAAGGACACACCCTTGCCCTTGATGGTGTGCGCCACGATGCAGGTGGGTTTTCCTTTGACCGTGGCGGCTTCCTCGAACGCCTTGCGCACCGCCACCGGGTCGTTGCCGTTGATCTCGATGACGTGCCAGTTGAAGGCCCGCCACTTGTCGGCCAGCGGCGCGACGTCCATGATGTCCTTCACGAAGCCATCGAGCTGGATGCCGTTATAGTCCACGATCGCCACCAGGTTGTCGACCTTGTGGAACGGTGCGGCCATGGCCGCTTCCCACACCTGCCCCTCCTGGCTCTCGCCGTCCCCCAGCATCACGTAGATGCGCGAGGGGCGGCCATCGAGCCGCGCGCCCAGCGCCATCCCGAGGCCGAGTGAAAGCCCCTGCCCGAGCGAACCCGTGGACGCCTCCAGGCTGGGTATGAACCGCATGTCCGGATGGCCCTGGTACACCGACCCGAGCTTGCGTAGTGTATTCAACTGGTCCTTCGGAGTATCGGCATACCCGCGCTCCGCCATCACCGAGTACAGCACCGGCGCGGCGTGGCCCTTGGAGAGAATAAGGCGGTCGCGATCCGCCCATTTTGGGTTCGCCGGGTCGATCCGCATCGTATTGAAGTAGAGCTCGGTCAATATCTCGACTGCCGACAGCGATCCGCCAGGATGCCCCGATTTCGCGGCCGTGATCATGGTGACAATGTCCCGGCGCACACGCTTGCCGATCTCTTGCAGTTCCTCGATGGATTTGGACATATGAATTTCCAATTTTAGCATCCGAGCGGCCGGGTCCCGGGTCCCAAATGATACAGAGTACGGCGGCTATTTCTTCACCGCCACCGTCTGGTCCCCGTCGAAGTACGCCTGGTATTGCGTGCCCGCGGGCGCGAGCACATCTTTACTCTTACGCCCCGTCGCTTCGATCGCCCGCTGGTTCTTGTCGCTGTCGCGCCCCGGCGATGCCTTGATCTTCAGCGCCTTGCCGTCGATTGCGGTGACGGTGTTGAACTTGAACTGCATCTTCCCGCCGATCCCCAGCACCTTCTTGCCTGCGCCCACCACCTCGCCCGTCACGGCCGCACCCTGCGCGATCACCACGCTGCCGCTCACGCGGAAGTCCCCCGCTGCCTGGAAGCGCAGCGGCGTGCCCGGCGCCACGCTCGCCGGCACGTCGGCCAGGAGAGTCACCGGGAACGGAAGGCCGGACCGAACGTTCACCTGCCGGGTCGCCACCGCCGGATTCCTCGGCGGGGGCGGCGGCAACGTCACCGGCGCCGAATTGGTCACCTGCGGCGTGACCACCGGACTCTGCGGCGCGCTCCCCTGGGACGCCATCGGCGGCGCCGCAGCCTTCGGATTGCGCATCGTCTCGATCACCCGCTCCGGAACGCCCTCCTTCGCCAGGCGGATCACTTCCTGAGTCGAAAGGTCGAACCTGGTTTCCGATGCGTGAATCTGGCTGATGATCAGCGATGGAGCCAGGTTCGCCTTCACCATGTCAATCACGTCCTGGTTGGTCAAAACGGCGTGCTCGGGTGCCGCGTTCCGACCTCGCGGATCCGGCTTATCCGACGGCGGCGACGGTGGCGCCGCCGGAGCGGGGGCCTGCACGGCCGGCGACGGCCGCGGAGGTTGGATCCGCTTCTGCCGCATGATCCACCACCAGTCGAGCCCCGCCGCAACCAGCAAGGCCGCCACCGCCGCCATCGGCAGCCAGATTCTGTTCTTGCGCACCGGGCCTGCCGGATGGGAGGGCGCACTCGCGGAAGGTGAGACTTGTGTATGGCTTAGGATTCCCGAGTCAAACTTTTGCTTTAAGGCTGCCAGCACCAGGAACATCTCGTCCATGGTCTGCCACCTGTCCGCCGGATCCTTGCGCAGCGCCCGGCCGATGACCTCCTCCAACTCCGCCGGAATGCCCGCGAAATCCGATATAGGCTTCACCTCGTCTCGCAGAATGCTGGCGATCGTCGAGATCGTCGAATCCCCCGAAAACGCCTTCTCGCCCGTCACCATCTCGTACAGCAGCGCGCCAAAAGAGAAGATGTCGCTGCGCGCGTCCACTTTCCGGCCTTGCGCCTGCTCGGGCGACATGTAGCTCACGGTGCCCAGGATGGAGCCCTCGAGGGTCATCGGTGCCGCGTGCAGCGTCTGCGTCTCTTGCGAGAGTGGCCGTGTGTCGACCTTGGCCAGCCCGAAATCGAGTACCTTCACCAGCCCGGCGTCGGTCACCATTACGTTGCCGGGTTTGAGGTCGCGATGCACGATGCCGGCCGCATGCGCTGCCCGCAGCGCATCCGCGATCTGCACCCCGTATTGCAGCGTCTTGGCGATTCCCAGCCCGCCCCTGACAACCAGCTCCGCCAGCGTGTGGCCGGCGATGAACTCCGTCACGATGTAGTCGGTGCCGCCCTCCGAAAGCACATCGTGAATGGTGATGATATTGGGATGGTTCAGCGCCGAGGCTGCCTGCGCCTCCTGGGTGAAGCGCCGCCGCCGTTCCGGATCGTCCGCGCCCGACGCGCTCAGCGATTTGATGGCCACGAAACGGTTCAATCGCGGGTCCTGGGCTTTGAAAATCTCGCCCATCCCTCCGGAACCTAGTTTTTCAAGAATTTGGTAGTGTCCGATCGTTCGGCCGGCCATCATTCCCGCCCGTGCGGGCACGCAAGCCCGCTACAGTTCACGCCCGCAACGCGTCGCGCTTGCGTTCCGCGGCCTTGGGCCACCAGGCGCCTGGCACGAAGAAATCCTGCCAGCCCAGGTGGCACTCTTGAACCATTCTCAACCCATACTCGGATCGCCGCAAGTCGTCGGCTCCGGCGTTGTTCGTGCCGAAGGTGAACTTGCAGCCGGCGGCCTTGGCCATCTTCACGAATGCCGCGCTGGGGAGCTTGTAGCGGTCGTTCAGCTCGATGGCTACGTGGTTGCCCGCCGCCGCTTCCGCCACCTTTCGCATGCGTTCCTCGGTCCATAGCCGGTCGTAGTCCTTCGCAATCTGGTCGGGCAGGTAAGTCGGGTTGACGTAGATGTCGATCGGTTCTTTCTCCAGGATGCCCACCGTGCGCGACACGAACGTCTCCATGAATTCCGGCACGTCGGTGATGGTGCCGGTCTCCTCTGGAATCCAAAGGCGCATGCGTTTGCCGTGGTTGTCCGTCCAGGTCATCGAGTCGGTGAATACGTAATCGAAGAGGCCGACCGATTGGCGCGTGAACATCTCCAGCCACTCGCGCCCCTCCGCCTGCATGGCCACGAAACACGGTTGGCCCTTCATGCTCTCGCTGAACCGGATCGCCGCGGCGTCGTCCTGAATCGGATTGCCCTTGCCGCAGTTGACCGCAATCCCGTAGTTGATCCCGTCGCGCCGCGACCGCGCCAGCGCCTGCTCCAGCGTCATCCCGCCCTTCAAATGCACGTGATAGTCGACCACCGGGATATTGTTGCGGCCCACGTCGATGATTTGCCGGAAGGTGTCGTCCACCACCGGCACCGGTCCTGGCGTCGGCGCATCGTCCGCCGCCGGCCTCACCCGGATGCTGCGGAAGCGCGCGATGCTCCCCGGGTTGTGGCACTGCAACGCAAAAGTCCCGCGATCCAGGAAGCGCTCGCGCTCCATTCCCGGCGGGATCACCGGCGGCGTCGGCTCCACGTAATCCACCACCAGCACGCCGTCGAGCCGGATCTGCACGTTCTTCCCGCGCACCGCCACCTGGATCTTGAACCAGGTGTCGTCGGCGATGAGCTGCTTGTACACATTGCGCAGCCCGTACAGCGATCCGGTCTTCTTGCGCTCGCGATAGGTGCCTTCGCCCAGCGCCGTATTGGCGATCTGGACTTCGAACCCTTTGATGGGGAACCCGGTCTCCTGGTAGGCGGTGTGGAAGTACACGCCGCTGTTGCATTCCGGCCGCGCCAGCGCATCCACCTCGAGATCGAAGTTCTTGAACACCGCGCCCTGCACCGGGCCGGTATAGAAGAGGTGCGATCGCGCCCCGTCGGCCACGATCGCGCCGTCGCGCACCTGCCACGAATCCTTGTGTTCGCTGGGCCGCCAACCGTTCAGGTCGCGCCCGTTGAAAAGAGAAATCCAGCCGTCGTCCGCCGCCAGGGCCGGGACAGCCGCGAGAGCGCCGACAAACGCGCGCCGGGT
This sequence comes from Verrucomicrobiia bacterium, assembly GCA_035578025.1. Taxonomy (GTDB): domain Bacteria; phylum Acidobacteriota; class Terriglobia; order Bryobacterales; family Bryobacteraceae; genus Solibacter. The sequence continues at coordinate 6,656 of DATJYJ010000572.1, forward strand.
GAACACTCTGTCCATAACCTTTTGTTACCCCAGCAGCCGCGCCGCCGGTTTCGAGAAATACGTCAGAATAATCCCCGCCCCCGCGCGCGTGATCGATGTCAGGCTCTCCATCATCGCCCGGTCGTGATCGATCCACCCGTTCCGCGCCGCCGCCACGATCATTGAAAATTCCCCGCTCACCTGGTACGCCGCGATCGGCACATCGAACCGCTCGCGCGCCTTGGCGATCAGGTCCAGGTAGGGGCCCGCCGGCTTGATCATGATCATGTCCGCGCCCTCTTCCAGGTCCAGCTCGATCTCCCGCATCGCCTCGCGCCCGTTCGCCGGGTCCATCTGGTAGCTCCGCCGGTCGCCGAATTGCGGCGCAGATTCCGCCGCCTCCCGGAACGGCCCGTAGAAAACGCTGGCGAACTTGGCCGCATAGGAGAGGATCGGAACCCGCTCGAATCCGTTGGCATCCAGCGCCTGACGGATCGCCCACACCCGTCCGTCCATCATGTCCGACGGCGCCACGATGTCCGCGCCCGCCCGCGCGTGCGACAGCGCCGACCGCGCCAGCCACTGCAAGGTGGTGTCGTTGTCCACGTCGCCGTCTTTGATGAACCCGCAGTGGCCGTGGCTGGTGTACTCGCAGTTGCACACGTCGGTCATCACCAGCAGTTTGCGGGCGGACTTCTTGATTGCCCGGATCGCGCGCTGCACGATCCCGCTGTCGTCATACGCGCCCGACGCCATCTCGTCCTTGGTCTCGGGCAGGCCGAACAGGATCACCCCGCCGATACCCAGCGACTCCACCTCCTCGCACTCCTTTACCAGTTCGTCGATCGACATCTGGTAATTTCCAGGCATGGCGCCGATCTCCCGCTTCACACCCTCGCCGGGGCAGACGAACAGCGGCAGCACGAACTGCTCCGGGCTCAGGCGAGTCTCGCGGACCAGGCTGCGGATCGATTCGGTGGCGCGCAGGCGGCGCAATCGGTGCGTGGGGAAGGGCATTAACTTAGGATTGTAACGCGCCGCTGCCGCGACAACCTGCTACGGTACCGAAAGCCCTGAAAGGGGGCTTGACACGGATGCGCGCCTGGATAGAATAAACTTCATCTAAGCGCTGTTATGCAAACCGCTTGTGAACATACCCGCACACAGATGATCGCCCGTAGAGACGGGGTTGACTACCTGGAATGCCTCGATTGCCGCCAGATTTTCGAGGCCGAAGACCTGGAAGAGGTGAAGGTCGAGGAAGAGGAAGAATAAGCCCCGCATGCGCTAGCATGTAGGGGTACATGCACGATCTCGCATACTTCCGGAACAATTTCGAGCGGATTGCGGAGCGCCTCGCCGCACGCGGGGGTGCGCTGAACCTCGACGGGTTTCGCGAGCTCGATCGCAAACGCCGCGCCGCCATCTCCGAAGCCGAACAGCTCAAGGCCCGAAAGAACGCTGAAACCGCCGAGATCGGACGCCTGCGCCGCGAAGGCGTCGATACTACCGAGCGGCAAAAGGCCATCCGCGCCATCGATCAGCAGATCGCCGCGCTCGACGAGCAGAAAAATGCCCTCGACGCCGAGTTCCAGCAGATGCTCGCCGGCGTTCCCAACATCCCCCACGAGTCCGTTCCCCTCGGCCGTTCCGCCGACGACAATGTCGAAGTTCGCCGCGATGGCACCCCGCCGCAATTCGATTTCGAGCCCAAGGCTCACTGGGATCTCGGCCCGGAGCTCGGCATTCTCGACCTCGAGCGCGCTGCCAAGCTCACCGGCGCCCGCTTCGCTCTCTACTGGGGTCTCGGCGCCAAACTCGAGCGCGCGCTCATCAATTTCTTCCTCGACGTCCACACGCGGCACCACGGCTACACCGAAGTCCTCCCGCCGTTCATGGTGAACTCTGCCAGCCTCTACGGCACCGGCCAGCTTCCCAAGTTCGCCGACGATCTGTTCAAGATCGAGAATCACGATTTCTGGCTGATCCCCACCGCCGAAGTCCCGGTGACCAACATCTACCGCGACGAAGTTCTCGATCCCGAGCAGCTCCCTGTCAAGCTCTGCGCCTATACGCCGTGTTTCCGCAGCGAGGCCGGCAGCTACGGCCGCGACGTCCGCGGCATCATCCGCCAGCACCAGTTTCAGAAGGTCGAGCTGGTCAAGTTCGCGCGCCCCGAAAACAGCTACCAGGAGCTCGAAAGTCTTACCGCCGATGCCGAGGACATCCTGCGCCGCCTCGGCCTCCCCTTCCGCACCGTGGTGCTGTGCTCCGGCGACATGGGCGCGGCCAGCGCCAAGACCTACGACATCGAGGTCTGGCTCCCCGCCCAGAACGGCTACAAAGAGATTTCCTCGTGCAGTAACTTCGAAGCCTACCAGGCGCGCCGCGCCAACATCCGCTATCGCGCCGGCAAGAAGGCCGAGCACCTCCACACCCTCAACGGCAGCGGCCTTGCCGTGGGCCGCACGTGGGTAGCGATCGTCGAAAACTACCAGCAGAAAGACGGCAGCGTCGTCGTCCCCGAAGCCCTCCGCCCATACCTCGGCGAAGAAGTGATCCGAAAATCCTAGCCGCCGATGAAGCGGATTTCATCAACTCCCCGTTCCCTCCGCGTCTCCGCGTCTCTGCGGTGACCGGCAGTTTCATCCAACTTTAATCTCCCCCTCCGTAACTCCGCCGCCCGCATCCGCGTTTCTTCGATCAGAATGAACGAAAGGAGGCACATTCCATGAAACGCAAATTCTTCTCTTTCGCGCTGACCCTGGGTTTTTCCACGGCCCTTTTCGCGCAGCCGCCCATGCTGCCGCCGCAGGAGCTCGACAGTCTCGTCAACCGCATCGCCCTCTACCCCGACCCGCTGCTCGCCCAGGTGCTCGCCGCGGCTACCTTCCCCAATGACATCCCCGACGCCGCCCGCTGGGCCGACGAGCACCACTACCTCACCGGCGATGCCCTCGCCGCCGCCATCTCCGGCGACCGCCTTCCCTGGGATCCCAGCGTCCAGGCGCTCCTGCCGTTTCCCAACGTGCTCGACATGATGGCCCGTGACATGGGCTGGACCCAACGCCTCGGCGACGCCTTCCTCGCCCAACAGCAGGACGTCATGGACGCCGTGCAGCG
>DATJYJ010000573.1:0-4102 GCA_035578025.1 Verrucomicrobiia bacterium
CGTTGACGCCAGTGCAGGGCGCCGACTACCAACTGAAGGCGTCACCTTCCACTATTGCCTGGGGTTATTACTGGTCGCAGGCCAAGCCGGTCCTCAGGATCAAGTCCGGCGACACCGTCGAGATTCAGACGATGCTGACCAACAGCCCGCAGCGGCTGGCCGCCGCGGGAGTGAAGGACCAGGACATCGAGCCCGAACTCAAAGCCATCACCGACCAGGTCACGGGTGACGCCAAGGGTCCTGGCGGCCATATTCTCACCGGCCCCATCTTCGTCGAAGGCGCCGAACCGGGCGACACGCTCGAAATCCGCATTCAAAAAATCGACTACTCCATTCCGTACGCGTACAACAGCTTCAGCCCGCAGCGTGGCGTGCTCACTCCGGACGATTTCACGAAGGGCTCCACGAAAATCATCCCGCTCGACACCAAACGCGGCGTGGCCAAATTCTCGGAAAATATCGAAATTCCCCTGCGCCCGTTCTTCGGCAGCATGGGAGTCGCTCCGCCCGAATCCATGGGCCGCGTCTCCAGCGGACCACCCGGAATCTTCGCCGGCAACCTGGATAACAAGGACCTGGTGGCGGGAACGAAGCTCTTCATCCCGGTCTACGTTCCGGGCGCACTGTTCGAAGTCGGCGACGGCCACGCCGGCCAGGGCAACGGCGAAGTCGATATCACCGCGCTCGAAACGTCGCTGGCCGGCACCTTCCAGTTCATCGTGCGCAAAGACCTGCACCTGAAAGGTCCCCGCGGCGAGACTCCGACCCACTACATCGCCATGGGCCTGGACCCCAGCCTGGATGAAGCCATCAAGAAGGCTGTCCGCGACGCGATCGATTTCCTGGTCACCGAGAAGCACCTCTCGCGCGAAGACGCTTATATGCTGTGCAGCGTCGGCGCCGATTTCAACGTGACCCAGGCTGTGGACGGCACCAAGGGCGTCCACGCCATGATCCCGAAGAGCATTTTCAAGAACTAGAGCCACACCGCGTGACCGCAGCCACCGAGAATCGTGCTTCCGTCCGCTCCGCGTCGCCGGCCGCGTGGTGGCGATGGGCCGCCGTTCTCATCCCCGGCGCGCTTCTCTACTTCTTCCCGCTACCCGGCCTGAACCCACAGCAGGCGCGCGTTTTCGGCGTCTTTGTAGCCACGGTGATCGCGCTCGTGGCGCAGCCCGTGCGCATGGGCGTCAGCGTGCTGCTGGCCATGACCCTCCTGGCGCTCACCGGCACGCTGCCTGCCGCGCGCGTGCTCAGCGGTTTTTCCAACGTCACCGTCTGGCTCATTTTCACGGCTTTCCTTTTTTCGCGCGCTGTGACCCAGACGGGCTTCGGACTGCGGGTCGGATATCTCTTCATCGAACGCTTCGCGCGCACGCCCCTGCGGCTCGGCTATTCCATGGCTGCCGCCGATCTCGTCCTTGCGCCCTTCATTCCCTCCGATACCGCGCGGGGCGGCGGCGTGGTTTTCCCCGTCACGCGCAGTGTCGCGAAGGCCTTCGGCTCCGAACCCGGCCCTACCGCCCACCTCATGGGGTCGTTCCTCATGCTGGTGTCCTTTCACACCACGTACACCGCCTCCGCGATGTTCCTCACCGGCATGGCGTCCAACCCGCTGATCGCCGATTTCGCCCGCAACATCGGCCACGTCGAGCTGACCTGGATGCGCTGGTTCGCCGGCTCCTCCGTTCCGGGCTTCCTGGCGCTGCTCATCATCCCGTGGCTGCTCCTGCGCCTGGTAACGCCTGAGATTCGCGACACCGGCCCGGCCCGCGAACTCGCCCGCCGCGAACTCGCCCAGATGGGTCCGCTCCGCCGCGAAGAGAAATGGCTGGTCGCGATCATGTCCGGAGTGATGGCCGGTTGGGTCACCAGCCCGCTGCACGGAGTCCCCAACACTTTCGTCGCGCTCACCGGCCTCTGTGCCTTGTTGCTCGCACGCGTCATCTCGTGGGACGACCTGCTCGACGAGCGGCGGGCCTGGGACACCCTCATCTGGTTTGCGCCCATCATCATGATGTCCGATGTCATGTCGGAGAACGGCTCCATCCGCGTGCTGAGCGGACATCTTTTCCGCCTGATGGGCGGATGGGCATGGCCGGCGGTATTCGTCACCATCGTTCTCTCGTACTGCTACGTGCATTACGGCTTCGCCAGCATGACCGCTCAGGTCACGGCGCTCTACCCCGCCTTTTTCGGCGCGGCGCTGGCCGGCGGGGTGCCACCCCTCATGGCTGCGCTCGCCCTCGCCTATTTCTCGAACCTCAATGCCGCCATGACTCACTACGGCACCGGATCCGCGCCGGTCTTCTTTGGCGCGGGATACGTCCGCCAGGGCGAATGGTGGCGCATCGGCTTCCTGATCTCGCTGGTACAAGCCGCGATCTGGCTGGGGCTCGGCAGCATATGGTGGCGCCTCGCACTGTAAGACAGTCGCCGGCCTGTCCGCTGGTATAATCGCCCTTCAGTGCGATACCCCGCGCGCATCACGGCCGGCCTGCTGATCGCAGCCTTGCTCTGCGTCTGGGGAGCCTTCCAGTCCTACGCCTTCGAATCGGAATACCAGCGCCAGAATCCGGACCCTTTTCAGATTTCCGCGGCATTCCGGCGGCTCGACCCGGTACGGGCAGCCGTTCCCGATCGCGCGGACATGGGCTACCTGACCGATGTCGAACCCGGCAGCGGCATGGAAACCGCCATGTTCCTGGCTGCGCAGTACGTTCTTGCGCCGCGCCTGCTGGAGAGGAACCTGGAGCACGCATGGATCCTCGGCAACTTCACCCGTCCCGCGGATTTCGCGGCTCTGGGGAAGAGCAAATCCCTCAGCCTGGAGCGCGATTTCGGCGCGGGCGTGGTCCTTTTCCGGCGCGAGAAATGAAATGGGCGGATTGATCTGGATCATCAGCGCCGTGGTGACCGGCTGCCTCTCGATCTACTGCTGGACGGACCTACGAGCTGTAAATCCGAAATGGGCGCGCCTGCTGTTGATTGCCGGCGCAGGGGCAGCCGCGGGAATCGGCTTGACTTCCTGCATATTTTTCCTCGCCGGACCGCTGCTGAAGATTCCGGCCGCTGCCCCGGTTCTGGAACTTGCCATCCTCGCCTGGGCCGGATACCAGAGTTTGCGCCTACGGTCACAGCCGGAACCCTCGCCCGAGGCTCGTTCGCCTCTTTCCCTCCTGCTGATCGCCGGACTCGTCGTGATCGTGGGAGTTGGCATTGCAGCCTTCTCCACCGCCTGGGACTTCAATCCGCAAGGCAACTGGGACGCGTGGGCGATCTGGAATCTGCGCGCCCGCTTTCTGGCTTCAGGCAGCGAGCTTGCCGCTCGCGCCTGGTCGCCCGCCCTCGGCGCGAGCACCCACGCCGAGTATCCGCTGCTGCTCTCTTCGTTCGTGGCGCGCTGCTGGTACTTGAGCCAATCGTCCTCCAGCGCTGTTCCCGCGGCGACGGCATTTGTCTTCTTTCTCTCCCTGATCGCGGTTGTAACCGGCGGGATCACGGCGCTCCGTGGCCCGGTTTTGGGCCTTTTGGCCGGCCTGACGCTGGCCACCACGCCGTCTCTGTTGCGCGAAGTGCCCGCGCAATACGCGGACGTCCCGCTCGCCTGCTACATGGCGGCCGCCCTAATCCTGGTTCTCATTGACCGCCCTCTTCTCGCGGGCATCTTCGCCGCTTTCGCCGCGTGGACCAAAGACGAAGGCGTCCTTTTCCTGGTCGTCTTTCTTGTGGCCACCGCGATTGTCCGCCGCAATGCCCTCCGCACGGCCGTCGCCGGCGCCCTTCCCGTATCGCTGCTAATCGCGGGGTTCAAACTCCTTCTGGCGCGGGGCAACTCGTCCCTGCTGACCGCGAGCTTGCCGGGCGCCGTGCAGCGCATCTTCGATCCCAGCCGCTTCGCCACCGTGTTGTCGGCTTTCGGACGCGAGTTCGTCCATATGTCCATCGGCTGGTACCACCCGATTCTTCCGCTGATCGTTCTGGCGGTGGCGCTCGGCCCCGACTGGAACAGGCATCGCCGCGAGATCTTCCTCTGCGCCGCGGTTTTCCTTGGCCTGCTGCTCGGTGACTTCGGGGTCTATCTCGTCACCAGCAACGACCT
>DATJYJ010000574.1:0-12506 GCA_035578025.1 Verrucomicrobiia bacterium
GAGCGCGGGCACGCCGCTGCGCGAGCCGACCATAGTCTGCCAGCGGCCTTCCTTGTACCCCTGCCAGTAAGTGGTCCAGCTCAGGTCGTCGCGCTCGTTTATGTCCACGACGTTCTCGGTTTGCGGGTCCCAGCGCGCGGCAAGCTGGAACTCGCCGTAGATGCGCAGGTCGAGCGGCTTTGTGGCCGCCTGCCAGAAGAATCCGGTGGGCGCCACCACCAGCGCGTCGGCCATGTTGTAGGCGTAGCCGCGCGGCGAGGCGGCGAACGCGCGCTCCACGTAATCGCTGACGAAGCCCTGCATCAGCCATTGGTGGCCGTCGAAGCTGATCGCGCCGCCGGTGTAGAAGTTGTCGAGCAGCACGTACTGTTCCGCCAGTGCGTGGTGGTTGGGCGTGATCTCGCGGCCGTACATGGTCAGCTTGGGGTCGCTGTTGCCCTTGCCGATGTCGCCGAGTAGCTGGTCGTAGGTGCGGTTCTCCTTCACGATGAGGAACACGTGCCGGATGCCGAGCGACGTCAGGTTCGCGACGCCGCCCGCCGGCTCGAGCTTCGGGCTGTTGGCCGCGATCACTTCCCGTGTGCCGGCCGCAAGCTGCGCGGGCGTGGGGGCGGGGAAGCGCTCCAGCGTGCCCTGGTACTGTCTCGAATTGAAGCTACCCCGGTTGTTAGCCGTGTTGCCGACGCCCTTCAGGTTCAGCACACGCAGGGAGCCGTCGGGGGCCACTGCTACGGAGGTAGGGAACCAGGCAGTCGGGATCGCGCCGGCCACCTTCCATTGGCTCGCGTTTTCGCGCAAAATGGCGACCGCATTGTTGCCGCCGCAAGCTGTGTAGAGCGTCGCCCCGTCGGCGGAAAACGCCAATGCCACCGGCTGGCTGCCGAGTGCCGCATCTGGATAAGGGGGGATCTTCACATCAGTGCGCGCCAGGGTCTTCGTATCGACAAGCGAGACCGTGTCCGAGTGGCTGTTTGCCACCGCGATCAGCGTGCCCTTTGGGTGAACCGCCATGAGCGAGGGCGCCAGTCCCACGAGGATCTCTTTCACGGCGCCAGTTCGGGCGTCAACGGCACTTAGCGTCCCTGTGATCGAAGAGCCCGTAACAGCATCGGTGACGATGCTCGTGCCGGAAGACGGAGCCACAGTGTCATCCGAGCCTGCACGCCGCCCTCCCCGGTTGGTGACGAACACCCGATCGCCCGCGACGGCCACACCGAACGGCGCGATGCCCACCTCGATCTCCTTCACCAGCTCCAGGGTCTCCGCGTCGATCACGGCGAGCGTGTTGGATCGGCTGAACGCCACATACGCCATCTTTCCATCCGCGGAGAACGCGATCCCGGTGGGCAGCGGATGACCGTTCAGCCCGATGCGGCTGGTCTTCCCGGGCTTGCCGGTCTCGGAGAGTTCGGCGATCAGGATGCTGTCCGGTCCGTTGCGCGCGGTCTCGCTGGCCCAAAGCTGCCGGTCGCCGGGACGGAACGCGATGCCTGCGTAAGAGGTCTGGCGGGTCTCGATATCGGCCAGCTTGGTTCCGGTCGAGCCATCCAGCAGCACGATGCCGCGGGTATTGAGCACGGCCAGGAAACGCCGGGCGCTGTCCCACGCCATGTCGACCGGCCGGCCCGGTATCACTGTCTGCTCGCCCCAGGGTGCCAGCAACTGGTTGGTGGAGACGAGATACATGCCATCGGGCTGTTTGCCGAGCTGCACCACGCTTTTCAAAATGGAGAAGATCCGGCCTTGCTGCGCGGCGAGCGTGAGGGCCAGAAGCAGGCCCAGCGCGAGAAGTAGTCTCTTCCTCATGAACGTTCAGCATAACTGGTTGCGATGGTCTCCGTATTACAATAGGAACGAAATGCGCAATTTTTCGGGTGTCGTACTCTTGGTGTGCGCGGGCTGTGTTTTCGCGCAATCCGGAGATCCTCCCGAAGTCGCGCGAGCCAAGGCGGAAATCGAGAAGCTCCGGGCGCTGGTGGAATCCGGCGCGATTGCCAGGGCCCAATTGGAAAAGGCCGAGGCAGCCGTCGCCGACGCCGAGGACGCCGCGACTCTGCGGCGGACCCTGTACGGCACCGAACTCACCGAGGAGCAGGCCAGCGAGATGCTGGCCGCGGCGCAGCGCCGCGTCGACCGCCGGCGCCAAGCCTACCAGGATGGCAAGAAGCTGGTGGATAACGGCGTGGCGTCCCTGCTCTCGTTGTCAGACTACCTTTCGGAGTTGGACATGGCTCGCAAGGAATTCGACCTGGCCGAATCGCGCGCTCGCCTGACCCATCAGCTCGCCCAGATGGCTCAGGCCGAGGAACTGCTGGACCGCAAACTTGCTGAGCAACCCGACGAAGCCCGCGATCTCGCCGACCACTATGAAGGCGACGGCGTCTTCAACATGGTCACGTTCGCTCGTGTGGAAACGGATTTTGAGAAGCATTTCGGCAAACCCATGCCGATCAGCGCCATGGGCGACACCGCGGTGCACCGCGCCCTGGGTTTCGATCACCGCGGCCGCGTGGATGTCGCCATCCACCCGGATCAGCCGGAGGGCCACTGGCTGCTGGAATACCTGGTCGATCATCACATCCCCTACTTCACCTTCCGTCATGCCGTGCCGGGCAGGGCTACCGGCGCCCATATTCACATCGGCCCCATGAGCACGCGAGTCAAACTCGGTGGATAATAAGTAGCTTCAATGACCGATCCCACTCTGAAAGTCCTCATCTCATCCGACCGCATCCAGGCTCGCATCAAGGAACTCGGCGAGAAGATTTCGGCCGATTATCCCACCGGCAATCTCCACATGATCTGCATTCTCAAGGGGGCGGTCTTCTTTATGACCGACCTGGTGCGGGCCATGAAACGCGACGTTTTCGTCGATTTCATGGGTATCTCGACCTACGGCAAGGGAAAGACGTCCTCTGGTGAAGTCAAGGTGACCAAGGACTTGGACATCTCGCTGGAGGGCGCGGACGTGCTGATCGTGGAGGACATCGTCGATAGCGGCGTAACCCTGAACTACCTCATGCACGTGCTGGATCAGCGCCGGCCGCACTCGATCCGCATCGCCGCTCTTCTCGACAAACCCGAGCGTCGTCTCCGCCCGGTGCACGTCAGCTATGTCGGCTTCCCGATTCCGGATCAGTTCGTGGTGGGATACGGTCTGGATTACGCGGAGAAGTACCGCAACCTCGACGATATCTGCGTTCTGGAAGACGAGCAGGCGAAAGTCTGAAGGCTATTTGGCGGCCTGTACGTCCTTCGGCTTCTTTTGGAAATGACGCTTGACGTCCGGCCAGAATTCCTTGAGTATGTTCGAGAATGCGTCGGTGGAGCACTGGATCAGCAGCTTGGTTACGTTGTCGGTCACGTTGCGAGTGTCGGGATAGTACGCATTGGAGATCGCGACTGCGGCCGCGTTGCCGCCCCACTCGGAGAAGTTGAAGGAGTTCCTTCCCGAGTCCATGCGTGCCACAAAGATCCGCGTGACCGCGTAACCGGTCCGGTGCCACTTGGTTCCCTCTCCCAAACGAAAGTAGCGCGGGTCCTGATGGCCCAGCGCCGGCACCAGGCCCTCGGTCATCATGTTGCCGATCATCTGGTCGCCGTAGGCCGCCGCGAACCGTTTGGCGTACCCCTCCATCCCCTGGCCGAAAGAAGGATTCTGATTCTCCAGTTGGTATAGCAGCGCGAAGGCCGCCGCCGTGGGGTAGACCGGCCAGTCAAAGGAGTCCTTGAAGGCGATCGTGAATTTTTGTTTGGCTGAAAGCGGCGCGAATGGGATCGAGGCTTCGGTGGTGCGGTTATTTGGTACGACTCCGAAGATACGCTTGTCCTCCTTGGGAGGCGCGGGAGCCTGCACTTGCGCGGGGTCGGGCGGCGGAGGAACCGGAGACGCAGGTGAGCCGGGCTGATCCTGTGCCGGACAGCAGATGGCCCCAATGAGCCACAGATACAATACTCCCCACTGAAGCCGCCTAGGCATATGGCGTTTCGATGCCGATGTACCCGTACCGGTTTCACTTTAATTGAACCTTGCGGTTCATCATTGTAAACCGGCCGGTTCACAAAACCCTGCAGGATGCGTAGCTGCCGGCCTGGCCACAGCGCGCGCCGCACCATTTATCAATTAGTTACGGGAGCACGGCACGCTGTGGCACGGCGCTGCGCCATTTGGCCCGCGGGCTGCAATCCATGTCCGCGTCCCCGGCAGCTCAGCCCAAAGGAGGGTACGACGATGAAGAGCTTGACTACGAAACTGATGATCACCGCGGCGGCGGTGGCGATCGCCACCAGCGTGGCTTCCGCGCAATCGCTCAAAGCAGAGATCCCGTTCGCCTTCCGGGCGGGCGGCAAAGTGATGGCTCCCGGCTCCTACGCCGTGACGACAGACGCCTCGAGGCACTATGTGGTTCTGTCCAACTACGATGCCAAGGACTCCGCGATTGCGATGCCGGCATCACTGGGGAACGCCCCGAAGAACTGGGCGGCCGACGGCAATCCCATGCTGGCCTTTGCATGCGGCGCCGGCCCCTGTGAGCTCGCCCAGCTCTGGACGGCATCCGGCTACCCGGCGATGAAGTTCGCGCACGGCAAGTCCGGATCGGTCGAACAGGCGTCCCTCACCGAGATCCGCCTCGTGAAAACGAACGGCGACTGAGTGCCCGCCCCAAAGCCCCGCTAGAACCCTGCCAAAACCCCACCTCAACTGCGGTCCATACTCCCGGCGCTGCTATCCCCCTGGCAGCGCCGGCCCGCTTTTAGCCCAGCTCAATCTGCCAGCTCGATTTCCACCCCCAGCCCCTTCTCTCTGGCCCTCCGATAGACTGCTACGGCCGCCGCCGCGTCCTGCAGTGCAGTCCCGGTCGAATCGTAGATGGTGATCTCGTCCGCGCGCGTGCGCCCCGGTGTCCTGCCGGTAATCAGCGCGCACAGTTCTCCGCGGAAATCTTCCCGCCGCATCAGTCCGTGGGCGATCCCATGATGAAACTCACCCACCTCTGCGCACTGGTCGAGCAGATCGCCGAAGACCGACGCCATCGGCAGCAGCCGCTCGTCCAGCTCCTGCTTGTCGGGACTGTCGGCGCCAATTGCCGCCAGGAATGTTCCCGGCCGCACGTCCGAAGCCGCGAACAGGGGCCGCCGGGACGGCGTGCACGTGATGCAGACGTCGCTTTCGGCCAGCGTTTCGTGCAGCGCGCGCCCCGCGATCACCTCGATGCCCAATTCGTCCGTCATGGATGCAGCGAACGCCTCGGCTTCCGCAACGCTCGCAGCGAATGCGAATACCCGCCGGATCGGTCGCGCGTGGCAGATGGCGCGAAGCTGGATGCGCCCCTGGTTGCCGCAGCCGCAGATGGTGCATACCGATGATTCGGGCCGGGCGAGGAACCGGGCCGCGATCGCCGTGGCCGCGCCGGTGCGCTGAATGGTGATCTCCATCGAGTCCATCACGGCCAGCGGCCGGCCGTTCGCCGCGCTGGCCAGAAGGATCATCCCCTGAATGTTCGGCAGCCCGAAACGCTCCCGATTTCGAAAGAAACCGCCGTTAGCCTTCAGTGCGAAGTGCGGCTCCGGCTCGAGCAGCCCGCCGGCCTTCACATGGAATTCGCCGTCGGGGGCGCACACGTGCATCAGCGCCGGCGCCAATGCCCGCCCTTCGGCGTACGCGCGAAAGCCCTGTTCCACGGCGTCAACGTACTCGGCGAAGGTGAGCAGTCCGGCGATCTCGCGCCGCGTCAGGATGAGCATCGTTACCTCGCAGCAACCACTGCAGCATCCGGCGGCGCCGCATGCTCGTTCCCGTTCAGGTAGCGGTCGAACCAGTAGACCTGCCATTTCAGGCTTTCCACCAAATGTTTGGGCTCGCCGTTGCGTGTCAGGTCGTGGTTCTCGCGCGGGAAGATCACGAACTCGCTCGGCACGTGGAAATGTTGCAACGCGCGGAACCACTGCTCGCCCTGCTCCAGCGGCACACGCTGATCGTCGTCCGAATGGAGAACAAGGGTCGGCGTCTTCACGTCCTTTGCGTACCTCAGCGGCGAGGTCTTCCAGTAGACCTCGTAATTCTCGAAAATATCGCCGCCGAAATCGCGCTTGTGCCCGTAGGCGCCGTCGCGCGTGCCGTCGTCGCTGATGAAATTCGAAATGCTGCGCAGCGTGACCGCGGCCTTGAATCGATTGGTGTGGCTCACGATCCAGTTGGTCATGAACCCGCCGTAGCTGCCGCCGGTCACACCCAGCCGGTCGCGGTCGATCCACGGATATTTCGCCAGCGCCGCATCCACGCCGTTCATCAGGTCCTGGTAGGCCTTGCCTCCCCACTCCAGCTTCACGCCGCGCTGGAACTCGATGCCATATCCCGTCGATCCGCGCGGATTGGCAAAGAACACCGCCCATCCGCGCGACGTGTACACTTGAAACTCGTGATACCAGCCCATCCCGTACTGCCCCGCCGGGCCGCCGTGGATGCTGAGGACCATCGGGTATGTGCGGCCCTCCTGCCATCCCACCGGCTTCATGAAGAATCCATCCACCTGCCAGCCATCTGCACTCCTGTAGGGCACGCGTTCGATCGCTGTCAAGTCGAGCCGGCCCAGCAGTTCGTCATTGGTGTGCGTCAGCCGCCGCTCGCCTGAACCATCGAGCGATGCGGCATAGAGCTCGTCAAGCTGCCGGATATCGTTCGCCGCGTACACCATTCGCTTCGAAGCATAGTCAAACGCCGGCGCGTTCACGTAGCGCGAGCCGCCGGTGACCGCCTTCACCTCGCCCGAACGCACGTCCAGCGTGAAGAGGTGCTGCTCGCCCTTCCAGCCGGAGACGAACAGCAGTGCGCCGCCATCGTCGCGCCATGCCAGGCTGCTCGGAACGTAATCCAGCCGCCGTGCCGCCTGCTTCGACGCTCCGCCTTCCGCGCTCGCGATCCAAATGGCCTGGGACTCGTCCTCGACCGACGCTGCCAGGTACGCGATCGACTTGCCATCCGGCGACCAGCGCGGGCTGCGGTCGCCCTCATGACGGTCGGCAATCGGTTTCGGCTCGCCTCCCGATGCCGCGATCACCTGGATATCGTCAACCGCGCCGGGTTCCTTGTCGGTGCGCTCGCTGGCGAAAGCGATGCGCGTGCCGTCCGGTGACCATTGCGGGTCGAGGTCGTTCCGCTGGTCTCCCGAAGTGATCTGCCGTGCATCGCGCCCTTCGGCCGCGACTACCCAAAGATGAGAGCGCATCGTGTCGAAGAAACTTCGCCCGTTGAACTTGTAAAAGGACGCCTGGTAATGCCGCGTGTCCGTCGGCCTCTCCGCGGGCGCCGGCCCAGACCGGCTCACGCACACCAGGCGCGCTCCGTCGGGCGACCATGCAAATGCAGTGACGCCGTTCTTGAGCGACGAGATCCGCCGCGGCTCGCCTCCATCCATCGGCAGAAGCTGCACCTGGGCCGGACGCCCGCCTAGGAATGCCAATGCCTTGCCATCCGGCCGCCACCGGGGTGAAGTCGCACTGGTGGTCGTCGTCAACTGCCGCGGCGGGGCACTGCCGTCTATGGGTACCAACCAGATCTCCGAGTTGCGCCGATTCTGCTCCACATCCACCCGGGCAACCGTATAGGCCACGAGCCGCCCGTCCGGGGAGATCTGGGGGTCTGCCACATTGGCGAACAGAAAATAGTCCTCCGGAGTCACGCCGCGCTTTTCGGCCGCACACAAGGCGCCAGCCAACCAAAGAGAAAGAAGCAGCCGCATGGCCGTCCATCTTACCGCACGGGGTAACCTCCCGCCTTGCGGCGGCGCCTTCCTCGGTTTGAGTTACAATGCGGTTTCCCCACCATCACTCTGAGGGTTCTATGCGTCGTATTGTTCTGACCTGCACCGCGGCATCCGTGCTCGCCATCGGCGTGCTTTCGCATGCGCAAACCAAAGGGAAGGCGGCCAAGGCCGCGCCGCCTCCAAGCTACGGCAACACCGAAGCGATCAGCGAGGACGAGCTGAAGATCTACGATTATTTCCTCGCCTCCGATCCGCTCGAGGGCCGCAATTTTCCGTCGCGCGGATTCGACACGGCCGCGCTCTACGTAGCCAGCCACCTGGCGGAGTGGGGGCTGAAGCCCGGTGGCAGCGCCACCGGCACGACGGGCCCGCTGCAGCCTTACCTGATGCCCATCGAGCTGGTGGCGCGCCAGGTGGTTCCCGAGGATAGCAAGCTGACCTTGACTGCTCCCCCCGCTCCGGGCGGCGGCGGACGCGGCGGATTTGGCGGACAAGGCGGCCGCGGCAACGCCTCCAGCGAACCGCGCAATACCAACTACGAATACAACAAGGACTGGGTTGTCGGCACGCCTGGCGGATTCGGCGGCCGAGGCGCCGGACCGGAAGCCCTCGATGTCTCCGCCAATCTGGTCTTTGCCGGCAACGGCTATGTCATCAACAAGACCAAGACCAACCCCTACGAAGGGGTAGACGTCAAAGGCAAGATCATCGTCGTCGCAGGTCTGCCTGCCGAGCTCGCCGCGCTCCAGCAGGGTGGCGGCGGTGCCCGCGGCGGGCGCGGACGGGGTGGCGCCGACAATCAGCCTCCGGCGGATGCAGCCGCACAACCCGGCGCCGGTGCGGGTCGCGGAGCCAATCCGCTGGGCGAGGCTTGCACCGATTTCCTCACGCCGGAGCAGTACGCCGCCAAGAACGGTGCGCTCGCCGTTGTGACCATCGCCAACTACCAGCAACTGTCCGCGATGGCCAACCCCAACGCCGGACGTGGCGGGCGCGGCGCCGGCCTCAACGGTCCCAACTACCAGGTCGCGAAATTCCGTTCAGGCGGCGCCTGCCCTAGCGCGCCGTCGATCACCGTCGGCCTCGAGCCCACCACCGCGCTCTTCCAGGGCGAAAAACTGAGCGGCCAACAGGTCTTCTACGGCGCCGGCTCCAACGCGAAGCAGGAATCATTCGAGCTCAGCTCCCGCAAGAAGCTGAGCCTGCACATCGGCGTCAAGAGCAGTCCGGGGCACGGCGAAAACGTGGTCGCCATGCTCGAAGGCGGCGACCCGGTTTTGAAAAACGAGTACGTGGTGATGAGCGCCCACCTCGATCACATCGGCTTGAGCCAGCCGCTCCCCAACGGCCACAACGTCAATAACGGCGCGGACGACGATGGCTCCGGGTCTACCGGCCTGCTCGGCATTGCGCACGCCTACGCGGCCGGCGCTGCCAAGGGAATCCGGCCCAAACGCTCCATCATCTTTCTGTGGGTCGGTGGCGAGGAGAAGGGACTGCTCGGCTCGCAATATTTCACCGAGTTCCCGCCCATCGACCTGACAAAGGTGGTTGCGGATCTCAATATGGACATGATCGGCCGCACCAAGACCCCAGCATCCGTCGATCCGAATACGACCCATGTGCTCGTGGACCCAGGCGAGGTGCTGCTCATCGGTCCGAACATCTCCAGCGACGATCTCGGCAAGACCATCGAAACCGTCAATGCCGGCTATCAGAAACTCAAGTTGAACCACTTTTATGATGTGACCAAGCCCGACGACACTCACGACAATCTCGGACCTGCCGGTCGCGGGCAGCGCATCTTCTACCGCAGCGACCACTACAACTTCGCCAAGGTGGGGATCCCGATCGCCTTCTTCACCACCGGTCTGCACGTCGATTATCACCAGCCCACCGACACACCGGACAAAATCGACTACAAGGCGCTCCGGCAAATTGCCGCGACGGTCAGTGCAGTAGGCTGGGAACTCGCGAACCAGCCAGGCCGTCCCAAGCTGAACGAAAAGCTCCCCGAAGATCTGTTGAAGGACATGAAGACAGTACAATCCGAAGGCTGGGGCAAGCTGACCCCGGTCCTGGCGCCGCTGCCGGGGCAGTGATGTGGGACAGGCTTCGGCCTGTCCAGGCGCTACGCGCAGTACTCCAGGGCCGCTTCCGCGAGGATTTCCGCGAGCAAGATCACGCTCTCCACATCCACCCACTCCACGTCCGCATGCGCCCCCGTCCCGGCCGCGCCGATGACCACCGTCTCGATTCCAGCGGCCTGCAACAGCGCCGCGTCCATCCACGGCGTGTCTCCAATGTGGGCCGGCTGGCAGCCGCGAACCTTCGCCGCGGCGCGATCCACGGCGCGGACAATCGCCGCGTCCTCCGCGACCTCAAACGGATCGCGTGAAAAATACGGCCGAACCGCGGCGCGAAAGTCCATATCCGAGTCGGCCAGTTCATCCACGATCGTCTGGATCTCCGCCACCGCCTGTGCCTCGGTCTCGCCCGGCACCGTGCGGCGTTCGATGTGCAGCGTGCACGACGGCGCGTATGTGCTTAAGCCAACTCCGCCGTTCAACATGGCGGCATGCAACGAGGGCGGCCCCACCAGCCGATGCGGCGTGCGCTCACGCAACTCGCGTTCCAGTTCGCTGAGTCTTGCCAGGAACAGACCCATTTTCATATTGGCGTCGATCCCCAGCTCGAACCTGCTCCCGTGCGCGGCTCGTCCTTCCACCACCACCTCGATCCACAGGTAGCCCTTATGCGCCAGGCACACCTCGAGCGCAGTCGGTTCGGTGACGATTGCGCCGTCCACCTTCACGCGCGTAATCAGATCGCGGGTTCCCAGGCTCCCGTACTCTTCGTCCGCTACCGCCGCCAGCAGCACGTCGCCGCGTAGTCGCACGCCCCCATCCTTGAGCGCTTTCGCCGCCGCCATGCACGCCGCCAGCGACCCCTTCATGTCATACGACCCGCGCCCGTACAGCCTGCCGTCGCGAATCGCGCCGGAGAACGGCTCGTCCATGCCGCGCACGTCGACCGTGTCGCAGTGTGCGTTGAGCATCAGGCTGCGCCCGCCGCCCGCGCCCGTGAGCCGTCCCAGGGCCGAAGCCCGCCCTGCCTCCGGCTCGAAGATCTCCGCCTCCAGCCCGCAAGCGCGCAGCGATTGCGCGATGAACCCGGCGATTTCCTTCTCTCCCGGCGCTCCCGGCGCCAGGGTGGGGTTGATGGAATTGATCTGCACCAGCCGTGCGAGAGTGTTTATGGTGTAGCTTCGGTCGATCCGCACGCTACCACTGTACTCCGCTGCCGCCGCCGCCCAAAGTAAATGCCCAGCCCGATCGCCAGCCACCCCACCAGCCGGGCCCAGTTCGAGACTCCCAGGCCAAGCATCAGCGCCAGGTTCATGACGATCCCCAGCACCGGCACCACCGGCACCCACGGCGTGCGGAAGGGCCGCGCCGCCTCCGGCCGCCGGCGCCGCAGCACGATTACCCCGCCGCACACGATCACAAACGCGAACATGGTCCCGATGCTGGTCATTTTGCCCACCACTTCGATCGGCGCAAACGCCGAGAACAGCGAGACGAACACCATGAGGAGCAAGTTGCTCCGCCAGGGCGTGCGGAACTTCGGATGCACTTCTGCGAAAGCCTGCGGCAGCAGGCCGTCGCGCGCCATCGAATAGAATACGCGGCTCTGCCCCATCAGCATCACCAGCATCACGCTGGTCAGACCCGCCAGCACAGCCAGGTTCATCGCCACGTTCAGCCAATGATACGGAATCCGCGCCAGCGCCAATGCCAGAGGTGCCGCCACGTTCAATTGCCGGTAGTCGACCACCCCAGTCAGCACCCAGGAGTACAGGATGAACAACAGCGTACAGACGGCGAGCGATCCGAAGATTCCCAACGGCAGGTCGCGCCGCGGATTCTTCGCTTCCTGCGCCGCCGTGGAGACGGCATCGAACCCGATGTAGGCGAAAAACATCACGCCCGCGCCCGCCAGGATCCCGCTCCAGCCGAAGTGCCCGAACTGCCCTTGGTTCGGCGGAATTAGCGGCGTGTGGTTCGCGGGCAGCATGTAGTTCCACCCGATCGCGATGAAGACCAGGATCACGGTCACCTTCAGCGCCACGATCACTGAGTTCACCGTGGCCGATTCGCGAATGCCGGCGATCAGAATCAGCGACACGATCGCCACGATGGCCACCGCCGGCAGATTGATCAGTCCGCCGGCGGCACCCTGAAACGGCGATGCCGCGACGCTGGCCGGGAAGGGCACGCCCAGGCTCGCCAGCAGCGCTACCAGAGTCTGCGACCAGCCGATCGCCACGGTGGATGCGCCGACAGCGTATTCCAGAATCAGGTCCCAGCCGATGATCCACGCCCACAGTTCGCCGAAGCTCGCATACGCGTACGTATAGGCGCTGCCCGCTACGGGAATCATGGTGGCGAACTCGCTGTAGCACAGGCCCGCCAGGGAACAGCCGATCGCCGCCAGGACAAACGAGAACACCAGCCCGGGCCCGGAGTTGGTCGCCGCCGCCACACCGGTCAGCGTGAAGATGCCCGCGCCAATCACCGCCCCCACGCCGAGCGCTACCAGCGCGCCCGGCCCCAGGGATCGCCGGAGCGCGTTCTGTCCCTCGGATTCCAGCAGTATCCGTTCGAGAGGTTTGGTCTGAAAAAGGTCCACGATCTCCAGATCTTAAGCCGCGCCCTCGGCTCCGATCCCGAACTTTGCGCC
>DATJYJ010000575.1:0-33411 GCA_035578025.1 Verrucomicrobiia bacterium
TTGGAGATGGGCAGCCGGGGCGGTATTCGGGTCGATTCCCAGATGCGCACCAGCGACCCGCACATCTGGGCGGTGGGCTATGCAGTGGAAGTGAGAAATCGGGTAACAGGGCCGCGGTCAATCCGAAAAATCCGCACCGCATTGACGTCATTGCGATGGCGATTCAGATGGGCGCTAAGGTTCCCGGGTGACCGCGAAATCTGGATCAACTGTGCTGCCGGACAGCGCGCTTATTACGCGTGCCGCATGCTGAATCAGAACGGCTTCCGTGTGCGTAACCTCTCAGGTGGGTACCAGACGTATTGCGCCTGGCGATTACACGAGAGGAAGGAAGTCTGCGTGAGTTGACCCAGATGCCACAGCAAACTGCGATGCTTGAATCACCACGCTGCTTGCGAGCACGGTCGCAATCGGGCTGTTTTGCCTGCGGTCAGGAAAACCCGCGCGGACTGCAAATACGATTTCGCCGGCAAGATGATGGCGAAATCACCGCAAACTGGACGCCGTCGCCCGTGTGGGAGGGTTTCAGGGGAATTGTCCACGGAGGTGTGGTCAGCACGGTTCTCGATGAAGCGATGTCGAAGGCCGTGGCGGGTACGGGCATCGAAGCGCTAACCGCTGAGCTTCGGGTTCGCTTCCGCCGCCACGTCGCTGCGGGGGGCGTCTTTCTTGTGCGAGGGTGGCTCGTTACCAGGAACAAGAGACTAATTAAGGCAGAAGCGGTTCTGACGGCAGCAGATGGAACGGAACACGCTCATGCGTGGGCTACATTTCTACCCGTATCCGATCATCGAGGCGAAACCCAGCCGGGCGCCGGAGTCGGCGATCGAATCGCTGCCGGGCTCTTTTCTGCTTGACCGCCTGAAGCGTGGCGAGACCGTGTACCACCGTCGAAACCTGCAATGTTGCTGGGAATCGCTCTGGCACTGACTCGCTGGCGCTGGGGTCCTTACGGGTGGTCTAACTGGTATTCCTTCAAGCGGTACTGGAGCGTCCGCAAGCTGATCCCGAGTTGCTTTGCCGTGCGAGTCCGGTTGCCGCCGTTCTCAGTGAGAGCCTCTTCGATAGCCCTCCGTTCGATGTCGCGGAACAGCACCGGCCGCGCTGGTCCCGTGGCTGTGATAGGAAGATCGTCCGGCTCGACAACGCTCTCGCAAAGAATGGCGACACGTTCGATGGTGTTTTGAAGTTCGCGCACGTTGCCGGGCCAAGGGTACTTCATGAGAACACACTCAGCGTCCGGAGAGACCGTGAGCGGAGGCTTATTCAGTTCCCTCGATGCCCGCTCAAGGAAGAACCGGGCCAGTCGGCGGATGTCGGAGGGCCGTTCACGGAGCGGCGGCACCTCGATCGGAAAGGCGCTGAGCCTATAGTACAGGTCTTCCCGGAACCGGCCTTCCGCCACCGCCTTCTTCAGGTCTCGATTGGTCGCCGCGACAATCCGGGCATCGGCTGTTATCTGGCGCGTCCCGCCGACGCGCTCGAACGTCTTCTCCTGGAGGACGCGCAGAAGTTTGGCCTGGAGTCCCGCGTCCAACTCGCCGATTTCGTCCAGAAATAGCGTGCCTCCGGCGGCGCGCTCAAAACGGCCGGAATGCTGTCCCACGGCGCCGGTAAACGCGCCGCGTTCGTGCCCGAAGAGCTCGCTTTCAATTAGCGTCGGCGATAGCGCCGCACAGTTCACCGGAACGAACACCCGCTGAGCCCGCGGACTGTTGCTGTGGATGCAACGCGCGATCACCTCTTTTCCCGTGCCGCTCTCGCCCGTAATCAGGACTGTGGCCGACGTGCCGGCGACTTTTCGGACCAATTCCACGACACGAAGCATGGCGGAATCGCCGGCGATGAGATCGGAGCAGGAGAACCGCGATTCCTCGCGCTCGCGCAGCAGGTCTCGCTCGCGGGCGGTCTGGTCCTGCTCAAGCGCTTTCCTGACGACGATCCGAAGCTCATCCGGGCTGCTCAGGGGCTTGCCGAGATAGTCCACGGCCCCGAGCTTCATCGCTTCGACGGCGCTGCCGACCGTCGCGAAACCGGTAATGACGACTACGGGAATCTCCGGCATCTCCTGTTTCCAGTAGCGGAGCACGTCGAGACCGCTGCCGTCGGGCAGCTTCAAGTCCGAGATCACGAGGTGATAACTTCGCCGCGCGCCCGCCGCGAGCGCCTCCGCCACCGACGCGGCTGTGTCGGTCTCGTGTCCTTCGCCTTGGAGGATGGTGTCCAATAAAGCGCGGAAGCCCGCGTCGTCATCTACGATCAGAATGCTAGCCATTTTGTTCCTGTCGTTTTGCGCCGTTGAAGCGCAGCACCGCTTCCACGCCTCCGCCGGCGCGACTTTCGAGTGTCAGCGATCCGCCAAGAGATGCGGCCAACTTCCGCGTGATCGCCAGCCCGAGTCCAGTGCCCGAAGACTTGGTCGTTGCAAACGGCTCGAATAGGCGCTCCCGGACAGAGTCCGCCAGTCCGATCCCGTTATCGCGCACGCGAATGACGACCTCGCCCGCTCCGCTTCGTTCGGCGTCGATCCGAATCTCGCCGGGCGCTCCGGCCGGGATCGCTTCCACCGCATTACGGATCAGGTTGAGGAGCGCCTGCTCAAGCAGCGCGGGATCGCTGCGCCAGACCAGCGGCACCTTCGCGACGGAAAGCGCGATCGTCCGATCTCCGATGAGCTGGCGCGCGTGCGCCTCGGCGGTTGCGGCACTGTCGCGCCACTCCGTATCTGCCCATTGGGGTGGTGATGGGCGGCCATACGCCAGGAGATCTTTGACGAGGTTCTCCAACCGTTGCGTCTCGCATACGGCCCGGTCGAGCAGCGGTCGGACTGACGCGCCTGAACGCTCGGCCGCGAGTTGGACGAACCCTTTCACCGTTCCCAACGGGTTCCGGATTTCGTGCGCCAAAACGGCAGACATCTTCCCGATGTGCGCCAAGTGCTCCAGTTCGAGCTGCCGAACCTGAAGGCGTGCCGTGCGCCGCATGGCGAAGTACGAATACATCGAGAGCGCCACCAGGACCAAGCCGCCGATCGAAGCGACGATCACGTTGTGTCGCGCATGTACGAGCAGGAAATCCGCCGCAGCGGGACTGACGTCGATGCGAGCGATCCGAAGGCCGGCGCTCGTGTGAAAGGGAACGTGTGCGCGGAAGGCGGTGGGCGTGAACTCGGTTCTGAAGAGCTCCTGCCCCTTCCACAGGGGCGCCAGTTGGTCTGCGCCAGCGTCGGACGGCGAAATGACGGCAACCCCGGTCAGGTAGGGCTCGTTTTCGCCGAGTTGCTCGCGGAGAGCGCCGGCATCCGCGGCCGAGTCCATGCTTTCCAGTCGAGAGACGAGAATTGAGACACGGTGCCGGAGGTAGATCGCTCGCTGCTCGTCCAACTCGTGCATGGTCCGCATGGAGCTGTAGAGCAGAACGACAGGTAGCGCCGCTGCGACGAGCGGCAGCATGGCCCGAGATGCAAGCTCCTTTCCTAGGCGCACTATCTCAGAGGATTCATTTTCCGCGATCTCAGTGACAAATCTGACGAAGCTATTACGACCGGAGTAGTTGCCGGCCGGAGCGCGGCAGAATCCGCGGCGGGCAGGTACGCCGGATCGATGCTCTGGTAAACGGCTTCAACGTGAACGCGCACGGGGTCCGCACGGCCCGAGAGCGCGATTTCGTATTCCAGGCGGTGCTCGCCCGGCCGGAATCCCGCGCCGCCCGATGTTCCGACGGACGCGAGTCGCGGGTCCGCGGCAGGGTTAAACCCGGACGGCGGGATGCGATTGTCCTTCAGGTAGGACGCCGCACGCAACAGCGATGTCGTGGCGACGCCGGCGGTGTCCACCATCACCGCCTGGTACACCATCGCCTGGTCCGGCCGGGTGATGCGGGAACGATGTGGCTCGAAGGAGCCGCCGGCGCGGAGGATGTTCCCGCTCTCGTCCCAGCCGCCTGATTCGAAAATCCGGCTGCCGTCGGCGGAGAACACCTGGACGTGCAACCACAGCCTACGGCTCGGGAAGCCGGTAGGCAGCTTGTGTCCGGTCCTGTTTCGTAACTCAACGGCAACCCGCAGCTTGCGACGTTCGACTGCGGCCGAGGCCCGCAGCGATAGAGCCGAGCGCAGGCTCTCGCCGGCTTTCGCCGCCGTCCGGCGAAGCGCCGTTGCGTTCTCCGGCTCAGTGCGGGCGAGAAGATCGGCCATCGAGACATTCGCTCCGGCGAAGAAATGCAATCCAAAGGGAGTGCGCGGGCGCGTCGGAGGAAACCACCGCCCCGGCGGCATGTGGGCGATGTACTGCGGAAAGGCCGCTCCGGAGCTTTCGCGCAGCACCGGAACATGGCACGACTGGCAAGTCGTCCCGGCTCGCGCGAAGTCGCCGGCGAGCCACTTCAGGTAGGGCGCCTGCTCAAGGAAGACTCCGGTCGTACACCCATCCGGCCCGAGCGTCGGCGTGACGACCGTATGACAGGACCCGCAGAGCGCCGCGCCCGTCATATGCGGCGATTCCACCGGGGTCAGGCCGGTGTGATGGAGCATTGGCATCGCAAACGGGTCGCGGTGTGGACCGTAAATCTCAGCTTTGCGATTCATCTCGAAACCGCCGCTTTAGGGCGCCGTTCCGCCGAACTTGTCGGGAGAAATCTGATGGCAAACCGTGCAGGTGACGCCCTCTGCGCCGGGGTCGAGGTCGATCAATCGCATGCCACCGTTTTGCCGAAGTAGGTACTGCTGCGCGGCGCGTGGCAGCGAAGGCACTTGTCTTCGATCACCGCAGCGACGGCCGGCGCCTGCGATGCCTCCTGCTGCGCCTTTGCGCGCCAGAAGGGATCGCGCGATGCGTGCGCCATCATGCTTCCGCTCCAGAGCGCGGCCGGGGCAACTGAAGGTGCTTGGGTGTCGTCCGGCGGCGGAATCCTCGGATGACACAGGCCGCAGGACGCGGCCGGCAGGAAAGAGTAAAACGATTGTGAGCAATTGACGCATCAATTCCAGGCTGGCCGGCCATCGTCGCCGCGCAACGTAACGGTCACGCCGCCTTTGGTGATGGCGAGCGCCACCAGCTCACCGTCATGCGAGGTGACCGCGTACTTCACTGAGAGCGCATCGCCAGCCTTTACTTCCAGATCGGCCTCAAGCAGGAGGCGCTCAGGACCTAACTTGATGACGAGGAGCTTGCCGGCGGCAGTCTTCAGCGTCAACGACGGCATTTGGATTCCTGGTCCGGCGGTCACTTGTTCCACTACGCCCGATTCCGTTGCGATCGACAACACCTCGCACGGCGCGTCGGCGTTGGCGCCCGGCCCGAGCCCCGCGCCCGGTCCCCCGCCCGGTTGCGACCACAGCGGAAGACCATTCGCGTCTCGCAGGACGACGTGGGCCTTTGTTCCGGTGTTGGTCATCTCGACCGCATAGAGGTACGGGTCGCCCGCGGCCGTAGACGGCGCGGCAACGAAGCTGAGGTTGTCGCCGGTTTTGATCTCGAAGTTCTTCTCGAGGAGATACCAAACGGGAGCGACCTTGATCTGCACTTTATTGACGGTAAGGGATGGGTACTGCATGCCGTATCCGATGCTCACGGCCGTAACCGTTCCGGTCACCGTCTGCAAACTGGTCATCGCCAGTGTGGAGCTCTGCTGCGGATGCGAACCGCCGGCGGAGCCAATGGCGCCGCCGCGTGGACCCTGCGCGAAAGCCAGCGCGGAGGCAACGGCCAGGCAAGGGAGAATTCGATAGAACGTAATCATAGGGGTTCTCCTGATGCTCTTATCTGCGCCCGAAGCGCATCTGGCGCGGGCGGGCCTGCGCCTGATTGGCGGAACTGCTTTGGCCCGAGCCATTGCGGGCGCGAGCACAGGTCCCATTGCAGTTCCCCTTGCCGTTGCCATTGCGCGGGCAATTGCCCTGGCACTGGCCCGGGCAGTCGGGACGCGGACAGGACGGGTTCTGCGCGAATACGAATCCCGCGGGAAGAAGCGCCATCAGCGCTGCGGTGACGATATGCCGTTTCATGGTTCTTTACGACCTCCACTCACGGAATCGCATTTGCCCATCCAAACCGCCGTTACTGAGCGCGCAGGATTTACGCCTGCGCGGCGGGCCGGCATGCGCAGCCTTCGCGCATCCGAAGGAGCAAGACCTCATGAGAAAAAGGCTAACGGGCCTTTTTATTTGATGCAACTCTCGCCACGCATCATTTGCATGGCGTTTAAGCGCCAACGCGCAAAGTCTGCGCGGCCGTCCACGCAAGCCGAGTCGTTTCGGGGCATTGCACTGGCACGGGAGATGCACGAATATAGCGAGGGGCGTTTATGAATTGGCTCGCAACAATGCTGTTGTCCATCGGGGGCGTCTTCGTTCTGGGCGCGCAACCCGGCCCCTGCTGCAGACCGGAAGACGGCTCGACCCAGGCGGCGCCGCCGGCAGTGGCGGGGAAGCCAATCGAAGTATCTGGTAAGGTGGCTCAAATCCGGATTGCTCTGGGGCAGGGCATGCCCTCCTTCGACCTGAAGCACGGCGATGAGACCACCCGCGTGTACCTGGGCCCAATGCCTTTCCTGATCGCAGAGAACTTCAACCCGAAAGCCGGACAGGATGTGGTGGTGAAGGGCTACAAGTTGGAAGACCGGATCATCGCCTCGCAAATCACTTTCGTTGCTGAAAAGCGAACCATCAAGTTCCGCGACGATCAGGGCTGGCCGATGTGGCGCGGCGGTTTCGGCCGCGGCGGACGCCACTGACCCGCCCCAGGGACAATAATTGGAAAAGAAAGGAACTCCCATGCAGACGTCGAGCACGCTGAAGTACGGCTGTGTGCGCGCGGTCGGCCTCTCCTTCGAAGACGCGATCGCCAGGATGGAGGCGGCCCTGAAAGCGGAGGGCTTCGGCGTCCTCTTTCAAATCGATATCCAGGCCAAGCTGCGGGAAAAACTCGGTGTCGATTTTCCCCGCTACGTTATTCTGGGCGCGTGCAATCCACCGATCGCGCATCATGCGCTCGAACGGGAAATCAATCTCGGACTTCTGCTGCCGTGCAATGCTGTCGTATATGAAAAGGACGGCTCGGTATGGGCGGGCGCCGTCGATGCGAAGGCCATGTTGTCGGTAGTCGGCAACCCCGAGATGGACGCCATGGCTGACGAGGTGAACCAGAAGCTCCGCCGGGCGCTCGATTCGTTGCCGGCGTGATGCGAACCGTTTGCGCGCTACGCAACCGGAAACGTGCGAGCTTTGCGCGGGAGACGGCGGAAGTCGTTCATATTCATCGTATGCCGCGCGGCTTCGCGGAGCGGGAAACGCTGAGCTATGAGCGATACCTGCTGGAAGTGATCACGCGCGAATGCGAACAGCGGCGCAAGACGCGGGTGGAGCGGCTGCTGCGGGAATCGGAGCTGCCCTTAGAGAAGTCGCTTCCGAACTTCGATGTGACGCGGTTGCCGGCCAAAGCGCAGCGGCAGTTGCGGACTCTGCTGGAAGGCGACTCTCTCAACCGAAAAGAAAATGTGCTGGTGTTCGGCAGACCTGGGTCGGGCAAGAGTCGCCTTTTGACGGCGCTGGCGCAGGAGCTGATTGTGATGCGCGAGCGGCGGATGCATTTCACCAAATGCCCGCTGCTGATGCAGGATCTGTTGGCAGCCAAGCGGGACCTGCGGCTTAGCCGCGAGATCAAACGGCTGGGGCGCTTTGAAGGACTGATCATTGACGATCTGGGCTACATCCAGCACAGCCGGGAGGACATGGATGTGGTGTTCACACTACTGGCGGAACGATACGAGCGGGGCAGCGTGCTGATGACCAGCAACCTGCCCTTCTCAAAATGGGAAGGGATCTTCAAAGATGCGATGATGACGGCCGCGGCGATTGACCGGCTGATGCATCACAGCGTGATCATCGAACTGAACATTGCGAGCTATCGAGAGGAGGAGGCCAAGAAGAAACAGCTGGCGGAGGGTCAAGCGGAGCCGTAATGAAAGCTGAGGGACGCGAAAAAAAAAGGGCCGGGGGACTCCGGTTTTGCCGGAAAGTCTAATTGTCGCCGAACCCGCAGGTTTCCACATCGCTACGCGGGGCCGTCCACATTCGGGTGCGTCGGGCGTTTTATCCGGCAAGTTGACCCTCACGAGTGCGAGTCCCGTCGTGAAGGAAACAGTGCGGAGCCAATCACCGAGGCCGAACAAGTTTTCGGTTTGCCTGGCAATGGCATCGGACGAGGATGACTCCTGACAGGCCTGCGTCCTCAACCGGGCAACCGAGTTTGCCGATTACACCCGAGTCAGGCCAGAACGCGGTCTCCGCCTGCCGCCTGGAATGCGGCTCTGGCGTCCGCCTCTCGACTGAGAACTTCATCCAGAAGATCCTGGAAGTCCGGCAGCCGGGAAAGCGGCTCCAGCCAGGGGTCGCATCGAAAGGCAGCGGAGCAGACGAACCCCTCGGTCAACAGGTCGCGTATGGCCCGCAAAGCCTCCGCATGCTCTCCCTCCCGCGCCAACTGTCGCGCCAGGTAGAACTTGGCTTCCGGATCCTTGGTCGGCCGCACCGCCAGTGCCTGCCTCAGGATTTCAATGCTCCCGGCATGGTCGCCCCGGAGGGACAAACGGAGAGACTCCATCATGGCTGGAAACTGCCCGCCCGGGACGCTGCGGCGGCCGAGCAACTCAAGGGCTTGGGACTCCCGCCCGGAGGCGGCCAGCGCCGCCAGATCCAGATAGTAGCGGGAGCCAAGGGCATAGCATTCGAGTGTGCGCTCATAGTCCCCCAACAGAAAGAAGGTGTGCGCCACACTGGTCATGGTCTTCGAATCGAGCCGCCGCGCGCGGTTGTGCGCCCGGATCGATTCGTCTAGCAGGCCGCAGTAACGGCAGGCGTTCACCAGGCCCCAGAACAGTTCGGGATCGTTTGGATTCTTCGCCGCCTGGCCCAGCAGCCGCACCATTCCCGCCTGGGCGTGCCCTGTATCGGTCTCGATCGGCGTGTAGAGATTGTGCGCGAGCGGCAGGTCGGGACTCAGCGCAAATGCGCGGTGAAAAGCCCACTTCGCCAGTTCCAGGCTCTGCGGGCCCTCCACGCCAAATTTCTCCAGCGTCCGATAGCACCTGCCCAGCCGCGCCCATGCCGGAGCGTAGTCGGGATCTTCGTCCAGGCATTCGCGGTAGAGGTCGCGCGCTATGGACAGGTTTTCCAGGGTCCGCTGGCGCTGCACGTGATTGGCCCGCAGATAGAACTCATAGGCTCTCGCCGATGCCGGCACGTTGTGCGCGAGCACCCTCCGCTCGCGCTCGGTCAGCCGCGGGCCCAGCACATCCACAATGCCGCGCACCAGGCTGTCCTGCACCTCGATCAGGTTGTCGAGCCTGGTGTTGCACACATAAGACCCTGCCAGCGTGCCCGAGGGGGCGTGTATCAGCTCCGCGGTGACCTGGACCTGGTCGCCCTCACAGAGGATGGTGCCTGCCAGCACCATGTCCACATCCGCTTCCCGGGCGATCTGCCGGGGGTCGGGGTTGCCTTCGGCCAGGCGCGCGGCCAGCAGGCTGGAACGTACCGTAAGCGAGCGCACTCCCGCCAGTGACGCCGAGATCGCCTCGGGCAAGCTGTGTTCCAGAAAACCCGCCCGCTCGCCCCCGTTTCGCACACCGAATGGAAGCGCGATAAACCGGACGACTCGTTCCGCCGGCTCCTGCCCCTCGGCCGGAACGGGAGTTCCCACCGCCGGTCCGGACGCCCAGGTTCGTGTTACCGGGGAAAGAAAGCGATACCCCAGTTTCGGAACCGTCTGAATATAGGCGCCAGCAGATCCCGAGTCCGCCAGGACCTTGCGCAGGAGCGAGATCTGGCTGGTCAGGCTGCCTTCCTCGACGAAGCTGTCGGCCCACAGCGCCTGGATCAGGTCTTCCTTCCGCATCAGGTGGCCCGGGTTGCGCACCAGCAACAGCAGGGTCTCGAACGCTTTGGGTGGAAGGGACAGGATCTGGCTGCCGCGGCGCAGAATGCGCTCGCCGGGCACCAGCCGGAAGGGGCCGAAAGCATAGGCTTGCGCTTCCGCCGCTCCGGCGCCGGCTTCCGGCCCTGCGGCAACGGCGATGGGATTCCGCGAATTCGGCGTCGTCCGCTGGGAATTCATCAGAAAAACATCAGATCCCGATCAGGACTTGCCCCGACCTCGGCCGCAATACTGTTCTCGTACCGGCCCGGGCTAAAACGGATTTTCCGGTCCGCTACGTACCGATTCTAGCCCAATCGAAAGGAGATTGATATGAAATCCGCAACCATCGTATTGTTGGGAATCCTGCTGCTGGGAGCATGCGCATCGCTGAATGCCCAGCCCGCCGGCACCTCCGAAACGGTTCTGGCCTACACGAACGAGCGTTTCGTCGCGCCGCTCACACCGCCCGCGCCCCTCCCGGGCTTCGACGGTCTCTGCCTGATCTACTACACGATGATCGGCGATTTCGACACGAGTACCCTCTTCGCGGGGCCACTCTTCGGCCCGCCCGTCGTCGATCGCGCGCACGCCCGCTTCATCTGGGTGTCGGACTACACGGCGCAGCCCCTGTCCGGCAACGAGGAGTTCACCACCTTCATGATCGCCGCGGGAACCGCCGCTATCTATTACACCGAGCGGCCCGATCTGCGCGACTGGAAGGACCGCGCGACCTGGGGAGACCCCATCGCCACCTTCGTCCGCAAAGCAGGAGTCTTCCTGAGCCGGGATGGCGGCGTCTCCGGCACCTTCGTGAGCACGGCGCAACTGGTCTCCAGCAAGCCCTTCAAACTGTACGGCAAGACGTACAACCTCAAGGACGTGATCGGGCAGGGGATCACCTGTTTCGAGACCGCGGTCGGGGACTATGAGGCCGGCACCTGCGTTGCGACCGGGAAGTAACCGGGGCGCTCGCGGCGGATTCCAGGCTTCACCGCGCGGAGGGGCCCGGCGCGCAGCGCCGCCGGACCCCTGCCGGCGCGATCTTCTCTCCGGCACAGAGTGGAACCGGGCGTGCCCTGAGCTAGGCTGAATCCATGCTACACAGATTCTCCGCCATGCTTGCCAAAGCAATCTCCGTCGTTCTCGGCGCCGTGGTCCTGCAATGCGGCATGGAAGCGCAGACCCCGCCCGCTGCTGGCGCGGCAGCTCGGACGGTGCCTGAGCCCGCCGCCAGGTATGGTTCGAACCCGGCCGCCGGCAAGACCTTTACCCACGACGGCGTCAAGCTCTATTACGAAGTCTACGGGACCGGCGAACCTCTTCTGCTCGTGCACGGCAACGGAGGCAGCATCGGCGACCTCAAAGCGCAGATCGACCACTTCCGGAGGCGTTACCGGGTGATCGCCATGGACAGCCGCGACCACGGCAGGTCCGGCGATAGTCCGGACAAGATCACTTACGAGAAGATGACCGATGACCTCGCCGCGTTGCTCGACCACCTGCAAGCGGGGCCCGCGTATGTGTTGGGCTGGAGCGATGGCGGCATCGAGGCGCTCCTGCTCGGCATACGGCACCCTGCGAGAGTGAAGAAGATTGCGGCGATGGCCGCGAACCTGAAGCCGGACGAGGAGGCCTTGTACCCGGAAGCCATCGCCCTCGTGAAGTCGATGATGGACTCGATGCCCGCCGCCGCCAAACAAACCCCGGAGGGGAAGCGAGAGTGGAAGGTGATGCAAATGGCGCTCGACGAGCCCCATATCGAGCCCAGGGCGCTCGCGGCGATCGCGGCGCCCACACTGGTACTGGCGAGCGATCACGATATGATTCGCGACGAGCACACGCTGGAGATCTACCACCATATCCCTAACAGCCAGCTCTGTATATTCCCGAACGCGACGCACATGGTTCCGTACGACGACCCGGTTCTTTTCAACGCGGCCGTTGAGCGTTTCTTCCGTGCGCCATTTGTGAACAGAGATCGCATCAAGGATCTCCTCAAGTCGTTCGCGGCCATGAAAGCCTCCCAACAGTAGACCGAAGAAAGCCGTACCGGAGAGGTGTGGATCGACCACCAGCCTGGTTCCCGGATTGCCGGCGATAACCGGAAGGAATTCATCCGGCTGTGTAGTCGCCATATCGGACTCTGGCGGGCGGGTTGCGAAGCCGGTAAGTGAGCGCGGCCGATTCCGGCCGCGCTCCTCTCACGGCGCCACAAATGTTGAGCTGTTCTTGAAGCTCCTCAAGAGCGATGTCGTAATCACGGTTTGTGACGCCGGCCGACAAGCGGTATGATACTGGTATGACCATGGCGAAGATCGCTATCAGCTTGCCGAAACAACAACTCGCCAGAGTTCACCGGGAAGTCCGTGCCGGACGCGCGGATTCGGTTTCGGGGTATATTGCGCGGGTCCTGGCGGAACAGGAGAAGCGCGACTCCCTGCGGATGCTTCTTCGCGATCTGGTCGAGCAACATGGGGAGCCAGGGCCGGAGGACATCACATGGGCAAGACGTATGCTGCTGCCGCCGCGCCGGCGGGGATAACACTGGACGCCGGTGCTTTGACCGCCTTGGATCGTGGCGACAAACGGCTGATCGCCTTGCTCGATCGGGCCTTGGCGCAGCGCCTCACATTCCGAGTGCCTTCGGGTGTGGTGGGGCAAGCCTGGCGGGATGGCCGCGTTCAGCTCACATTGGCGCGGTTTTTGCGGGCGGACGAAGTCGAGATTATCCCTCTCGATGAACAACTCGCCCGTGCCTGTGGAGAACTCTGCGACGCCAGCAATACCTCCGATATCATCGACGCCTCGGTCGTGATTCTCGCCAGGGGGCGTGGAGACCGTATCGTCACAAGCGATCCGCACGACCTCCGGCGGCTGGACCCGACCTGCCAGATCATCCCTATTTGAACTCGCACGGGGTGTAACTCCAAGCGGCAAGATTCCAAGGCCGGCATCGGGCGAAATCGAGCGAGATATCGCAGCGTCCACTTGTTGTTGACGTGTTGTCCCTGGACGGAGCCTCGCTGGGCGGCACCGGAACGTTCCTGTTGTCGAACGTCTGCACCCGGAGCGGATGTTCTTGTAGACCTCGCCGACGTGGCCGGAGCTTTGGAATTTGACCTGGACCGTGGCCAATCCCTTTTCCACGACCTGCCAGCTGTTGGCAGAAAGAGGATTGGCCGCAGATGAACGCAGATCAACGCAGATCACAAACGTGGAGCAGCGGCGGGGTGGCGATCGAGGCCCTACTGCTTGCTGTATCCGCTATTTGTGATCGTCACCTGGATCTGTTTCGCCTTGGCTACCAGCACAGTCTGGGCGGGATAGTTCACACCGTCGGACAAAGCCGCAAAGCGGACGGCGAGGGTCACGGTGTCCTTTTCTTTTCCGAGATAGCTGTCGACGTTCACCGCGGCGAGCTGTTTCGCCTCCGTATTGAACGAGAGAGCGAGTTTGTCGCCGGGTATGACGTAATCCGTGAACGCGAGCTCCGCGATCCCGGGGGCGCTCTCCTTGTTCAACGCCGCTTTGCCGTTCTGCACCGCGGCTTGGATTTTCTCGGGTTCGGGCGGCACATACTGTTTCACGAGGGCGGCGACGTCTTCCATATAGTCTTTCATTTCGTCGACTTTCTTCTCGACCACCCTCTCCTTCAGGGCACCTCCACGCCGCCGCCCTCCGCCTTGCTGAGCCGGGGGTGGAGCCGCGTCGCCCAAGCTGGTCTTGATCACCTGACCATCGGTACTGTAGCGGCATTCCTTCCTTTCCGTCTTTTTGACCTCGCCTTTGAGACTGATCTGCGTGGTCTCCGTCCAGGTGTATTGCCGGATGGCCTTTTGATTGGCGGCCAGCGACTGCTTGAGCTCTCCGACCTTTGCCTGAAAGGCACCCTTGCCGGCATCTCCCGCGCCAGTCCCGGCATCTTGAGCAAACGTGCTGGCCGGCCACATGGCCAGCAACGCTGCGGCTGTAGTTACCACTTTTGCAAACTGGTTCGTGTGTTGCATGGTTTCTCCCGGCCTGGCCCTCCGATGGCGCCCACGGTCGTACAAATTCCATCGATCCAAAGGCGAAGCCGGCGCAAGCAGGGAGGGCGTAAAGGCTCCCTAGATCGACCTCTGATGCCGCTTGTCGACGGGCGGCTTTATTTTTTGCGGCCGCGGTTGCGGCTCGGCGCCGGAGAGCCGGCGAGTCCACAGGCTGAGGCCGCGCAGCACTGGTCACGCAAGGCAGTGAGACCCCAGGCAGCTCCCGAAATATTCGCCCGGCCTACGCGGTGCTATGCGCGGCCAGGCGGGCGGTCTGCTTCTCCCAATCCTTGTGGAGCTCTTGGCGGCGCTTCAGCACGAACGCCCGGGCGTCCTCGAAGCTGTGAAATATCCGGTGCCCCTTGATGGTGTTGCAGGGCCGGCAGGCGGTCATCAGGTTGTCGGGCGTCTTCTTTCCCTTTTTGGCGCGGGGATGCACGAAATCCACGGTCATGATCAAGGAGTTTTCAAAGTTCGACTTTCCGTCGAGACCGCAGTACCGGCAGCGATACTGGTCCCGCTCCAGGATCCGGCGGCCTTCTTGCGAGGTCAATGGCTTGGCCAGGAAGGTCAAGCCGAGAAGCTTCTGAATCGGCATGAACTACCTCCAATCAGCGGTGCGTTACCGGGTCTATTATGCGCCCGAATGTTTCCGATCACACCAACTTTTCAAAATCTTTTGGTGAAAACATGTCACTTAAAGCCCACGGTGCCCTTGCGGCCGGAAGGTGCTTGTGAAAATTCGGACGTGGAACGCCTCACGCGAACCGATCGCGCCAGCGCCGTCGCCGCTGCTGCCGCGCACGACCTCAACGATGAAATGACCATCATTCTGAACAGCGCCTGGAGCTCGCTCCAACTGCTCGAACCCGGGCACCCGGCGCGCCTGCTGCTGTACGATCTTTCGGCCGCCACGCAGCGGTGCATCTGGAAGACCTCGACGATGCTGAATTACACTTCGCGCAACGGTGTCCACCCGGTCAACACCCCGCTGGAGGAGATCGCGGACCATATGGAATGACACGCCCCTGCTATGGTGGGAGTAGTGCGCATCCTGGGCATCGAATCCTCCTGTGACGAGACGGCCGCCGCGGTAGTGGAAGACGGAAAGGCCATCCTTTCTTCGGTAGTCGCGTCACAGATGACCACACATGGAAAGTACGGCGGCGTGGTCCCCGAGCTGGCTTCACGCGAGCACCTGCGCGCCATCGTCCCGGTGGTTCGCGAGGCCCTGGAGCGGTCCGGTACGCGACTGCCGGACCTTGCGGCGATTGCCGTCACGGCCGGCCCGGGACTGGTCGGTTCCCTGCTGGTCGGGCTCACCTATGCGAAGAGCCTGAGCTTCGCCACGGGGGTGCCGCTGATCGCCGTCAATCATATCGAGGGCCACATTCACGCGGTGATCCTGGAAGCCGCGCGCGACGGCGAGCCGGTCGAATATCCCGCGCTGGCCCTGGTGGCCAGCGGCGGCCACACGCATCTGTTCGAAGTCCGCGAAGGCTTTCAGTACCGGCTGCTGGGGCGCACCCGCGACGACGCGGCGGGCGAAGCTTTCGACAAGGTGGCCAAGCTGCTGGGATTTGGATATCCCGGCGGTCCGATCATCGACCGCCTGGCTCCTCACGGGGACGGCAAGGCCGTTCGCTTCACCTTCGCCAAAATGAAGGGCAACGCGCTGGATTTCAGCTTCAGCGGGCTGAAAACGGCAGTCCTCCGCTGGGTGGAGGCGCGCGACCTGGCGGGCGAAATCGCCGCCCGGCGCGAGTTGCTGGGCCGCTGTCCATCTCCCACAACCGGGCAGTGGCTTGCGGTGACTCCAAAGCAGACGCTGGATCTGTTGGCTTCTTTTCAGCATGCAGTGATCCACGAGCTACTCACGCGAGCCGCCGCCAGCGCCGAGTCCTTCGGCGCACGATGTGTGATTGTCAGCGGCGGCGTGGCGTGCAATGCCGGTCTGCGCGACGCGGCACGGGCTGCCGGATTCCCCTGGCCGGTTCACTTTCCCTCGCCTGGCCTCTCCACCGACAACGCCGCCATGATCGCCGCCGCGGCGTTCTCCAAGCTCGAGCGGCGGGAATTCGCGGCACTCGACATCCCCGCCCAGGCGAACCTCAGCCTGGCCTGACGAGGGCCTGCGGGCGGGTGCGCTAATGGTTTTGGCCGATGCTGCCGATCTGTGTCATTGAGACGAATATGCTCCGCCCCCGCCGAGTCACATTGTGCTTCAAGCTCGTAGGCAGTTTCGCCGTCTTATTGACTCTCGTTTGCACCATGGGAGGAATTGCGCTGTACGGGATCCACGGACTTGGTCGATCCATAGACCTTACCGTCAACTCCGCGGCGAAGAAGATGGCGTGCGCCGCCGCCATTCACTCCGGCGTCGGGGAAATGAAGATCCACGCCGCACTGGCGGAGATTTCCCTGCTGGACACGAAAGTCCCGGAGGGCGCGATGGGTTCGGTATCCGGCGCGTCCTGCATTGCCTGCCATACGCCGGACCGGGTCAACACCAACCGGCAGGCGATCGAGAGCGCGGCCGGCAACCTGCTCCGGCTCACGGCAGAGATTCGGGCGATGCCGCTCAATTCGAGCGAGATCAAGGCATTGGACGACCTCGAGTCGGGCATCGGTTCCTGGTCGCCGCTCTACCAGCGTTACCTCAACCTGGCGCAAGGGGGCGATTTTCCCGCCGCTCACGAGATGATGGTGGACCAGATTTATCCGCTGGTCGCGCGCATCGAAATGGCGGCCGACTCGCTGAACGGCGAACAACAACAAGCGCTGGCAAAGGCTCGCCAGGAAGCCGAACGGCAGGAAGGGAGCAGTCTTCGGAGCACCTCTGTCACCGTGCTGTTGGCATTCATGGCCGGCCTGGCCGGACTGGGGGTCTTGCGGCAGGTGGCGAGCACTTTGCGGCAGCGGGCCAGTGAGCTTGCCCAGATGAGCGTTCACGTCGCGGCCAGCGCCGGCGAACTCTCGCAGTCCAACGATGCCCTGGCCCACGGCGCGTCGGAGCAGGCGGATTGCATCCGGCAGACCGCGCACGCCGCTGAAGAGATCCAGGCCAAGACGCGCCTCAACGTGACCGGGACCGAAGCCGCCGCCGAGACGATGGCCGCGGAGACCCGATTTGCCGGCGAAGTCACCGCCCAATTGGAGGAGCTGTTGGGTTCCATGAAACAGATGGTGGCGGCCAGCGACCGTATCTCGCACATCATCCGAACCATCGATGAGATTGCGTTCCAAACCAACATCCTGGCGCTCAATGCCGCGGTGGAGGCAGCGCGCGCGGGGGAAGCCGGACTGGGGTTTTCGGTGGTTGCCGACGAAGTCCGCGCTCTGGCGCGCCGCAGCGCCGAGGCCGCCAAGGACACGGCGGAGCTGGTGTCCGGATCGATCGAATCCACTGCCGCCGGGACCGCCAGGCTCAACGATGTCAGCCGGCGCATCGTGGAGATGAGCAAGCGCATCGCCGGCGCTCGCCAGACCATCGACCAGGTGAACGAGAATGGCCGCCAGGAAGCGGAGGGTCTTGCACAAATCGCCCAGGCGATTTCGGAAATGGAGCAGGCCACCGCCGCTACCGCGGCCCAGGCCGAGCAGCGCGCCGCGGCCAGCCGCGAGCTTTCCAGCCAGGCAGAGCAGCTCCGCGACGTGGTCGCGGGTCTTCGCGAACTGGTGTAGGAGGGGAATCAAAGCGCCGCGATCAGTTTTCCGATGAGCGCTGTTCGATCAGCCATGCGATCGACGAGGATGCTTTCGTTTGGGGCGTGCGCCCCTTCGCCTACCGCGCCCAACCCGTCGAGGGTAGGCACGCCCAGCGCCGCCGTGAAGTTGCCGTCGCTGCCGCCGCCGGTCAGCGACTCATCGAGCTCCAACCCCAGATCCCGGCCCAGGGTTTGTGCCGTGCGGAACAGCTTCACGATTCCGGCACTGCGCTCCATAGGCGGCCGGTTCAATCCGCCGGTGACCTCGATGGAGCAGCGCTGATCGTACGGCTTGAGCGAGCGGAACCGCTTCTCGAGCACCGGGGCATCCTTCAGCCGAAGGACGCGGATATCGACCTCGGCGCAGGCCTCAGCGGCCACCACGTTGCTTCGGGTGCCGCCGCCGATCACTCCGGGGTTGACCGTGGTGCCCCGGTCTTCCCGGGTAAAACCGGCGATCTGGTTGATTTGCCGCGCCAACTCGACGATAGCGCTGGCCCCGGCGCCGAAATCCACACCGGCGTGCGAGGCGCGTCCTTTGACTTTCACCAGGAAGTGGCCCACTCCCTTGCGCGCGGTTTTGAGCTTGCCGGCGAGGCCCGTCCCTGGTTCCAACACGAGAACCGACTTGCTCCGCGCGGCATTTTTCTCGGTCAGGGCCCGCGATGCGTCGCTGCCTACCTCTTCGTCGGGATTCAGTTGGAGCACTACCTTGCTGGGCACGGCGACATCCAGCTCGCGCAGCCCCTGAAGGGCGAACACGAAGAACGCGATGCCGGCTTTCATATCGAGCACGCCCGGTCCCCACAGCCGTCCATCGGTGGCGCGGAACGGCATGCTGCGCAGGGTTCCCATCGGCCACACGGTATCGGAATGCCCGAGGGCCAGCACCTGGCCGCTTTTGCGGCGGCCGGGGAGCTTCATCTCCGCCGTGAGGATGCGCCCGAATCGCCCGCCGGCGATGGTCTTGACTTTCGCGTAGGGAGCGACCGTGTCGGCGACGAGCTCGACGAATCGGGTGACGGCGGCCGGGTCGTCGCTGGGCGATTCGCACTCCACGAAGCTGCGGATGAGCGACGTCATCGCGGATTCGTGGGCGCGCGCGAAGGAGAGAAGAGGATCCACGCAGGCTATGATATCGCGGGTGCCGGAAGGCCTCGACGATCTAAGATGCTCTTTCCAAGTTCTGCCGTCTTCGGGCGCCAGATTCCGACGGAATGGGTTTCCTGCGAGTGCTTAATCGGCTGGCCGTTCGCGATCCACGAGCTTTCCGGTTCAGGGATTCGAGCATTCTGGTGTAGATCAGCCGGCGAAGCTCGGACCGGATCTCTTTGTTGTCCATCCTGTTCAAATAATAGCAAACATTGTGGCTTCAAGCACTCACCATGGACATAGACAGAGACATTAATTGGGACAATATATGAGACAAACTTATGGACATACTCTGTTGCAAAAGCAGGCCTGCGATGCTACGATCATGCCAGAGAAAACGATGGGTCGGAGCTACGAATCGAGTCACCCATGGCTCAACTTCACACTGGATCTGCGGCGAGTGCCGTGGGACCTTTGGGTAATGCTCGGAGAGTGTCAATCCAAATGTGAGCACATCGCCGGTACGCCACTCCGACCAGACGTCAGCCGTTTGCTGCACAGCGTTTATCTCGCAAAGGGCGTCGCAGCCACCACCGCAATCGAAGGCAACACTCTATCCGAAGAGCAGGTCCGGCAGCAGATTGAGGGCATCCTCAAAGTGGCGCCCTCGAAAGAGTACCTCAAGCAGGAGGTTGAGAACATTCTGGAGGGCTGCAACACGATTCTGGCAGAGATCGAGTCAGGAACCTTGCCATCCCTGAGTCCGGCTCGAATCAAAGATCTTAACCGCCTCGTGCTTCGAAATCTGCAGCTTGCTGACGAGCAGACAGTCCCCGGCGAATTCCGCAAACATACGGTTGGCGTTATGGATTACCGTGGCGCGCCGCCGGAGGACTGTGAATTTCTGGTTGAGAAGCTCTGCCGCTGGCTAAATGAGATGACCTTTCCTCCAGGCAAGGAGATCTTGGAGGGGATCGTCAAGGCTGTCGTCGCCCATCTATACCTTGCGTGGATTCACCCATTTGGCGACGGCAACGGGCGCACAGCGCGACTCGTGGAAGTTCAGATTCTACTCTGCTCCGGTGTGCCCTCTCCTGCCGCCCAACTGCTGAGTAATCATTACAACCAGACGCGCTCCGAATATTACCGACAACTGGGACGATCGAGCAAGTCCGGCGGTGATCCGATGCCCTTCCTGCATTACGCGATTCAGGGACTGCGTGATGGCCTGGCTGAACAAATCGGGGATATCCGCTCGCAACATATCGAAGTAGCCTGGACCAACTACGTGCATGACGCCTTCGCAGACCTGGAGGGAGAAGCGGACGGCAGGCGGAAGCGTCTGATCCTGCAACTCTCGGCCTCGGCTAAGGACTGGGTGACCCTCGATGAGCTGTCGAGGCTGACTCCTGAATTGGCTGTCGATTACCACGAGAAGAGCCAGAAGATGATTGTGCGGGACGTCGAGAGGTTGGCAGAAATGGGTCTGATCGAGCGAGAGGGCCGCAGCGTTCGCGCCAACAAGACCGCCATCCTGGCATTCCTGCCGACCCGCGCTCGTGCCAGTAAAGGGGAAGGGAACCAGAAGGAGACTCAATAACCAACGGTATTCTCCTGACGACGCGTTACAGACGGCGGCATCGCCAAACAAAGAGGTTCGCGCATCGTGCGATAATACAGCTTCCATGGCGATCCTGGACATCAATGAGATTCGTGCGCTCCTGCCGCATCGCTATCCGTTTCTGCTGGTGGACCGGATCATCGAGATGGAGCCCGAGCGCATCGTCGGGATCAAGAACGTCACGGCCAACG
Organism: Verrucomicrobiia bacterium; assembly: GCA_035578025.1. Classification (GTDB taxonomy): domain Bacteria; phylum Acidobacteriota; class Terriglobia; order Bryobacterales; family Bryobacteraceae; genus Solibacter. The sequence continues at coordinate 20,554 of DATJYJ010000575.1, forward strand.
AGCCGTTTTTCACCGGGCATTTCCCCGATTTTCCGGTCATGCCGGGTGTGCTGATCGTCGAAGCCATGGCGCAGACCGCCGGCGTGCTGGTGCTGAAGAGCCTCGGCGGACGCGGCAACAAGCTGGTCCTGCTGGTGGCCATCGAGAATGCGCGCTTCCGCAAGCCCGTGGTCCCGGGGGACACGCTGCGCATGGAGATGAAGGTGCTTAAACGCAAGGCGAGTGTCGCCAAGATGGCCGGCACCGCCACGGTGGACGGCGCCACGGTCGCGGAAGTCGAAGTCATGTGCAAGCTTGCCGAGATGGAAGAGACCATGCCTGCCGCGCCCGCGCAGCCGCCCGTCCCGGCTGTCTAGCCGATGCCGATCCATCCCACCGCCATCGTCGATCCGCAGGCACGCATCGCGGAGACGGCGGAGATCGGCCCGTATTGCATCGTCGGACGCGAGGTCGAAATCGGCGGCGGCACGCGCCTGATGGCCCACCTGTACCTCGAAGGGCCCACGACCATCGGCGAAGACAACATCTTCTATCCGTATTCCACCATTGGCGTTGCCAGCCAGGACCTCAAGTACAAGGGCGAGCGCGCCGAGACACGCATCGGCCACCGCAACAAAATCCGCGAGTTCGTCACCATCCACCGCGGCACACAGGGCGGCGGGCTGGTGACTTCCATCGGCAGCGACAACCTGCTCATGGCATACACGCACGTGGCGCACGATGCCGCCATCGGCGATCACTGTATCCTGGTCAACGGCGTGACACTGGCGGGTCACGTGACGATCGGCGATTGGGCCGAGCTCAGCGCCTTCGTCGGGGTGCACCAGTTCTGCCGCATCGGGCGGCACGCTTTCGTCGGGCCGCATGCCGTGGTCACGCAGGATATCCTGCCCTATTCCACTACGGTGAGCGAGCGTGAGATGAAGGTCTTCGGCGCCAACCGCATCGGCCTGGAGCGGCGCGGGTTCGCCACCGAGGCCATCGAGAGCCTGCAAACCAGTTTCCGCCTGCTGACGCGCTCGCAGCTCAACACCTCGCAGGCGGTGGAGCGCATCCGCGCCGAAGTGCCTCCTACCGCCGAGGTGAACGAACTGCTCGAGTTCATCCGCACCAGCCAGCGCGGCGTGGTGAAGTAGATGCGCTACGGTCTCATCGCAGGCAACGGCCGTTTCCCGATCCTGGCGCTGGAATCCGCGCGCCAGCTCGGCCTGGAAGTGACCGTGATTGCGATCCAGGAAGAGGCCTCGAAGGAAGTCGAGTCGCTCGCCGAACGCTGCCACTGGATCTCGCTGGGACAGCTCGGCAAGCTGATCGAGATCTGCAAAAGCGAAGGGATCACCGAGGTCATGATGTGCGGCCAGGTGAAGCACGCGAAGATCTTCTCCTCGATCGTCCCCGACTGGCGCCTCGTGAAACTGCTTGCCACGCTGCCCAGCAAGAACACCGACGGGCTGATCGGCGGCGTCCGCAAGATCCTGGAGGACGAAGGCATTCACCTCAACGACTCGACGCTGCTGCTCAAGCCATTGCTGGCCACCGAAGGCGTGATGACGCGACGCAAACCGACCAAAGAGGAGACCGTGGATATCGAATACGGCTGCCGCGTGGCCAACGCGCTCGCGGGCTTCGACGTGGGCCAGAGCGTGGCCATCTGCGAGCGCGCCTGCGTGGCGCTGGAGGCCATGGAAGGCACCGACGCGATGCTGCGCCGCGCCGCCTCGCTGGTCAACGGCCGCCGCCTGAGCCTGGTCAAGGTCGCGCGCCGCCGCGAGCACCTGCTGTTCGATGTCCCGGTGGCCGGGTTGAGCACGATCCCGGTGATGCGCGAAACCGGCACCACGGTGATGGCGGTCGAAGCCGGCCGCACCCTGCTGCTCGACAAGGACCGACTGATCGACGCCGCCAACGAGGCGGACATCGCGATGATCGGAGTGGAGGCGTAATGCCTCTTCCCCGCATCGCGGTTATCGGCGCCGGAGCCTTCGGGCAGAACCACTGCCGGGTAGTCCACGAGAGCGAGCGCGCCGAGTTGGTGGCCGTCGTCGATACCGACGCCGCCCGTGCCGGTGAAGCCGGCTCCAAGTACAACACCACCGCGCTCACGGACGCCCGAGAACTCGCCGGCCGCGCCGATGCCGCCATTGTCGCCGTGCCGACGACGCTCCACGCCGGTGTCGGCTGCGGCCTGTTGGACGCCGGCCTGGACGTGCTGGTCGAGAAACCGATCGCCACGGACCTTGTGGAAACCGACCGGCTGATCGCAGCCGCGGAGCGCCGCGGGCGGATCCTGCAAGTCGGCCACGTGGAGCGATTCAACCCCGCCGTGCTCGAGCTGGAGCGGCGCCTGACAATGCCGCTCTTTTTCGAGATCCATCGGCTGAATCAGTTCAGCGCGCGCTCGCTCGACGTGGACGTGGTACTCGACCTGATGATCCACGACGTCGACCTGGTTCTCGGCCTGACGGGGCACGAGCCCGAGGAGATCCGCGCCGCGGGCATTCGCATCCTCTCGTCCAAGGTTGATATTGCCAATGTTCGCCTGTCTTTCGCCAACGGGTGCATCGCCAACCTCACCGCCAGCCGGATCTCGACCGAAAGCGTCCGCAAGCTGCGGCTGTTCCAGCCGCATCAATATCTTTCGCTGGACTACGCCCGCCGCGACCTGGCGATTTTCAGCGTGGGAGCGGACCAGCGAATCGGCTTCGAACAGGCGCAGGTGACCAAGTCCGAACCTCTCAAGCTGCAGTTCGAAGCCTTCCTGGAGTCGATGGCGACACGAAATCCGGCGAAATCTTCCGGGCCCTCCGCGCGTCGAACTTTAGCGGCTGCTCTGGCGATTCTTGATAAAATTAAAGAGCACTCGCAAGTGGTCGCGCAGACCCTTACCGGATGGCAACCGTAGGACCACCTCTCGCCGACGACGACCTGCATCTACTTTACGAGTGGCATGATCCGTTTGCGCCCGCCCGGCGGCGCGCCGCCGGAGTCGCTTCCATCCTGGTGCACGTGGCGGCGATCATCGTGATCGTGATTTTGCCGCCGGATTTCCTGGTGCCTCCGCCGGAGCCGCCGCCGGAGAGGAAGCACGAGATCGTGACGCCGCTGATTGCGCCGCCCCTGACCGAGTTTACCCAGAAGGAACCCACCAAGGGCAAGGTGAATCGCGAGATCGACATGGCGAGTCTGCAGGCGCGCGCGCCGATCCACGCCCCGCCCGCCGCACCGCGCCCGGCGGTGATTCCTCCGGCACCGGCTCCCAAAGCCCCGGCGCCAGCGCTGCCCGAGCCTCCGAAGATCGAAACGGCGTTGAATAATGCGCCCAAGATCGATCTGCCGCCATCGCCTTCGACGGTCCCCCCGCCGCAGATTCAGACGGTGGAGAAGCCAAGGATGGTGCTGGAGAACGTAGGCGGGCCTCCGCCGGCGGTGCCTCCCGGACAGAGCAAGATTCCGATCCCGACCAGCGGTACGGTATCCGATGCGATCCGCCAAAGCTCGCGCGGCGGGGTGGGCGGCGGCGGAGTTGTCGTGGGCGATCCGGGCGCGCTGTCCGGCATCGGGGAAGGCATCAACCAATCCGGGGCACCCGGCGTTCCCGGCGCCGCGCTTCAGCTCAAGAGCGATTCGGAAGGCGTGGATTTCCGGCCGTATCTGGCCCAGATCCTGGTGGCGATCAAGCGCAACTGGCTGGCGGTGTATCCGGAAAGCGCCCGCCTGGGCCGCCGCGGCAAGGTGGGATTGATATTCATCATCTCGAAGAGCGGCGGGGTCAACAAGGTGACGTGGGCCTACCAGTCGGGCACGGATGCCCTGGACCGCGCCGCGGTGGCCGCGATCAGCGCCTCCACTCCTTTTCCGCCCCTGCCCACGGAGTTCAAAGGCAGCCAGGTCATTCTGCAATTGAACTTCGCATACAATATGCCGAAATGACCATGCACCGGCGCCTCATTTGGGCGTTCTGCGCGTACGCTGTGCTCGCGCTGATGGCGGGGTTCACGCTGGACGGCAAGCTGCTGTACGCGGTTTGGATTGTGCTCGGCTATTTCGCCCTGCGGACGTATATCGCGTACAAGGCGGGCTGGTAGGAAGCCCTATCGGAGCCGTTTGGGCTTGCCGCTGCCGTTGCCGCCGCGACCGGGCCCTCAGGTTTGACGCATGTACGAGAAAGCACAGAATGATGGAAGAGGCTGTGTGCAGATGGGCTGTGAAACCGTGTCACCCCAACAACGGAGGCATTCTCCACGTGGGCACACGTATTCTTCTCCTGACGGTCATATTCGCCAGTTCTCTGTTAGGCAGCAGCGTGACGTATAGTTTTACGTTTACGCCGACTTACATCTGGAGCAGCCCCGGAATACAACCGTTCAGTTTTAGCTTCCAATCGGCCACCTACATCAATCCTCCCGCCGACACCAGCACCATCACCTCGATTCCCATAACTCCTTTCACCTTCACCGACGGAACAAACAGTTGGACTATGGCGTCGGGCGCTGTCGAGTATTCTTCTATCGCATCTCAACTAGCTTTGTGTTTCAAATTCTCTACTGTTGGCATGACACAAGCCTATACGCAAAACTGTGACGGCGATGTGTATAACAACTCAAGTGCTGGTCAGATGTTAACATCCTCGCTGTTCCCACTTCTCTTTCCCACGAGTCCTGGCACATACAGTCTGTCTGCGTCTGTGGGAGGACTGTCTGTTTCCGGGATGTCCGGGTCTTCAGGCAATGTCTCACTTACCGTTGCGTCATCCGGAATGACCGCTCCCGAACCGAACACAGTTGTCCCAGTTATTCTTGTAGTCGTCTATTGCACGGCGAAGGCGGCGAGAACGCGAGCCGGGCGTTGCTAGGGAGCCCGCCCTGATGCGCACTTGAGTTTCAGGCCTGATTAACGGTTGCCTGGCACGGCACAAGACGAGGTGTGCAGTCATTCCGCTCCAGCCAGGACAAACGGCGCCCAGTAGTACGGGTGTCGGTAGGCCGGCGCGGCGGCGGCGAGCATACGGGTCTTCGCGCTACGGAGGGCTTCACCGGGACCGCGGCCGCGGCCCATGGCGGAGTAGAAGGCCTGCATCAGATCCGCCGTCGCCGCGTCGGCCACTTCCCATAGGCTGACCAATACGCGCGATGCGCCGGCGTATTGGAAGGCTCTCGTAAGGCCGACCAGACCCTCGCCACGGACGAGCGCGCCAATGCCGGTGCGGCAAGCCGAAAGGACGACGACATCGGCATTCAGCCTGAGCTTGAGGATTTCATTCATTCGGAGGACGCCGTCTTCACCCCCGGGGTCGTTGAGGGCCAGAAAGACACCCGAGCGGGCGGGACTGGCCTCGTCCATCATGGCGTGGGTGGCGAAGTGGAGACGACGGTATTGCGTCAAGTCATCCTGCTTCAGGCTGGATTCCGTCGCGTACGAGCCGAGGCGAACCTGGCTCTGCGATTGCGGGAACACGGCTGCGATGGACTCCACCTCGCGCCGCGTGTTGGGCAGCGGGTCTAACCGGAGACCGGCTGAACGATAGACGGACCGCACCACCGCAGGAAGCGAACCTCGCGAGGGGCCGAAGTCCGGATCGCCGTAAGCGAGCAACTCCTTTCTGGCGACGGCGGTCTGTCTGGCCTGGCGCAACGCGGCGACGGCCGAGGCAGAGGCGGCATAGACGATGGTATGGTCCTCGACAGCGCAACGGTCCGCGGGAGAAACAAGCGCCTCGAACGGGAGGTAGTGCAGGATGCCGTCGGGGACGATGATCCAGTCGGTGAAGTGGGCGATTTCGGGCTCGGCGGCGCCGATGAGCGTGGCCCAGAGTTGCCGGGCTGGTGCGCGCCACTGGTTGAGACCCGCTCCAAGCTCGGGTGGCTTGCCGATCAATCCGTGGAAAGCCCGAACATCCTTTTCGATGGCGACGCGGGGCGGCAGGCGGAGCATCCGGAGCTGCCTTGCGGTTATCACCCACAGCAGGGAGAAGTGGTCTCCCAGCGAGAACTCCAGTAGCGCACCATTGCCGGCCTGGGCTTGAGCGCCGGCAGCGTCGAGTGGAGTGGCGGCTCGTTCCTGATTCTCTACACGCGATTCAGCCAGCATTTCCAGGAAGGCCCTGGCGCGCGCACGCTCGGCGTACGCGAAGGCTTGCCGCGACCAGCCCGCCGCCGGCTCCAGGCGGTCCAGATGCTCCAGGGAGTAGAGCATGTCCTCGTAAACACCCGCGCGGTCGCGGAGGTAGCTGGTGCGGAGTTCCGGGGTCGGTACGGTGGCACGTGTCTTTTCGAGCTGATCTATCGCGGTATGGAGGATCTCCTGGGCCTCGCGCCACTTTCGTGCGCTCAGCGCCAGCGATGCGAGCCCGCGGCGCGCCGCCAGAGCGACCTCGGGGCAACCTACGGCTTCCGCCGTTTCGAGGGCCTCGACGAAACGGCCGCGGGCTTCAGAGATCCGGCCCAGGCGCGCGTAGGCGTGGCCCATCAGTTCGAGAGCTTGCGCCCGTTCCACGGGTAGCTTGGATCTCACAGCCAAGTCCAGCGCGCGAGTGTAATAATCGAGTGCGGCCGCCAAGTGTCCGATACGGCCTTCCGCGAGTCCCAGCGCGCGGAGTGCGGCGGAGGTCGCGATCGAATAGCTTGTCGCACCCGCCAGCGTGAGCGCCCGACTCAGGTACTCCATCGCTTGGCCAGGTTGACCCAATTTCAGGTAAGCGTCACCGAGGTTGACCAGGTTTTCCTCCTGGCCGTCTCCGTCTTCGAAGTGCTTCGCGGAGGCAAGCGCCTGCCGGAAGTACGGGATCGATTCCTGTATCGAGCCCATCTCGAGGTAAAGGGCGCCGATGTTTCCCAGGCTTGCTCCCACGGAGTCGGGATGCCGCGCCTGCTCAAACTCCGGGATGGAGCGCTGCTGGTAATCGAGCGCTTTGAGATACTCGCCCATCCGTCCGTAGGCGTTGCCGATGCCGCGGAGGGCGAACCCTTCGTAGAGCGCGAAATGGGGATCCTGATTTTCGCGCCGGGCCTCTTGGTACAAATGGATCGCCTCCACGTATTGACCGTTGTTCAGACGAATGTCGGCGATGCCGAGGGTTCTGCTGATCACATCTTGGGGGACACCCACCTGGCGGTAATGTTCGACGGCCTCGCTGAAGTACCTTACTCCCTCCTCTACATTTCCGTGATCCGCCTCGAAGTGCGCGAGGATCGACAGAGTTTCCGCCAGGGAGATCCGGAGGGCCCGCACCCGCGTTTGCGAGAGGAGAGTTTGCCACAGGTGGTGGGCGCCGTTGGGGTCCCCGGCATCGAGGAGCGAACCTGCCCAATGACCGGCGAGTTGGAAATAGGCCTCGTCGTCACCGAGGCGGGCGGCGGCATGCAAGGCGTCTTCGACCGCATCCATCCGCTGCCGGCTGCCGGAATATGAGAGGCCGGTTACTGGCACCAGGACTTCAAGGTAGTAGAGCGCCAGATCGGCGTCTCCGGCCGTGCGCGCCTGCTCCAGACCGGCCGCGGCCGCCGTCCTCGCCTCACTCCGATGGAGGGCTACCGAGTGCGCAGCGGTGATGAAGGCCTGGTAGGCAGGCGCCGGGACAGCGGTATCGCGGAACTCCCTGGCTCTGGCCTCGACGGCCCGCCAGTCATGCATCGCGAGCGACCTCCCCAACATCACGTAGCAAGGCCAGTCTCCAGGCGAAATCGAGATGCAGCGGGCTGCGTGAAGGGCAGAGTCACTGAAGTTCGGTCTACGCTCCGCGCTATAGGCCAGTCCCCACTCAACCAGGCCGTTCGCGCGGTCCGACACTGCCATTGCCTGGAAGTAGCGTTCCGCTTCGTCGAGCTGCCGCCGCCGTTCGTAGGCCTCCACCAGCGTGCGATAGGCGCGCCAGAAGCCTTTTTCGTGGGTGATGAGGGCCTTCAGGCCGCTGATCGCCTCTTCGAAACGGCCCTGCTGGAAGCGTTCCCAACTCGCGCGATACTCCTGCATGGCGGCATCGCCGGGTTCGAGGGCGGGAAGTTCCCGCGCGGTCTGCGGTGACGGCGCGGCTGGCCGACACAGGAGCAGCAGTATGCCCGCTAAAGCGCGAACGGGAATTCGAAGGTGCGTCCGGTCGGCGCACCCGAGGCGTCGGATTCGGTCACCACACATGCGTATCGTCCGGAATGGAATTGGAAGCGGTCGATGGTAACATAGGCCTCGCCAGTCGCAGGAGAGATTGAGAGTTCGCTGGGTTGAACCGTTCCCGGCAGAATGCGCGCCGTGTACCGGTAGCCCGGCTGCGCCGGGACAATAAATGCCAGCACGACGCTTCGCGCGGTGCCGGGGATCGGCGCCGGCTGTGCTTCGCCCCGCTGCCTCTCCTTCAAGGGCACGAATTGCGCTGCTTCGAAGCCACGCACGGAGAGCGGTGGAGGAGCCGAACCTCTCATGCGCACGCCGGTCCGCAGATACGATGCGGCAATCACCGCGATTACGAGTGCCGCCGCCCATCCGAGCGCCGGCTTGCGGAGAAATTGCCACCACGGTTTGCGGCCAAGCTTCTGCTCGACTGCGCGCATGCGGGTGACTAGCGCGTCGCAGCGGCCGCACATCGCGACGTGGGCGCCGAGCTGAGCGCGTTCGGCGTCAGGGGCGTCTCCGGCAACCCATGCCGCCAGGCGATCGCCGGGCGGGCACTCGCCGCGGGCCTGGCGCATGGCCGCGAATACAGGACCGAAATCCTGCGCGAACCGCGCCTGCTCGGGATCGACCGGACTCATGATTCATTCCCGCCTTGGGCGAGGAGCTTGCGCAGCATCCGCCGGCCGTTCTGCAGGTGGCTCTTCACCTCTCCCAGACTATACCCGCTGAGACGCGCCGTCTCGTCGTAGCTGTAGCCGTCCAGATCGAAGAGCTTGATGCACAGGCGCTGCGGCTGGGGGAGGCGCTCCAACGCCTGCAGCATGCGGCGGACGCTGTCTTCCAGGAGGCGCTCGTGTTCGCCGTCGCTCGCAGAGGGCGGGGCGTCTTCCAGCGGCACGTTGGTCCTCCAATCGGCTTTCGCCACCCGATTGAGACAGACCGTCTTGGCCAGCGACAGGAGCCAACCGGCGAAGCTTCCGCCCTGGAACTGGTCCAGCTTGATCAGGGCGCGAAGAAACGTCTCCTGTGCCAACTCCTCGGCTTCCGCGCCACGCACCACTTTGCGGCAGTAGCCCAGGACACGGTTCCAGTGGCGGCCGGCCAGTTCGTCGAAGCAGGCGGTGTCGCCGGTTTTCAGGTAGCGCTGAGCAAGTTCGCCGTCGGCTAATCCAAACAGGTTCGACTTCATCAAGGAAACAGCCCCGGGCCGGGGGATTCCATAAGATAACCCGAATCGGCGCGTGCGCCAAACGTAAAGTTTGGTGAGGCGGGGCGGGATGGATGGCCTACCGAAGCCGGGACGCGGCGTGGATTTGCTGGAGCTTGCGCCAGAAATCGGCCAGCAGGTCCAGCCGCAGCGCGTTGGGGCCGTCGGAGAGCGCCTTTTCCGGCGCGTCGTGCGTCTCGACGAAGATGCCGTTCACGCCCACTGCGACCGCGGCGCGCGCGAGCGGCTCGATGAATTCGGGCTGGCCGCTGGAGGCTGCGCCTGCGCCTCCCGGAAGCTGAACGCTGTGCGTGGCGTCGAAAACCACCGGCCAGCCCGCGTCACGCATGATTTTCAGGCCGCGCATATCGACTACCAGGTTGTTGTAGCCGAAGCTGGAGCCGCGCTCGGTGAGGACCACGTTGGTGTTGCCGGTCGAGGCCACCTTCTCGGCGGCGCGCGGGATGTCGTGCGGAGCTACGAACTGCCCCTTTTTGATGTTGACGATCCGGCCCGTGCGGCCGGCGGCGAGCAGCAGATCGGTCTGCCGGCACAGAAACGCGGGGATCTGGAGGATGTCGGCGACGTCGGCGGCGGGCTCGGCCTGGCCGGGTTCGTGAATGTCGGTGAGGATGAGGAACCCTTCGGCCTTGAGTCCCGCGAGGATGCGCAGGCCCTCGCGCAGGCCCGGGCCGCGATAGGCGCCCACGCTGGTGCGGTTCGCCTTGTCGAAGCTGGCCTTGAAGACGAAACCGTCGCCCACCGCGGCGCGGATGCCGTGCGCCATGAGGTGGACGTGGGCTTCGCTTTCGATGACGCAGGGGCCGGCGATCAGCACCAGCCGGCGGCTGAAATCGGCGAACTCAATCGGCACGGCTGAACTGGGGCTCCGAGCGCAGCTCGTGCTTCGGAGCCATGCGGCGAGTGCGAAACTCGGCCGCGGCCCCGATGAAGGCCTTGAACAGCGGGTGCGGCTCCATGGGCTTGCTCTTGAACTCGGGATGGAATTGGCAGCCGAGGAACCAGGGATGGTCGGCGAGCTCGCAGATTTCGACGTAGGTATTGTCGGGTGTCTCGCCGGTGATCTTCAGGCCCGCGGCTTTCAGGCGGTCTTCGTATTCGCGGTTGAATTCATAGCGGTGGCGGTGGCGCTCGTTGATCTCGCGCATGCCGTAGGCGCGATGCGCGAAGCTGCCTTCGGTCAGCCGGCAGGCCCAGTTGCCGAGGCGCATGGTTCCGCCCAGGTCCTCGATGCCTTTCAGCTCGCGCAGCTTGAAGATGACGCGATGGGGCGTGCCGGGATTGAACTCGGTGGAGTCGGCGCCCTCCAGGCCACAGACGTTGCGCGCGAACTCGATCACCAGGGTTTGCATGCCGAGGCAGATGCCGAAGTAGGGCACCTTGCGCTCGCGCGCGTAGCGGATGGAGTTGAGCATGCCGTCGATGCCGCGCTTGCCGAAGCCGCCGGGGACCAGGATGCCGTCGTAGCCTTCGAGCTGGCGCTCCCAGTGATCGCCGGTGACGCCCTCGGCCTCGATCCAGTTGATGTTGACCTTCAACTGGTGCGCGAGGCCGCCGTGCAGGAGGGCTTCCTTGAGGCTCTTGTAGGAATCTTCGTACTCGACGTACTTGCCGACCAGCCCGATGGTGACCTCGCCGACGGGGTTGTCCAGGCGCTCCAGCATGGCCATCCACCGGCTGAGGTCGCGCGGGCGCGCCTCGAGCCTGAGCAGGCGCATCACGATATCGTCGACGCCTTCACTGGCGAAACCGACGGGGACTTCGTAGACGCTTTTTACGTCGCGGGCGGTTATGACGGCCTCCACGTCCACGTCGCAGAAGAGGGCGATCTTCTCCTTCATCTCCTGCGGGATGAAGCGCTCGCAGCGGCAGAGCAGGATATCGGGCTGAATACCGATGGCGCGCAGCTCCTTGACGGAGTGCTGCGTGGGCTTGGTCTTGAGCTCCTGCGCGGCGGCGATCCAGGGCACCAGCGTAACGTGAACGAAGAGGCAGTTGTCGCGGCCCTGTTCGTGGCGCATCTGGCGGATGGCTTCGAGGAAGGGCAGCGATTCGATATCGCCGACGGTGCCGCCGATTTCGGCGATGACCACGTCGACGTCGGCGGCGACCTTCTTCAGCGCGGCCTTGATTTCATTGGTGACGTGGGGGATGACCTGGACGGTCTTGCCGAGATAGTCGCCGCGGCGCTCGCGGGCGATGATCTGCTCGTAGATGCGGCCGCTGGTGAGATTGTTGGCCTGGCTGAGCTTGGAATGCGTGAAGCGCTCGTAGTGGCCGAGATCGAGATCGGTTTCGGCGCCGTCGTCGGTGACGAAGACTTCGCCGTGCTGAAACGGGCTCATGGTGCCCGGGTCGACGTTAAGATACGGGTCGAATTTCTGGCAGGCGACCCTCAGCCCGCGGCTCTCGAGAAGGCAGCCGATGGACGCGGCCGCGATCCCCTTGCCGAGCGACGACACCACGCCGCCGGTAACAAATATGTACTTAGCCATTCGTCATCCCCTCCGCGCTTTGCGCGTTGGGCGAGCCGGGAGGCTCGCCCCACTCGAACCATCTGGACACGCGTTCGAGATCTTCCGGCGTGTCCACACCCAAAGATTCGTATTCCGTCTCCACGACTCGGATGCGATACCCGTTCTCCAGCGCACGCAACTGCTCGAGACGCTCGGCTCGCTCCAGCGGGCCGACCGGCAGCGTGGAATAACTCAACAGAAAATCCCGTTGATAGATGTACAGGCCGATGTGCTTGAAGTACGGCGTGGCGGCGGCGCGATCCCGATCGAACGGAATCGGGCAGCGCGAGAAGTAGATGGCATCGCCGGCGTGATCGGTGACAACCTTCACTACGTTGGGATCCATGATTTCGCGTGGATCTTCGATCCGCTTTTTCAGTGTGCCCATGAGGATGTCGTGATCGTGGGCGAGGGGGAGGATGGCGGCGTCGATGGCGGCGGGGTCGATGAGCGGCTCATCGCCCTGGATGTTCACGATCACCTCGGCGTTTTCGGCGCTGGCGACCTCGGCCACGCGGTCCGTGCCCGAGAGGTGGTCGGCGCGGGTCATGCGCACGCGGGCTCCGAAATCTCTTGCGGCTTGAAACACACGCTCGTCATCGGTGGCAATGATCGTGCTGGTCAGGTACCGGGCCTGGCTGGCGCGCTCGTAGACGTGTTGCAGAACCGGTTTGCCGGCGAGAGAGGCGAGAACTTTTCCGGGGAAGCGAGTGGAAGAAAATCTTGCAGGAATGACGCCGAGAAATTTACGCGGCACAGACGATGGTACCACAAAAACGCTATGCTACACTCGGGGAAGAAAGGCTTGCCAGCCACTATGCTGCGGTCTTACCGTAAGCTGTTGATCTGCGGCGCCATTGGGATTTGGGGATGTTCGCTCTGGGGACAAGCGACAATCGAACCCCGTCCGCGGCTGGGCGCGAAGACCGAATCGAGACCCGAAGCCAACATCCGGGTGGAGAGCACGCTGGTGCTGATTCCGGTGACGGTGACCGACCCGATGAACCGGTT
>DATJYJ010000576.1:0-4607 GCA_035578025.1 Verrucomicrobiia bacterium
CAAAACCACCATGCTCAGCGTGATCGCCGGTCTGCTCGATCGCTCCGGCGGTGAATTGAACGTGCTGGGCCGCGACCTTGCGGAGCTTTCCGGCAGCCAGGCCGTCCTCTTCCGCCGTAAGAACCTGGGCTTCGTCTTCCAACAGTTCAACCTGCTGCCGTCGCTCACCGCCGCGGAAAACGCCGCCGTACCCCTGCTCGCAGCGGGTGTGAAAAAGAAGGAAGCGGTAGACCAGGCGCGCGCGCTCCTCGATGAGCTCGGCCTCGGACCCCGCGCCCACGCCTTTCCCAACCAGCTCTCCGGCGGCCAGCAGCAGCGCGTCGCGCTGGCCCGCGCCCTGGTGCACGACCCTCGCCTGGTGGTCTGCGATGAGCCGACCTCCGCGCTTGACCACGAGACCGGCCAGGTCGTGATGGAGCTTCTGACGCGCATCGCCGTGAAGCCCGGCCGCGCCGTAGTGGTCGTCACCCACGACAGCCGTGTCTTCGGTTTCGCCGACCGGATCGCCCACATGGACGACGGACGCATCGGAGCCATCAGCATTCAGCAGTCAGCCATCAGCCAAAAGTTGGAGGCTGCCAGCTAGTTCCTTGTGGGGCAGGCCTCCGGCCTGCCCTCCCGATCAGCACGAAGAAGGGAGATTTTTATGTTCAAATACGGCATTCCTGTCTTTGCGGCGGTGGTTCTCTCGCTCGCGAGTGTCGCCATCGTCAGGTCCCGAACCGTCAACGCCAAAGTGCCGCCGCCCTCGGCCCCGCCCGCTGCCGCGTTCAATAACAAAGTGGGCGCCGTCGGGCTGGTCGAGGCCGCGAGCGAAAACATCAGCATCAGCCTTCCGGTCCCGGGCCTCGTGACCGCGGTCTTCGTCAAGGCGGGAGACAGCGTCGCCAAGGGTCAAAAACTCTTCCAGCTCGACGACCGCGACCTGCGCGCCGAGTTGGCGCTGCGCAAGACCGCCCTCACCGTCGCCGAAGCCAAGCTCGCCAGGCTCCGCAGTCTGCCGCGCCCCGAAGACGTTCCGCCGGCCGAAGCCCGGGTCCGGCAGGCCCGCGAAATCCTGGCCGACGCCCAGGTTCAGTTCCGCCTCATGGACGGCGTGAAGGACAAGCGCGCCATCCGCGAAGAGGACCTGGAGCGCCGCCGCCTCGCGGTCAGCGCCGCCCAGGCCCGGCTCGACGAGGCCGAGGCGGATCTCAAACTTCTCCAGGCCGGCTCGTGGGAGCCGGATATCAAAATTGCCGAAGCCGAAGTCGAGCAGGCGCGCAGCCAGATCGCCCGCACCGAAGCCGATATCGACCGTATGACCGTCACTGCACCTATTGCCGGGCGCATGCTCCAGGTGAAGGTCCGCGTCGGCGAGTTCGCGCAGGCCGGCCCGCTGGCCCAGCCCCTGATCCTCATGGGCTCCGCGGGCGAACTGCACGTCCGCGCCGATATCGACGAGCAGGACGCCTCGCGCGTCACCGCCGGCGCACCCGCCATCGCCATGCCCCGGGGCGATGCCGCTCGCCAGCTCCGCCTGCGCTTTGTGCGCTTCGAACCTTACGTGATCCCGAAAAAGAACCTCACCGGCGACAGCACCGAACGCGTCGACACCCGCGTCCTCGAAGCCATCTATGCGCTGGACCGCGACGCGCCGGTCTACGCCGGTCAACAGATGGACGTCTTCATCGAGGTGAAAAAATGAACACGCGTATCCTGACCGCACTGGTCGCTGCCGTGGCAGCCACTGCCGCGACGCTCCCGGCGGACTTTCGCCAGGCCGGCCCCGGCGTCACGCACGATTCCGCCGACCTGACCGCCTGGTGGAAGCAGCTCCACGACGCCGAGCTCGATTCGCTCATCGATCGGGCCGTCCGCAACAACATCGAGCTGCGCGTGGCCGCCGCGCGCGTGTCCCAGGCCCGCGCCCTGGAGCGCGTGCAGCGCTCCACGCTCTTCCCGACGCTCAGCCTCTCCACCGCCTTCGACCGCATCCGCGGCGGATTCGCCCAGGGCAACATCCACGTGGACACCAGCCGCGGCGCGCCGTCGCTGATCAGTCCGTTCGAGACCAACAATTTCCAGGCGGGCCTGGACGCCTCCTGGGAAGCCGATATCTTCGGCGGGAATCGTAAGGCCGTGTCCGCCAGCGCGGCCGATGCACGGTCCGCCGAGGAAGCGCGCCGCGACACGCTGGTCACCGTCACCGGCGAGGTCGCGCGCGCTTACGCCGAGCTGCGCGGCATCGACCGCCGCCTCACCATCACCCGCGCCACCATTCAGACACAGAGCGACACGCTCCACCTGACCCAGGTCCGCGCGGAGGCGGGGCTGGCCACCGAGCTCGATGTCGCGCAGCAGACCACGCAGCTTTCCACCACGCAGGCGGCCGAGCCCGCGCTGCTGGCCCAGCGGGTGCAAACCGTGCAGCGCCTGGCAGTGTTGCTCGGCCAGCAGCCGGACGCGCTGCTCGACGAGCTTCAGACGCCTGCCGACCTGCCCGCCGTGCCGAAGGTGATCGGCGCAGGCTTGCCCTCCGACCTGCTGGCCCGCCGCCCGGACGTGCGTCGCGCTCAGTCCGATGTCGTTGCCGCTGCCGCCCGAGTCGGGGCCGCGCGTGCCGAGTGGTTTCCGAAATTCATGATCACCGGCTTCGCGGGACGCCAGTCCACCAGCATCGGCGGCCTGACGCTTGGCGCCGGCAACTTCTTCTCGATCGGCCCGGCAGTTCAGCTCCCCATCTTCACGGGTGGGCGCATCCGCGCCAATATCGCGGCCAACAACGCACGCCTCCAGGAAGCGCAGGCTCAATACGAAGGCGTGATGCTGACCGCACTGGAAGACGTCGAGAACGCCCTAGCGGCTTACGCTCGTGAAGAGGAGCGCCGCGAGAAACTCGCAGCCGCCGCCGACGCCTCGCGCACGGCTGTCGACCTGGCGCGCGAGCTCTACACCCGCGGCCTCTCCGACTTTCTCAGTGTCCTCGACGCCCAGCGTGCTCAGTACGCCGCCGAAGACGCCTTGGCCGTAAGTCAGACCGCGATCGTCACGGACGTCGTTGCCTTGTACAAAGCCCTAGGCGGCGGGTGGGAATAGACGAGGCTTCAGGCAGCAGGCTTCAGGCGTCAGCCGATGCGGACTCGCTGACGCCTGTGGCTGTTCCTGAAGCCTGACGCCTAACGCCTGATGCCTCTTATTGCAGCCCCACCTGTTTCGCCGACCCGTAATATAGTCCGTTGAACAGCAGCTTGTAGGTCCCGTGCGGCTGGTCGCGGAAATTCACTTCCGGCCCCAGCAGCACCACCTTGCCTTCCCCGACGCTGGCCTCGGCCACCGCCGTCCCGCCATCCAGGTACTGCTGCCCCCAAGCCCATCCGCTGTCCAGTACCTCACTACCCTGGAACCAGCCCACCGCATCCGTCTTCTGCAGCGCCGCTGACGGCTCCAGCCGGAACACCGGACTGTTGTCATAGAACACATCCACCGTGTCCGGCATCCCGTAGGCCAGCGGGTTGGTGTTGTCGATCCTCGTACGCAACAGCGAGCCCGGAATATAGAACTTCTCGCCCGGCAGTGCCCGGTCGCGGCCGTCCGGCCCCTTCTCCATGAGGTAATTCTTCACCGGCAGCCCGAACACTTCCGCGATGCTCGTCGAACTTCCGATGGTCACGATGCTGCCGCCGCTCTCCACAAACTGCTTGAGTTGCGGCATGGTAGTCTCGTCCGAGATTCGCCCCATCATGGGACGGTATTCCTGGGGCACGCTCTCGGGATCCACGGCGCCGCCGAACCCGCCGCCACCGCCCCCTCGGCCGCCCGCGCCGCCGCGCCGGATCGCTCCATCAGTGAACACCAGCACGTCGAACTTGCTTTTCAGGTTGCCCGCGTCCAGATCGGCCGGGTACACCACCTGGAATGGAAACTCGTACTGCTCGAACAGCCAGCGGGTCCAGCCGGAGGGCATCGACCCGCCATATTGGTCGTACAAGCCCACCTTGATCGGCTTCAGCTTCAGGGCATCGCCCGAAGGCGCTTTCGCTACCGCCATCGCCGGCACGCCGAGGGCCTTCGCGCCCGCGTCCAGCACGCCGCGCGCGGCCGCGGACGCCGGCACCCAGATCGCGCCGGTGCCCAGGTCCTGCCCCCCGGCCTGGTTCGCGTTCTTCAGCCAGTAAACCTCGGCGCCCGCTTTCAACAGCCGGTTGATCATCACGAACGAGTTGTTGATCCGGTGGCTGATCAGGTATCCCGCCGGATTGGACGGTCCGCTCACCGATGCGGCCGGCGGAGGCAGCAGGCCGGCGATCTTGGTGAACGGTCCGTCGAAACCGTCCAGGATACGGTCGAACTTCACGCCCATCTGCATCGCCAGGGTCCATCCGGTGATGTCGTAGGGCCGCTTCGGAGGACCGCCGGGGTAAGCGAAATCGTTGGGGTGATCCTGCGGTTCGAACATATCGAGAATGTGCGGCCGGAAGGCCTGCGCGCACTTCACCACGTACGAGCCCGCCGGATAATTCTTCCCCGCCACGCTGAACGTGCTCGTAGCCCTGTGTACCGTGATGCCGTTCTTGAGCAGTGCGTTGATGAACTCGGTGGCGTTGGCGAAATCCGCCTGGTCGGAA
>DATJYJ010000577.1:0-7533 GCA_035578025.1 Verrucomicrobiia bacterium
TTGCGCTCCAGCGCCCGGATCGCCTTGTCCGCCAGCGGCAGCGCCTTGGCCAGGTACGCCGCCGAGAGCGGGCGCTTTTCCAGCATGCCCAGCACCTGCGCCGCGGGATCGTCCGGCGAGGAATCGAGCAGCAGTTGCCGCGCGGCGTCCCGCCCGGCATCCGTCAGCGACCATACCTTGCCCCGCCGGATCTCGCTGGCCAGGGGCAGCATGCTGCGCAGCACGTCTCCCAGAGGCGCGCAGTAGTACCCCGCGATCCAGCGTCCGAGGGCCATCAGCTCTTCGGAAAGCACCGGCTCGGAATCGATCAGCCGGAGCGCCTCGCGCGTGGCCACCTCCGGACGATCGTCGTGACAGCGCACGATCACGCCGGTCAGCTTGCGCGTGCCGAAGGGAACCAGGATCCGGCTCCCCACCTTCACGCGATGCCGCAGCGTCTCCGGGAGCGAATAAGTGAACGGCTGGTCCAGTGGAACCGGCAGGCTGACGTCGACGAACTCACTTCCCAACGACGACGCTCTTTCTCACACCGTCCATCCAGGCCTGGAACTTCGCGTCCTGGAGGGTTTTCAGTACGTCGCCGCGCGCGTCCTGGAGGGGCTTCACGGTCAAGGTGTCCAGGCGGATGATAAACACTGCGTTGGGCCGCGCTACCGGACGGGTAATCTCGCCGGGCTTCAGAGCGAACACGGCGTCCTTGATCTCCGCCGGAATCGGGTCGGACTTCTTGAACGAATGGAAGTCGCCTTCCACCGGGTATTTCTTTGCGGCGGCCGAAAAATCGCCGCCGGCGTTGAGCTGCTTCCACAACGCCTCCGCCTTGGCTTTGACTCCTTCCGCCTCGGCATCGCTGGCGATCGGTACCTGCACCACGGTCACATTGGCGGTGGTGAACGTGTCCTTATGATCCTCGTAATACTTCTCGACGTCGGCGGTGGTGATGCCCAGGTTCCTGCTGTACTCGCTCATGGCTGCCACGGCCATCACGGTCTTGCGTCCCAGTTCCAGTTGCTCCTTGTAAGGACTCATTTCTCCGAGCTTCTGCTTCTCGGCCATTTCAGCCATGCGGGACACGAAACCGTAGTAGCGCAGCAGCTCTTCCTGGTTGGTGGCGATGGCGCCGCGCTGCTGTTCCGGCACGAGATTGATCAGGGCCTCGAGCTGCGCCTGGTTCACCGGCTTGCCGTCTACCACTCCACGCACCTGGTCGGGGGCCTGAGCGCACACGGCGAACACCGCCATGGTCAATGCCAGTACGAAATTTCGCATATATTCCTCAGTATAATTTGCGCCGCATCCCTGCCACGATCGCCACCGCGAGCCCGGCCAACGTCAGCACGATCTTCGCAGGTCCCGGCCGATAGCGGCACTCGATGCGATGCGGGCCGGCCGGGATTCGCACGCCCACGAAGCCGGGCGAGAGCATCATGGTCGGCTGCGGCCGGCCGTCGACCTCCACCCGCCAATTGGGGTGCCAGGTCATGCTGAACAGGACGTAAGTATCGCGCGCCGCTTCCACCTCGGCGGAATAGTCTTCCCCCTTCTGCTCCTCGTGCACGACCGTGCCCGGTGCCGCCGGCTCGGGTGGCGGGTCTTTCAGCATCGATTCCGCGATGCGCGGCAAGTCCTTCGGAGCGTCGCCGAAATCCAGCCACAAATGTTGCTTCTTCCGGGCCCAGTCGCCCGAGAGCCAGAGATCGTTGATGCGCAGGAAGCTGTCGCGGTTGGTGGGGATCGATCCTGCGACGTCCACCAGGCGGAAGTATCCGTGCCCCGGCGCATCGAACACGTGGATGCTGCCCACCCACTGGAGAGGCTTGATAAACGCATAGGCCGAGGTTTCGGCCTGTTCCGCGGCAATCGTGCGGACGTTGAACAACTCGTATTGGTATTCTTCGAAGGCGCGAAAATTGAAGAGCAGCTCGGAGGTCAGGCTCATCGAGTGCCGGGTGTGCGGAACCATGGGGATCTGCATGGCATCGAAGAACATCTGTAGCGGCAGTTCGCCGGGCCGCGGGTCTGTCACGGTCATGCGGCCGCCCCGGTTGCGCACCAGGTCCGCCACTTTTTCCAGCTCTTCGCGCGCGTTGTCGTAGCGCGCCAGCGTCTCGAAACTGTCCGAGGAGCTCTTCAGCAGGTAGCGATGCCGCTCGGCCACCGCCGGATAGAGCACCAACGCTACCCCGAGGACGCCGGCGAGAGGATGCAGGCAGTCCAGCGCACGCCAGGCCGCGACCAGGCCCGTGGCGGCGAGCAGCACCACGAACACATGCACCGCCGCGATCACGCGGTGCAACTGGAAATCGGGGGGCACGCCGAAGAGCAGGAGGGCCCGTCCCCAGAACGGCCGTCCAAAGAACAGCAGGATCCAGAACACGGCGCCTGCCAGGAGGAAGACGCGCCGCCGCGCGAGCCGCTTCAGCCTCACCCTCAGCCAGATAGCCATCGCGACTCCCGCGACGGCCAGGAGGGAGAGCACCGGCAACCGGCCGAAGTCCATCAATTGGCCGGTGAAGAGCCATTGGAGCACCGCGGGCGCGCCGAACGAGTTCCACTTCCACAGGGGCTCCCAGATGCTGTGATTCAAGATGGCGCGATCCTGCCAGAGGACCAGCAACTGGCCCGAGGCCACCGCGATCGCTATCAGCCCGGCTCCCGCGGCGCGCATCAGCCGCTTGCGCCACGGCACGGCGCTCGGCACCAGCACCATCAGGACCACGCTCATGGCGGCGATGTAACCGAAGATGAAATGGGCCAGGAAGGTGAGCCCGGCGAGAAGGCCGGCGAGTGCGATTGAACCGCGGCCGCGCACGGCGCGCCATCCGCAGCCGATGGCAAACAGCATGAAGTGGGTGGCGACCGCCTGCGCGAACAGGCCCTGGCCCGTCCACGAGTAGCTGCCGAATTCCACGCCGTACAGGCGATCCGTCACGGGCAGCGGCGCGAGCGCGGCCGCCGCCGCGGCCACCATCGGCTCGAATCCGAGCATCATGGTCATCGCGAAAAAGCTGAGCGGGAGCAGCACCACCGAGAGATAGCGGAACGTGGTGAAGATCGAATGCAGCGAGAGGGCTTTCCCGCAGGCGAAGTAGGCGCCCGCAACTAGGTCGTGGCTCAGGCTCGGATAGGTGCGCAGTTGAGGGTAGCCGAAGGTCCACTCCGAGCTCCAGGCATCGAGCGGATTCTCGCCGCGCTCCACGGCATCGACCACGCGCATGACCAGGGCGTAGTGTGCCGTGTAGTCGTTCTGGTCCGCGCGCGCCAGCCCGACCTCGCGCCAGAACGCGGCCCCATTGATCAACAGAACAGCGGCCAGGATTCCCAGCGCCGGCAGGCGCGGGTCAAGCCATTTGCGGAACTGCTGCATGCGAAGCTAACGCCCCGCACCCAGCAATTTCAGATTCGAGAGCACGGTGAGCATGCCCGGGACGAGCGTGATGATGAACAGTACGGGCAGAATGAACACCACGATCGGGAAGAGCATCTTGATGCCGGCCTTGCCGACCGCCGCCTCCGCGCGCAGGCGCCGCCGCGTGCGCAGCGCGTCGGCGTAGACCTTCAGCGCCTGCGCCAGGCTGGTGCCGAACTTCTCGCTCTGGATGATCATGGCGGCCAGGCTCTTGATGTCGTCGATCCCGGTGCGGCGGATGAACTGGTTGAATGCCTTGCCGCGCTCCTGCCCGGCGCGCACCTGCATCACCACGGTAGCGAATTCGTTGGCAAGCTCGGGGTAGATGTACTGCATCTCTTCGCTGACGCGCATCATCGCCTGATCGAGCCCGAGGCCGGTGCCGAGCACGATACCCAACAGGTCCACGGTGTCGGGAAGCGCTTCCTGGAGCTTGGCCCGGTAGCGCCTCACCATGCGGTAGAGAATCTGCTTGGGCAGGATGAACCCCAGCAGGAACGCCGCAGCGAGACCGCCGATGAGCGAGCCGGCGCCGTTGGGATTGTCCTTCTGCAAGTAGACGGTTCCCGCGGCCAGGATCAGGACGAAAGTCAGCACGCCGACGCAGTATATGGCCAGCGCGCTCTTACGCCGCGAGCCCGCCTGCGCGAGGAGTTTCTCGGTGCCCGCCATCCAGTCTTCGCCGCCCGGAATGAGGCCGATGACGTACAGCACGCGATCCAGCCCGGTCCCCGAATTCTTGCGCCGTGCGACCGTGCGCGAGCTGACTACCAGCGCCTGCGATTGCAGGCCCTCCAGCCGGTCGCCGAGCGGATCTTCCTGGTTGCGGAACAGCTCGATGCCGGTCCAGAGCAGGAGGCTCAGGGTGGTACCGGTCAGCAGGAAGAACAAGACGTCCGTCAGCATGCCGTCATACCTTGATATTGGCGATCTTGCGGATCACCAGGATGCCGACGATCTCCGAGCAGATCGCGTAGGTGAAGAACTTGCTGCCCACAGGGTCGGTCCACAGCAGCCGGATGTACTCGGGTTTCAGAATCCAGAATCCGAGGCCGACCACGAACGGCAGCCCGCACAACAGGCCCGCCGAGAAGCGCTGCTGCGCGGTGTGCGCCTTCAGCTTGGCGGCCATGTTCAATCGCTCGCGGACCAGGGTGGAGAGGTTTTCGAGCACGGACACCATGTTGGCGCCGGTCTGCCGTTGCAGGATCAGGCTGGTGATGAAGAACTTCAGATCGATCAGCGGGACGCGTTTGCCGAGGCTGTGCAGCGCGGGCTCGACCTGGGAGCCGAGGGCCAGCTCTTCCATCAGCTTCTTGAACTCCATGCGAACGGGGTCGGCGGTCTCGGTGGCGATGGTCTCCAGGCCGCTGTGAATGTTGTGGCCGGCGCGCATGGTGCGGGTGAAGAGGTCGATGGCATCCGGCAACTGCTCCTCGAACTTCTTCAGGCGCTTGGAGCGGACGCGCATGATATAGAGGAGCGGCGCGAAGCCGACGGCGGCCGCGAGCAAGAGGCGGAGGAAGATCAGGCCCCCGAACAAAGAGAGCACCAGGAAGGTCAACACCGCCAGCACCAGGCTCAGGCCGAATACGTCCGCGGCGCGGTACTTGAGGTTGGCCTGTTCGATCATCACCTGCAAACGGCGCAGCATGCCGACCCAAGTCACGAGGTCGCCGAGAAACGCGAAGGAGCCGCGATGTTCGCGGCGCAAGAGCTCGGGAGCCCGGCTGGAGCGGCTGCGCATGCTGGTGCGAACGCCGCGCAGCCGGTTGCCCAGCTCTTCCGCGGCTTCCTGCTCGGGTACGCTCCACAGGTAATAGCCCGCGCCGTATAGCGCGACGCTGAACAACAGGAGCGCGACCAGGAAGAAGCCGACCATCTACTTCTCCTTCACCTCGTGCTGCTCGTGGAAGATCGACGCCGGCAGGTGAATGCCGTAGCCCTTGAGCCGCTCCAGGCAGTGCGGTTTGATATCGAAGCCGTGGAACCGGCCGAGCACCTTTCCGCGCGGGCTGATGCCGGTGCGCTCGAACTCGAAGATGTCCTGCATCTCCACAAGATCGTGCTGGACGCCGATCACCTCCGCGATGCCGGTGACGCGGCGGCTGCCGTCGGCCAGGCGCGAGCAGTGGACCACGATGTTGATGGCGCTGGCGAGCTGCTGGCGGATCACCTTATCCGGCACGTGCTGGCTGGCCATCATGACCATGGTCTCGAGGCGCGAAAACGCGTCGCGCGGCGCGTTGGCGTGTACGGTGGTCATGGATCCATCGTGGCCCGTGTTCATGGCCTGGAGCATGTCCAGAGCTTCGGGTCCGCGCGATTCGCCGACGATGATGCGGTCGGGGCGCATACGCAGGGTGTTGATGACCAGGTCGCGCTGGCTTATAGCGCCGGCGCCTTCGAGGTTGGGCGGGCGGGTTTCGAGCCGCACCACGTGGCTCTGCTGGAGTTGGAGCTCGGCCGTGTCCTCGATGGTCACGATGCGCTCTTCCTCGGGGATGAAGCGCGAGAGCGTGTTGAGCATGGTGGTCTTGCCCGAGCCCGATCCGCCGGAGATGACGATGTTGAGCCGCGCCTCCACGCAGCCGCTGAGAAAGTCGAGCATGCCGGTGGTGAAGGTCTCGTTCTTGAGCAGGTCCTCGGTGGATAGCACCTTCTTGCCGTAGCGGCGAATGGACATCACGGGGCCAATGAGCGAGAGGGGCGGGATCACGGCGCAGACGCGGCTGCCGTCGGAGAGGCGGGCGTCCACGATGGGAGAGGAATCGTCGATGCGGCGGCCGATGGCGCTGACGATGCGTTCGATGATCATGCGGACGTGGCCGTTGTCCTTGAAGCGGATGTTGGTCTCGACCACGCGCCCGGCGCGCTCGACGTAGATATTGTCGAAGCCGTTGACCATGATGTCGGAGATGGACGGGTCCTTGAGGAGGCCTTCGAGCGGGCCCAGGCCGAAGACTTCATCGAGGATCTCTTCGATGAGGCGCTCGCGCTCGCCCATGGTCATGGGGAGCTGCTCATCGAGGATGAGTTTCTCGACGACGGTACCGATTTCGCCGCGCACGCTGTCCTTGGTGAGGTTCTTGAGCTGCTCCGGCGTGAGCGAGTTGACGAGCTTCTGGTGGACCTGGCTTTTGAGCTCGAACCAGCGGTCGGCGCCGGATCCGGGACGGACTAGAGGGCGACTACCCACGGGGAACCTCTGAGAAGGGGGTCAGGGGCCGGGGGCCGGGGGTCGGGGTCACGGGCGTCTTACGCACTGGTGGCCTTCCCTTTCTTTCCCGTCGCTTTGTCGACGAAGGCGCGGAAGACGCGGTCGAGGTCGCCGGATTGCTCGCGGTGGGCTACGAAGGGGCGCGCCTTGTTGATGGAGGCGATCACTGCCGGCGAATGGGGGATTCCGTAGAACACGTTCTGGTTGAGTGTCGACTGGATCTGCTCCAGGCTGGCTTGCGTGGGGCCAACTTTCTTAGTGTACCGGTTGACCACGACCTTGATCTGATCCTGGTTGAAGCCCATGCGCATCAGGAACGCGACGTAACGCTGCGCGTTGCGGATGGAGGGGAACTCCTGGTCGATTACCAGGAACACCCCGGCCGAGACTTGCGCGGCGGCGAGCACCAGCTCGTTGTTCACGGAGCGGCTGCCGTCGATCACTACGGCATCGTACTTCTCGACCAGGAAGGTGAGGAAGTCGCGCAGACTGTGCTCGCCGAAGTGGCCGTGGTGCTCGAGGGCGTCGGGCGGCCCGACCACGAAGAAGCCGAGAGGGTCGCGGGTCACGAAGCCTTCGAACAGGGCCTGGTCCATGCGCTCGAGGTTTTCGGCGACCTCCATCAGGGTGTACTGCGGCGCCGCGCCCACCTGCATGGCCACGTCGTTGGCGATCCAATCCAGGTCGATCGCCACCGTGGACAATTTGCGCTGCGCCAGCACGCTGGCGAAGTTCACCGCCAGCGTGGTCGTGCCCACGCCGCCCTTGGTCCCGATGAATGTGTAGATCTTGCCCAGCTTGCTCTCGCCCGGCGTGCCGTGCCGCGGATGCCGGTCCAGCCGCCCCATGGCGTCGCGAAACTCGGTGCGCTTAATCGGCTGCAGCAGAAATTCGTTGGCCCCGG